>CACXDS010000222.1 GCA_902766425.1 uncultured Lachnospiraceae bacterium
ATGGTGGGCAAGAAAGTGATGGTTCTGGTAAATCTTGCACCCAGAAAGATGGCCGGGCTGGAGAGCCAGGGTATGCTTCTTTGCGCGGAGGATGCGGATGGAAAGCTGGCTTTGATGAAGCCGGAAGCAGACATGCCCGCAGGTGCGGAGATTTGCTGATCAAACAGACCGGGGAATGCCTGGTAAGCCGAAGACTGCAAGGTATTGGGGCAGCGCATGGGATCGGAAATATGACATGAATAGCAGGTTAAGGGGCGGATACCGGATTTCCGGGCTCCGCCCCTTACTTGCGTTATTGGCTGTAATATTCATTCGGCATAGCTTAGGCCAGGACATGAACAGTTCAGGTTATTCCGGCGGATACTTGAAAAAGTAACAAGACCGCATTCGGGCGGCGGATTTATGTGTTGCGCATACCGGGAATATTTGATATAATTTGTAATGGGGTAGCATGTGGTTTTTCACAGAAAAGGGGGTTGCTTATGAGGAAAGAAGAATTTACCATCGATTCCAGAGACGGCGTTCACAAGCTTTATTCTGTTAAGTATCTCCCGGAGGGGGAACCCGTAGGAGTGGTACAGATCGTGCATGGCATGTCGGAGTACATGGATCGGTACGAGGAATTTGCGGAATTCCTCACCGGGAAAGGGTATGTGGTGACGGGGGAGGATCATCTGGGACACGGACATTCCGTACCGGAAGGGGAAAGCTACGGCTATTTATGCAGCATGGATCCCGCCACGGTATTAGTGCGGGATGTGCATCGGCTGAAGAAGACTGTTCAGGCTCAGTATCCCGGTCTGCCCTTTGCCATTTTAGGGCACAGCATGGGCTCCTATATCCTCAGGAATTATCTTTGTCGCTATGGCACCGGTATTCAGGCGGCCATCATCATGGGAACCGGTATGGAGAAAAAGCCTGCTGTGACCTTTGTCAGGGCTCTGACAAGGTGCATCGGACGGATTTATGGGGAAAAGCATCTCAGCCGTACCCTGGATAAGCTGGTGATGGGTAAATATAATGACAGAATTCCCAATCCCAGAACGGAGAGCGACTGGCTCAGTAAGGATGAGGAAGTGGTGAACCGGTATCGGATCGATCCTCTCTGTGGTTTTCCTTTTACGGTGAATGGCTATGAGGCATTGTTTGAACTGGTGAACAGGCTCTTTTTCCAGGAGAATCTCTCAAAGCTTCCGGCAGAGCTTCCCACCCTTGTGGTATCCGGTCAGGAGGATCCTGTAGGCGCCTACGGGGAAGGTGTAAAGGCGGCTTTTCAGTCAATGGAAGCAGCGGGAATGAAGAAGCTGGAATTAAAGCTCTATCCCGGAGATCGGCATGAAATTTTAAATGAATCGGACAGACAGCAGGTCATGGAGGACATAGCGGCCTGGCTGCAGACTGCCTTGGAAGTCTGATAGGCGTAAGCCCCAAGGTCAAGGAAAGAAAGGGGCAGGCAGCACGGGAGGTAACGGAATGTGTTATGAGCTGAGGTGGGCTAAGCCGGAGGAATGGCCCGCGATCATGAATATGGTTTGGAATACCTTTATACGGTTTGACGGACAGGACTGCACAAAGGAAGGGCGCCAGAGCTTCTATGACTTTATTACGGATCCCAATCTCTTTCAGGCGTTCGTGGATGGCAAGTATCAGGTGCTTGTGGCTCTGGATGAGGAAAGGATCGTGGGTGTCGGATCCCTGCGCAATATCAATCATCTTTCCCTTCTGTTTGTGGATGAGGATTACCAGCTTATGGGAATCGGCAGGAAGCTCATGGAGGGGCTGTGCGACTATTTGAAGAACGAGGTGGGGGAACGGTATATGTCTCTTACTGCGGCGCCCTATGCGGTTGATTTTTATAAGAAATTAGGCTTTACCCAGGTGAACCCCTTGACAAATTATTCCGGAGTTAAGGTGACCGCTATGGAGAAGGTCTTCTGATAAGAAGCTTTTCGGACGAAATGAGTTTCTTATATGGCTTTCAGACATTTATACAGATTTTTCTTCTTGTAGAAAGGAAGGATTTACAGCATGAAGCTTTTTGACATCGACAGTCCCCTGATGCAGGGACTTGGGAAGCTGGCAGATCTCATGATCTTAAATCTGATCGCACTGATCTGCTGCTTACCGATCATCACCGTTGGAGCATCTATAACGGCACTTTACTATATGGCCCTAAAGATCGTCCGAAATGAGGAAGTTTATATCGTCAAGGGATTTTTGAAATCCTTCAAGCAGAATTTCCGGCAGGCCACCATTATCTGGCTGATCCAGGTTGTCGTCATGGTGATCTTAGGGCTGGATTGCTATATCATGTATTTCAGCGGCGGGCCGGATCCCAGTACCCTGATGCAGGTGGTGTGGCTGGTGGGAGCCTTTGTCGCAATTGTCACATTTGTGTTTATCTATCCTGTGCTCTCTAAATTTGACAACACGATTCCGAATACCTTCAAGAACACGCTTTTGATGGCAGTGATGCAGCTGCCGAAGGTGATCGTGATGGTGGTGCTCTGGCTGATCCCGGTGGCAGTGGGGATCCTGGTGATCCAGTTGTTCCCTCTGGTGGTGCTTTTTGGGATGTCCCTTCCCGCTGTGATCTCCGCACTGATGTACAATAAATTCTTCAAAAAGATGGAGGATAAGATGATCGAGAGAGCCATCGCTGCCGGGGAGATCATGGAGGAGCCCGGAGCGGAGGATGAGCATATCTTCAGCGATACTCTGGATCCGGCATTGAAGGATGAAAAAAAGCCTTTGTAAATGCCGAAGAAAAAGCAATATGCATATTTACTAAAAATACTTAATTCAATTATGCAAAATGACGGGGGCGTTCGGAAAAGTTAGCAATTTTTACAATCAATAGCAAAAACTTTGTGAAAATCGGTATTGTCAAAATTGCAACAGTTCTGTTATAATTAACCTAGTTTGTTGGGGGTTTTTCTACATAACCAACGGAGAATCAAAATCTTATTAAAACAGTATAGCAAAGGCGAGATGAAAGGAGTTATTTACAATGGCAAGTCTATCTTTGAAGAATATCTGCAAGGTATATCCCAATGGTTTCGAAGCTGTTAAGAACTTCAACCTTGAGATTGCAGATCAGGAGTTCATCATTTTCGTAGGACCTTCCGGATGCGGTAAGTCCACCACTCTTCGTATGATCGCAGGTCTGGAGGATATCTCCTCCGGTGAGTTGAAGATCGGTGACAGAGTAGTGAACGATGTGGAGCCTAAGGATAGAGATATTGCAATGGTATTCCAGAACTACGCACTGTATCCTCATATGTCCGTGTATGACAACATGGCATTTGGTCTGAAATTGAGAAAGGTTCCCAAGGATCAGATTGATAAAATGGTTAAGGAAGCTGCTAAGATCCTTGATCTGACCCCTCTTCTGGATCGTAAACCCAAGGCTTTGTCCGGTGGTCAGAGACAGCGTGTAGCAATGGGTCGTGCAATCGTTCGTAATCCTAAGGTATTCCTTATGGACGAGCCTCTGTCCAATCTGGATGCAAAGCTTCGTGTACAGATGAGAATCGAGATCGCTAAGCTGCATCAGAGACTGGGCACCACCATCATCTATGTAACCCATGACCAGACCGAGGCAATGACCCTTGGTACCAGAATCGTCGTTATGAAGGATGGTGTCATCCAGCAGGTTGATACCCCTCAGAATCTGTATGAGAAGCCTCAGAACCTGTTCGTAGCAGGATTCATGGGATCTCCTCAGATGAACTTCCTCACCGCTACCGTATCCGTAGAGGGTGATGTTGCAAGCCTTGAGATCGCAGGAAAGAGCATTCCTCTTCCTCCCGCAAAGTCTAAGAAGATCATTGAGGGCGGTTATGACGGAAAGCAGGTGATCTTCGGTATTCGTCCTGAGGATGTATATGATTCCGAGATGTTTATCGAGAATTCTCCTAACAGCACCTTCGAGTCCACCATCAAGGTTTATGAGTTGCTTGGTGCAGAAGTATATCTGTACTTCGATCTGGATGAGTTCCCTATGACTGCAAGAGTGGATTCTCGTACCAATTCCAGACCCGGCGACACCGTTAAGTTCGCTCTGGATGTTGAGAAGATTCATGTATTTGATAAGGATACTGAGAAGATTATTACCAACTAGGGTTGGTGATGGAAGGGGTGCTGGAAACAGCACCCCTTTTTTGGAGCGAGGGAACGAAATCAAGCGACCGCAAAGCGGGCATTTGATTTCGCCCGAGCGAACCAGTTCCGAATTTGCAAAGCAAATTTGGAATCCGAAGCAAAGCGAGGATGTGCCAAAGGGCACACAAATAAAATCAGGAGTCGCGAAGCGACGGCGTCTGCCGAAGGCAGACGGATTTTATGAGTCAAGAGGGAACGAAATCAAGCGACCGCAAGGAAGGAATTCTAACAATGATATCAAATCAAATCATTCAGACCAGTCTCGACGAACTGAAGGCGATAACAAAGGTGGATCTATGTGTGTATGATCTGGGTGGACTTTGGCTGGCAGGTACGGTGGATAATATGGAGCTGGCAGAGACTCTTCTAAGGGATTTTGCCAATTCTCCGGCGGATAGTCAGGTGGTCGGGCCGCATCATTTGCTGAAGATCTACGATGAAGGTGATCTTCTGTTTGTGCTTGTTTCCAGAGGCTTTGGGGATGACGCCTATATGATCGGCAAGGTTGCGGTCTGCCAGCTGCAGAATCTGGTGATCGCCTATAAGGAGCGATTTGACCGCAATAATTTCTTTCAGAATCTTCTGATGGACAATCTGCTCTTGGTGGATATTTATAATCGGGCCAAAAAGCTCAGAATAGAAGTGAGTGTTCCCAGAGCTGTTTTTCTTGTTGAGACCAGAGGAGGACGGGACAATATTGTCATGGAGCTCCTAAAGGGGCTTTTCACAGCGCAGGCCGGTGATTATGTAACAGCAGTGGATGAGGAAAATATCATTTTGATCAAAGCGCTTGACGGCGAGCCCACAAATGCGGCTTTGGATCATGTGGCGAATACCATTGTGGATACCGCCAGCGCGGAGGCTATGATCAATGTGCGAGTGTCTTATGGAACGGTGGTAAAGGAATTAAAGGATATTTCAAAATCCTACAAGGAAGCTAAGACTGCCATGGAGGTGGGGAAAATTTTTTATGCGGAGAGACCTGTGGCGGCTTATCACACCTTGGGCATTGGTCGTTTGATCTACCAGCTTTCCGAAAGCCTGTGTCAGATTTTCATCGAAGAGATCTTCGGAGAGAAAATGCCGGAGGAGCTGGACGAGGAAACCTTGAACACCCTGAATAAATTCTTCGAGAATAATCTCAATGTCTCCGAGACCGCCAGACAGCTCTATGTCCACAGAAACACTCTTGTGTACCGCATTGAGCGCATCCAGGAGAGCACAGGATTAAATCTGAGGAACTTTGATGATGCACTGATCTTTAAGATTGCTATGATGGTAGTAGATTATCTGAAGTACAAAAAGGAAGAATAACGGTTCTAAAAGAAACAGGTTATAATTTGGACATCCCCTGCATAGATTATTATTATGTGGGGGGTGTTTTTTATGTATTATGATCAGAAAATCAAGTATCTGGAGATGAGAGAACGGGGAGAGAAGATAAAAGGGGCAGGTTTTGTCAAGCTGGAGTGCTGGGGAAAGAATTGTAATATATTGATCCAATTATCTTGCATGGGACCTGCTGCGGATGGGGAACGGGAGTGGTTTATCTTTTCCAACGGAAAAAGTCATGGCATTGGCAAAATGGAAGTGGTGGATGGCAGGGGAAGGCTGGAGCTGCGGGACATGGATTGTGAAGATGTGGCAGGAAGCGGTTTTCGGGCGCAAAGCTTGGGGCAAGTTTGTATGCCCTTGCCCGGCGGTCGGGAGGTAGTATGTGTCTTAAATGGAGAAGAGCATCAGGAGAAAATCGGCCAGAAGGTTGCTACATCTGATAATGCGAAAAGCGTTACTCGAGATAGCGCAGGGGTAAAGATAAGCGGGACATTAATTGAAGCGGAGGGGATCAGAAGCACGGCAGAGCCAAGCGAAGTCATACCATCAGCCAAACCGGGCAAGGAAAACGGCGAGAGAGCCCTGAGCACGGGGAGCAAAAACATAAATGCAGCCAAACCGGGCGAGGAAAATGGCGAGAGAGCCCGGAGCACGGGGAGTGAAAACATAAATGCAGCCAAACCGG
>CACXDS010000223.1 GCA_902766425.1 uncultured Lachnospiraceae bacterium
GTGGAGTCCCTCGTCTCGAAGATGAGTAAGACGGTTTCCATCATGGATGAATTATCTGAACTGTAAAATTCTATGATTCAAAGAAAAATAGTTTGAGTTTTCCGTAAAAATGAGATAGAATGAGCTTATATAAATCTGACTTTTTAAGTCGAAAAGGAGATCACACATGGCAGAGCAAAGAAGACCCCTTGTATCCCATATCTTTACGGCGGATCCTTCCGCACATGTTTTTAATGATAAGATCTATATTTATCCCTCCCATGATATTCCTCATGACGGGGAGGACAATGATGACGGTGATGAGTATCGGATGGAGGATTATCACATTCTCTCCATGGATAATCTGGAGGCGGAGTGCGTTGACAATGGCGAGGCACTGCACATGAAGGATGTGCCCTGGGTGAGCAAGCAGATGTGGGCACCTGACGCCGCATATAAGAATGGAATTTATTATCTGTATTTCCCGGCAAGGGATAAGGATGGAATTTTCCGGATCGGTGTTGCCACCAGTGACAGTCCGGTTGGTCCCTTCAAGCCCGAAGAAAATTATATGCAGGGTACCTTCAGTATCGATCCCGCAGTATTTGTGGATGATGACGGAAGAGCTTATCTGTATAATGGCGGTCTTTGGGGCGGTCAGCTGGAAAAGTGGAAGACCGGTAAGTTTGATCCCAATGGCAGTGAAAATGCCAAGGACGAGCCCGAGGTTGGCCCCATGGTGGGAGAGCTCGCGGAGAATATGCTGGAGCTGAAGGGCAGTTATGATCATATTAAGATTTTGGACGAGAACGGCAAGGAGATTTTAGCGGGGGACGAGAATCGGAGATACTTTGAGGATCCCTGGATGCACAAATATAACGGGAAATATTATTTCTCCTATTCCACAGGCACCACCCACTTTTTGGTATATGCGGTCGGCGACAGCCCCGTTGGTCCCTTTACTTATCAGGGAAAGATCTTGGAGCCGGTGCTTGGCTGGACCACCCATCATTCCATAATGGAATATCACGGAAAGTGGTATCTCTTCTATCATGACTGTGAGCTGTCGAAGGGCATTAACCACAGGCGTAATGTGAAATATACGGAGCTGAAGTACCGCGAGGATGGCAGCATTATCACCATCGAGCCCTATAAGTAGGTTTTATCTGAAAGACTGTCCATATAATTTGGGCAGTCTTTTTTTGTGTGTGAAGGCTTTTCTTTATCTTAAAAATCTTAAGCCTTGTTAAAGGAAGTTTATAGTGACAAGTTTAATCTGTGTATGATAAACTGAAAGGTGTTGGAAGAAATGGAAAATCATAATATCCCATGGGAAACATGGGAGAAGCTTTTGAGAGAAATCGAAAAGAATAATCACTGAGAACGGCGGAAAGAATTAAATGCGACTGTTTAGTCAGATCAAAACGAACGGAAAGCAGATCAATTGGGCGAGGGATATTTTGGGCGGCATCGTGGTGGCGCTGGTGTCCATCCCCATCTCCATGGGATATGCCCAGATCGCGGGACTGCCCGCAGTCTATGGGCTCTATGGATCGCTATTGCCCATTTTGTTCTTTGGATTTCTCACCACCTCCAGGCAGTTTGTGGTGGGTGTTGATGCCATGCCCGCCGTTATGGTGGGAAGTCTTCTTGTCCGGATGGGATATGAGGCAGAGTCGAAGGAGGCCATGAGTCTTGTGCCGATCATGGCTCTCTTTACGGCACTTTGGTTTGTAGTGCTTTATTTTATGAAGGCCGGGCGGATTGTGAAGTATATTTCCACGCCTGTGATGGGTGGTTTTATTTCCGGCGTAGGCTTGACGATCATATTGATGCAGGTGCCAAAGCTTTTCGGCGGCAATCCCGGGACAGGAGAAGTGATCGCGCTGTTTCAAAACATTTGGGAGCAAGGGAGGGAGTTTCATTTCCTCTCGTTTCTTCTTGGTTTCGGAACGGTGGCGATCATTTTGTTATGTAAAAAATGGATTCCGAAGGTTCCCATGACGGTGGTGATGATGGTGGTGGGAGCCCTGCTGCAAGGATTTTTACATTTGGACAGGTATGGGGTGAAGGTGATGGCGGAGGCAGCTCCCGGACTTCCAAAGGTGATGCTGCCCGGTTTTGGAAGGACACCGGAGGGGTTGATCCGATTTGCAATTACGGGGATGGGCCTAACGGAGAAGGATTTTTCCTTCTTTGGACTGGTTGACTTTCAGGTTTTGTCCGGTAGCCTGCCGGATGCCTTGATGCAGTCCCTTGGAATCGCCGCCGTGGTTATGGCGCAGACACTTCTTGCCTCCGGAAATTATGCCAAAAAGTATCAGGACGAGCTGGATCATAATGCGGAGCTATTGGCATACGGCGCCATGAATCTTGCCGGCGCAATGGTGGGTGGGTGCCCCATTAACGGAAGCGTTTCCAGAAGCGGAATTGCGGATTTCCAGGGCGTGAGATCACAGGTAATGTCCTTAGCCGCATCTTTTACCATGCTTTTGGTGCTTTTGTTTGGCACGCCGCTTTTGAAATATCTGCCTGTCCCGGTGCTTACTGGAATTGTGATTACGGCGCTCATTGGTATTTTGGAAATTCCTTTGTGGAAAAGGCTCTGGAGGATCAGCAGGAATGAATGGCTGATCTTTATGACAGCGTTTTTGGGAGTGCTGTTTTTTGGCACCCTTTATGGCGTGATCATAGGAGTGCTCCTCTCCTTTGGAGAAGTGGCCATGCGGGCGGCGGTTCCGCCAACGGCCTTTGAGGGAAGGATTCCGGGACATGGCAATTTTTACTCTCTGAAGCGAAATTCCGAGGCAAGGCCCATAAAGAATACTATTATATATCGCTTTGGAGGGAATCTGTTTTTTGCCAATGTGGATCTGTTCTGCAGGGAGATCGAAGAGGCATTGAAGGAGGATACCCATCAGGTAGTGGTGGATGCCAGGGGAATTGGCAGCATTGATATTACGGCCACGGAGAGATTGGTTCAGTTTCATGGAAGTCTTCGGGAGAAGGGAATCTTATTTTATTTAACGGAGCATGACGGTTCCCTAAATGACCAGTTGCGTATGCTGGGAGGAGAGGGTCTTATTGAAGAGGGCGCCGTTCGTCGAACCATCACATTGGCCCTTCGGGATGCGGGGGTGGAGAAACCCTATGAGCTGGAGGAAACGATGAAAAGTTGGGTGGCGGAATCTCGAAAGCTGGAGGAAATGCCCGCACAAAAAGAAGCAAATCGCAGAAGAAATGCGATAGAGGCGGACGAAAGACTATCCGAATTTGAGTGGGTGTTTGGTAATGATGCAGAAGAAAAGATGGAGGAGCTTGCCGGAATCATGGCAGAGCGCATTGCCGCTGCCGGCAGCAGGGAGGAAGAGGTGGAAGCAGATCTTCTGGATGAAGATGGCGTTCGCACCTCCTGGGGCTTGCTTGGGCGGTTTGATGAAGACGCTTTTTGGGATTTCATGGAGCTTCGTTTGGAGGAGCTTGCCGATGAGGGAAGGATCACGCAGGAGCTGGCAGGCAGAGTGGAGCGGCATATTGAGAAGCGCCGTGTCTTTGGGCGCCAGAAGCTGGAGGAGATGAATCCCCATGCGGCAAGGCTTCTGGCCAAACATGGCGAGGTGATTCAGAATTATGTGAGGAGAAAGCACCCGGAGGAATATAATAAATATCTGGAATTGAAGGGAAAGTAAAAAGGGCATAACTATTAGAGGGGAGAAAAAATAAGAATAATGATGAAGTTTATATGTCACGGAAAATGAAGTTCTTTTTATAAACAGATGGCTTAACAGACCGCAGAGAAAAATATCGGACGATTTGACATAGCGGAGGAGGAGCAGTGCAGCATATGATTGATATTGAGTTGACAAAAGTATTTTATGTTATAAAATAAAGAGGACACAGAAGGAAGGGCAGAATAAATAAGAAGAACCATA
Source organism: uncultured Lachnospiraceae bacterium (assembly GCA_902766425.1). GTDB lineage: Bacteria > Bacillota > Clostridia > Lachnospirales > Lachnospiraceae > Acetatifactor. Next base: position 3,912 of record CACXDS010000223.1, read on the forward strand.
AAAAAATATGATCAGAAGAATATAATAAGGAAGAAGCAAAATGGAAAACAATATTTCTATGGAATATGACCAATTTTTAAGCGAAAATCGTGTAAAGGTCAATAAATATTTGAATACGGTGCTATGGTTTTTTGTGATCACAGGTCCGGCGATTGCACTTGGTATTAAGGGAGGGATCTTTATTGATATCAGTTATGGCACATGCATATGCATATCGGCTTTGGTCATTGTACTGTCGGCGATTCACCTATTACTGATCAGGCATATACCGGAATCCACGATAACCTGTCTGTTTGCCTTGACTTCACTGAATCTGCTGATCGTATATATGGCCTATTCACATATCAGTATCTATTTGACATGGTTTTTGGTGCCGCTATTGAGTCTTTTGTTTTGTGACAAGCTCCTTTATATATATGCGATCGTACTCAATTATATTTTGATGGTGATCACAACATGGCTGACGGCGCCATATGAAGCAGGTTTTCGATTGGACCATAATACGGCATCTTCTTACTTTGCTGACATGGTAAGCGGATTTACCATAGAAACCGTTATTATGTTTGCATCCGGATGTATCATAGGGAAGCTGACCTTGGATCATTTTAGGAAGCTTTTTTCTCAGTTTCAAGAGATAAACGAGCAAAAGGAAAGCGTAAAGGAAAAAGTGGAGATACTCGACTCCATGGCTGAAATTTACGATAATGTCAATCTCTTGGATTTTGTGAATAATACGGAGATGTCATTAAGAGATGCCGAATTTAAGGTACATGGAATAGACATGAATTCTCAGACGCATACCATTATGAATCAAAGGATCATAAATCAGGTTATGCCCGATCAGATGGATGAGTTCATGAAGTTCACCAGTATTAAAACTGTGAGGGCAAGGCTGGCTCAAAAGAAGCTGATCAGCGCAGATTTTATCGATGTCGTTTCCGGATGGTTTCGCGCCCAATATATTATGGTGGATTCAACGCCGGATGGTATCCCTACTAAGGTGATCTACACCACCAGAAATGTGGATGAGGAGAAACGCAGAGAAGAGAATCTGATCAGGATCACCATGACGGATGAAATGACAAGACTATTCAATCGCAGATGCTATGATGAGGATCTCAGAGAACATAGAAAGGATGAGCTTCCCGATAATTTTGTTCTGTTCTCAATAGATGTAAACGGCTTAAAAACGGTAAATGACACGAAGGGTCATGCGGCCGGCGATGAATTGATCAAAGGGGCGGCGAATTGTCTTGCATTATCTGTCGGGAATAAAGGAAAGGTTTATAGAACCGGCGGAGATGAGTTTATGGCGGTTGTTTATACGGAGGAGCCTGAGGAAATATGTGATACGATACGAATGAAAACAAAGGAATGGCGTGGTGTATACACGGACGAGATCACGATGTCAGTCGGCTATGCGGCACATAAAGATCAACCGGATGCGTCGATAGATGATCTGGAGCATATCGCGGATGCTGCCATGTATGCTGAAAAAGAGAGGTTCTACAAGGAAAGAGGAATTCAGAGAAGAAGATAGGAAAAAACAGTCAATAAAATCGTGATGGTGCCGATGGAGACGGCAGTGGTCACAGCGATGGCGCAGGAGAGGAGCTTGGTATCCTCTCCTATTTTTGCGGCCTGGATCATGGGCAGATTCCCCACAGGCATGGCAGCCATAAGCCCCATGGTCAGGGTGGGAACTGCATCAAAACGAAGGGAGCGCATGACCAGAACGATGACGACAGGCAGCAGGATCATGCGAAGGAGGATATAACCCCAGATGCGAAGATCCTTAGCCGCTTCCATCAGATTAGATCTGGCTATGGAAACGCCAAGCAATGTCATGGACAGAAAGACGGTAGCATTTCCCACATATTCGATGGTATTTGCCAGAATGGGAGGCGGGGTGATCTGAAACCAGAAGACCACAAGGCTTAAGATTGCCATGATGGTGCCCGGATTCAGGAGCTTCTTCAGATCGGAAAGGAAATTGCGTTGTCCCTCGCCTTTATGGGGTGAATTTAACACTGTAACGCCATGGGTGTAAAACAGAAGGCTGTACATGACATTGCAGACAATCACATAGAGAATGGCATTTCCGGGAAGAATGGCTCTCGCCACGGGAATGCCAAGGAATCCAATGTTGGTATAGACCGTCATCAGGTTATAGAAATGCCTCTTGTCAGGAGATGCCTTCAGAAGAAGGGGAAGAAAAAGCCCCATGGCAATCACAATGACATAAAAGGCGATGCCAAGCATAGCAGCGGTGATCAGATCCCGATGGGTGGCAGTAATGTTGCCGGAGAGGATGGAGGCCATGATCAGGGCGGGATTGCAGATATCCACCACGATGGTGGAGAGGCGCTTGGAGGTGAGACCGTCGACGACGCCCTTGTGGTTTAGGTAGATTCCGATGGCGACCAAAATGCAGATCACGCCCATCTGTTGTAAGGTAACGGAGAGACTCATGGCGGTATTCCTTCCTGCATGCGTATGATAAGCGTTGCTTCCAATCTGTTCTTGCATTGTCTCAGGTAAAATAGCCAATGCATGAGGCGAATGTAAGGCAGCGAAAGAATTGTAGCACAAGCTTGGGGTTTGTGCAAGAAGGCAACTGTTCTGAAGAATGACATGATATGGCTATGATTGACGGACAAAGGTAATATGAGTATACTTTTAAACAGCAAAGGGGATAGAAGCATAGGATTATTTGATGGCTTTTCAGGTCACTTCGGTCATTATGATAAAAATAGGGGGAATATCGGCAGCAGTCATGATGACGGTCACGGGAATACCTGGCATTACGATCAAAGCGGGCGAAATAGGGGAAGCATCTGATTGTAGAGGTCAGAAATGAGCTCGATAATGCGAGGTAGTTTGTTATGACTTGTGTAAACAGGGCAGAAAAAGGAGATGACAGGGTGAAACATAATCAACGAAATAGATGGACATATCTGATCTGGGCTTGCTTTACTTTTGCTTTGACATCCTGTGCTTTCGAAAAAAATGCTTCTGTCCCGCAAGAAGAGAAGATATCTATGGAGCAGGATGAAATAAGGGTATCTCTTATCGATGATGGAAAACTAGATCAAGAGGAGAAGGTTTGGCTGGATTTTGCAGATCTGGATTTCGCCATGGAGGTTCAGGAAAGCGTTGCGGAACAAAAGACGGATGAGTCAGGAGAGCATACGGTTTTTTTGGGGGAATGTGATGGGCTGAGAGTGGAGCTAAGTCTTTGGGATCGGGTGAGTATGCCAGACATCTCAGCCTTACAGGAGCTTGTCTGCAGAACCTATGAGGTCGATGCAGAAGTAGTGGATTGTAATGGCAAAGAAATGGTAAAGGTTAATTGGCCTCACGGAGAGGTAAATTATTACCTTCTTTCACCGGAGGGGGATGCTTATTGTCTTTGGATCACGCCCCATGTCATGAAGGATCCTGAGGTGTATTGGAAGGTGCGGGCCATCGAGAAGAGCTTCTGTGCTCAATCGGAAATCCAACGGGTTCAAGCGATCATGGAAGCAGATCAGCAGGGTCAGGCAGCGGGCGAAGGAGGCCAGCAGGGTCAGGCAGCGGGCGAAGGAGGTCAGCAGGATCAGGCAGCGGGCGAAGGAGGACAGCAGGGTCAGGCAGCGGGCGAAGGAGGCCAGCAGGACTCAGAAGCAAGGTCGGAGCATTCGCTTGCGGGGAATGATCTGCAGGAAAAGGTTGTATATATAACGATTCCGGAGCGAGCACAAATAGATTATCTTGTACTGGTGAATAGTAAGATACCTCTGCCGGAGGGCTGGGAAGAAAATTTAGATCTGGTTTATACGGTAAATTCCGTGGGCGATGTGGTGCCTGTGGAGCGGACAGCATACAAGGCTTATCTGGAGCTCCGGGCGGAGCTGGAAAAAGAAGGGATCGAGCTCGATCTTGATTCCGCATACCGGAGCGTGGAATATCAGCAGGACATTATGGACCGTTTCACGGAGAAGTACGGAGAGGCCTATGCCAGGAGGACCGTGGCCATCCCAGGGTATTCTGAGCATCACACCGGGCTGGCGCTGGATCTGTATTTTCGGGTGAATGGCGTGGAGGTTTATGAGAATGAGGATTTAGTGCAGTATCCCGAGATTTGGAAACGGATTCATGCGCACCTTGCGGAGTTCGGATTTATCCTGCGGTATCCAAACTGGAAGAACGGCGAGGTGGACTATACCTACGAGCCCTGGCACATACGGTATGTGGGTCTGGAAGCGGCGGGGGAGCTGGCGGCCCAGCCCGGACTATCTCTGGAAGATTATCTAAAAAATATAAATAATTAAAGTAAAACTTTAAATAGTTATTGACAAACTTATATTGGTATGATATATTAAACTTGCCGGCAGGGAAATAATTAAAA
>CACXDS010000224.1 GCA_902766425.1 uncultured Lachnospiraceae bacterium
CAGAATCTCCAGCTTTTTCTCCCGGTCCTGATAGGAATGAAGGCTGTCACAGGTGTCCATGAATCCATCCAGATGAAATCCCCCCGTAACCAGAATGGGAATGGTGATCGCAATGGATACAAACAAGACTGAACCTAGTCCTCTGGCATCACAAAAAAGATACCACAAATATTCCAAGCCTCCGATCACAGCCCCCACCCACGGAAAAAAGCAGAGATGATAACGCATATCCTCCGATTCCCAGTTAAATCTCGGCATGGGAATCTTGGAATAAATGGAAAAAGCCACCACGAATGCCTTCCCGATTTTCTTCAAAAGCTTCATTTATTCCGTCCTTCCTTCTCCCTTGATAAAAACCGGGATCCCGACCACCAGCTCCACCAGCTCCGTTGCGGCCTTTGCCAAACCTGCATTGACTTCTCCAAGCGCTCTGATATACTCCATGGTGCCCTCATCGTACAGGATACCATCCTCGAAAACATTATTGGTCACGATGACAAAATGACTTAATTTACGATCCAGCTCCAGCAATTCCCGAAGGATCTTTTCCGCCACTTCATCGGCTTCCTTTCTCTGTGCGGGATCCGCAAACATTTCATTTGCCACCAGATTCCCCACATCCTCCAGTAAAGCGCTGACAGGCTCCCCCGTCTCCATTTGCAAAAGGGCTTCGGAAATGTTTACGGGCTGTTCGATGGTGATCATGCCCTTTCCCATTCGCTGCTGACGATGGCGCCGGATCTTCTTTTTCCCCTCTTCCCCAAACGCCATCATAGTGGCAAGATAATATAGTTTTTGCTTATCCCTCTCCGCCGACTCCTGAATACGCCCCTCCGCATAGGAGGACTTTCCGCAGCCACTTCCGCCGATCACTACAATCATGTTGTCTTCCTCAGTACCTCCGATATTGGTCGATACCCGCCTTTTCAAAAGAGTAGCCATTCTCATAGACAGCCCCAACCGTCCTGAGAAGCTGAAGCATCAGTACTGCCCCTGTTCCCTCTCCCAGGGCCATGCCCGCATGGAGCACCGGATGCAGCTCCAGCTCTTCCTCAATGCGCAGCACAGCCGGTTCTTTACTGCTGTGAGACGGGATCAGATACTCCCTTGTAACAGGCAGAATACGACAGGCCACCAGCGCCGCCACAAGGCTGATAAAGCCATCCAGGACAATGGGAACGCCATATTTTGCCCCACCAAGGCAAAGCCCCGCCATACAGGCAATATCCAAGCCTCCCAGTATGGTGAGCGCTTCGAAAGCCTCTTTGGAAGTTCGTGCGGGCTTATTTCCGGTATAGCCATATTTACCCAGCGCTTCCCGTATCACCCTTTGCTTCCGCAGCAATCCCTCATCATCCAGGCCTGCCCCTCGCCCGGTCACTGTCTCCGCAGAAAGGCCCAAAAGTACAGCCGTAACGGCACTGGAGGTGGATGTGTTTCCAATCCCCATCTCCCCCATTCCTAAGATGGAATAGCCCTGCTCCTTGCTCTCTCGTACAAGCTCCATGCCTGTAAGGATCGCCTGTTCGGCCTCCTTAGGCGTCATGGCCGGCTCCCTGTAAAAGTTTCTCGTCCCCTTGCGTATCTTACAGTCCCGGACATTTGGAATCATCTGATCCGTATTGATCCCCACATCCACAGTCAGGATTTCCACGCCGGCCTGATTTGCCATGATAGCCACGCTGGATCTGCCGTTTGCAATATTTTCCGCACAGATTGCAGTGATCTCCTGGCCGGACTGGCTCACTCCCTCCTCCACAATCCCGTTGTCGGCGCAGCAGACGATCACCCTGCTTTTGGTAAGCTCAGGCATTATTCTCCCCTGAACCGCACCGATCCTGGCATGCAATTCCTCGAAGCTGCCCAGACTGTCAAGGGGCTTTGCCACACTGTCCCAGCCCTTCTTGATCTCCTGATACAGCTCCCTGTCATATCCTTTCGCATTTATCTGCATCATCCTTGCTCCGCTCTCCCCGGCAGCATACGCGGCATCCTATCGGAACCTGCTCTCAAGCCTTTCAGACTGCCGCCTCTCTCAACATGGCATAGACTGCATCCATATCCATATATTTTCGCATTTCCGCAGCCAGAAGATCATACTGACTCTCTTTGTATGCCTTGAAATCAGCCTCCTCCGGTTCTTTGAGGACAGCTCCCTTTCGATCTGCCAATGCCTTTGCGATCAAATAAGCGATCTCTCCCTTGTCAAAAATGCCGTGAACATAGCTTCCACAGACATCTCCGTGAATCGCTCCGTCTTCCCTATCCCCGCCCAGCTTCACAAGACTTTTTTCTTCTCCGGAAATCACAGTATCCCCCATATGGATCTCATATCCTTCCAGCCTCTGCCCGGAAAGACAGGAAAAAAAGCCCTCCAGCTTTTCAAACGCTCCGGTCACCTGCACGGTGGTCTTTTGACCCTGAAGGACCGTCTCCACCGGAAGAAGACCCAGACCTCGAATGGTCCCCCCTTCCTCCACATGCTCCGGATCCGAGATCAACTCTCCCAGCATCTGATATCCCCCGCAGATTCCCATCACAGGCTTATCCTGCGCAAATCGATAGATGGAAGCTTCCATCCCGCTCTCTCTGAGCCATTTCAGATCGCCGATGGTATTTTTGCTGCCGGGGAGGATCACCAGATCCGCATCCGCAAGTTCGCCGGGTCTGGTGGCATAGCTGACCTTCACTCCCGGGATTCTTTCAAAGGCTGAAAAATCCGTAAAATTCGAAATTCTGGGTAACCTGATGACAGCGATATTCACTACTCCTTTGCTATGATCCGAGAGCCTCTCGCTGAGACTGTCCTCATCATCCAGACGAATATGCAGGTAAGGAAGCACGCCCGTCACCGGAATGCCGCCGCGCTCCTCCAGCATTGTGATCCCGGGATCCAGGATTGTCTTGTCCCCCCGGAATTTATTGACAATGAGTCCGCCGATCCTTGCTCTCTCGTCTTCCTCCAAAAGCATGATCGTCCCGAGCAGTTGGGCAAACACGCCCCCCCTGTCAATATCTCCCACCAGAAGAACCGGTGCATCCACCAGCTTTGCCAGCCCCATATTGACGATATCATTCTCCTTCAGATTGATCTCAGCAGGGCTCCCCGCCCCCTCGATCACAATGATATCAGCCTGCTCCTCCAATCTTTGGAATGCCTTGACAATATCCGGAATGAGCCTGGTCTTATAACGAAAATACTCCTTTGCCGGCATGTTCCCCAGAACCTTTCCGTTGACGATCACCTGGGAGCCCTTATCCGTTGTGGGCTTGAGCAGAATGGGATTCATGATGGACTGCGGCTCTATCCCCGCTGCCTCTGCCTGCATGACCTGCGCTCTCCCCATCTCCAGACCGTCCTTGGTGATAAAGGAATTCAGTGCCATGTTCTGGGATTTAAAGGGAGCCACCCGATATCCATCCTGTTTAAAAATGCGACAGAGCCCGGCCACGACCAGACTCTTTCCTGCATTCGACATAGTTCCCTGCACCATGATCACTTTAGCCATCAGAAATTACTCCCATTCCAGCCCCAATCATTGACCGGATGATAGGTCACATAGATATTACTTCCGGGAATCCCCAGCTTTTTTCCATAAAGCTCGCAGAGCTGACCGGTCAGCTTATCATAAGCATCCCTCGGGGCATTTCCAAAGAGACTGACAGAAATATAAGCTCCCTTCTCCAGCTTTTTGCCGCCCAGCCACAGATCATAATTATCCTCGATCCCGACCATCAGGTAGGTCTCGCTCTTATGCAATGTGGCGATCAGCTTCCCCAGATTACTCTTCAATTCCTCTTTCTGCTCCGCACTCACAGGTACGGATATCTTAGAATCAATAAATGGCATTTTTTCTTCCTCCTTCCGCTTATACAATCCTGCTGCTCTTCTATTCTCCTCCGGAAGCGAAGGCATCCTCCCACTCCGCCTATGCGAAGGCATCCCCCACTCCGTGGGTCCCCCTTCCGCCGGGCGGTACGAGTCCCTCCTTCCGCATATTATATCATATGAAACGGTATTTTCCTATAGTTTCCCCTGTTTTTTTGCATATTCCATCAGTTCCCTGTTGGCCTCGTTCAAGGGACCAAAGGACGAAACAGCGCAGATCACCTTCCGGCATTGATCGATCATTTTTTTCCCCGCCGAGAGCTGCTCCTCTCCTATTGGCGAAAAAGCCTTTACGCTGATCACAGAAGCTGCGCAAGCTTTGGCAGCATCCATCTCCAGGTCGTTTTCAAAAAGAATTCCGGCAGCAAAAGGAATCTCCTCTCTCTGCAGGCGATAATAGACGGGACTGCCTTCTCCGCCTCCTCCAATGACGAAAACCTCCGGATCCGCCTTAGCAGATCTAAGATACATCGCACCGGTCAGTGGATTGAACGCCTCCTTCTCCACGCCATAGAGCTGCTGCACATACCCTCCGGCAAAAATCTCCTCGGGCGGCCCGATTCTGGCGATGGTCTCACCATTCACACAGGCCACATGATCCGAGAGCTTCATGGCAAGATCCAATTCATGCAAGGACATGATCACTGCAATCTGTCTGCTTTTGGCAAGTCCTCTGATCTTTTCCAAAATATCCAGCTTATATCTCATGTCCAGATAGGAGGTGGGCTCATCCAGGATCAGAGCCTCCGGCTCCTGGCACAGAGCTCTGGCCAGCATAACCCGCTGTCTTTGGCCATCGCTGATCTCATAGAAGCTCCTGTCAGCCACTTCCAGGGCAGAAACCGCTTCCATGGCCTGATCCACCTTCTGCCAGTCCTCCCGGCCAAGAATTCCCATATGTCCCACATAGGGATACCGCCCGGTTCCCACCACCTCGCGGCAGCTCATGAGCTCCGGCGTGGGATGCTTTGTCATCACCATCGCCATGGTTTTCGCGATCTCGTTTCCGGACATTTCTCCCATGTCCTTAGAGCCCTTTCCCATCTGTTCTACAAACAATACCCTGCCCCCAAGGACCGCCAGCTGCTGCGTGATGGTCTTAAGGATCGTTGATTTTCCGGAGCCGTTTGGTCCGATGAGCGTCAGGATCTTTCCCGCGCCTACCTCCAGATTTACCCCGGACAGTACCACCTGTTTTCCGTATCCCACGGATAGGTTTTCCGTCTGTATTCCCATAAGCCTATCGAAGTATCCTTTCTTTATGCATTGCGCATGATGTCTGTCACCTCATTCCTTCCCGTTTCCGGATCATCATGAGGATTACCACCGGAGCCAGAAAAACCGCAGTGACCGAGCTAATGCTGACCTCCGTGGGAGCAAAGATTGTTCTCGCGATTCCATCGCAAAACAAAGTCACGACAGCGCCGCAAAGAAGGCACCCCGGAATCAATATAATGGGCTTGGCCGTCTTAGTCATCAGCTTTACCAGATGCGGAACTGCGATACCCACAAAAGAGATTGGCCCTGCAAATGCAGTGACACAGGCAGATAACAGACTGGATAATAGAATCAACAAAATCCGAAGCAATCTGATGTTTACCCCCAGATTTCTGGCATAGGCCTCTCCCATTTGGTACGCACCAATGGGTTTAGAAAGAAAAAAGGCGGCAATTGAGGTGAGCAATACCATCCATACCATCACCCTGACATTCTCCCATCTCATTCCGGAAAAGCTCCCCATGGACCAGTTATGCAGATTGACAATGTTGGAATCATCCGCAAAGGTCACGCACAGATCCGTAATCGCAGAGCAGATATATCCTATCATGATACCGCAGACAATGAGCAGGGACATTCTCTGCACCCGCAGAGATACCAGCAGCACAAAACCCATGGCAAGCAGGGAACCCAAAAAGGCCGCTGCCATCAGACCGAAGGACTGCAGCCGGATTCCCCTTCCCAGAAAGAAGATCATGGTAAGCGCCACCACCAATTTAGCGCCGGAGGAAATTCCAAGCACATAGGGTCCGGCGATGGGATTGCCAAAAAAGGTCTGCAGCAAAAAGCCCGAGACTGCCAGAGCGCCCCCCAGAAAAATTGCAGACACAATTCGCGGAAGGCGAATATTCCACAAAATCTGATAGGAGGGCCCCTCTCTCATTGTCCCCAGAAGAATCTCCCGAATTTCCCGAAAGGACAGCGCGATGCTGCCGCTTCCGATATTCCACAGGATCAATGCGATCAGCAAAAGGCACATAAAAAGAAAAAAAAGACTTCTCCTGACGATATCATTCTTATGCTTTTCCATACGCCAACCTGTTTCCCCTTATTTCTCCAACTTGATCAATTGATGAAAACCATCCTCATTGTCATCCCGGAGTGCTCTGCTCAGATCCTCCACAAAATCTCCGATGGCCGTTGTCTCCTGAAAGAAATTCTTCGCTGTACAATAGACCCGGTTCTCCTTTACTGCCTTGAAGTCAGCAAACAACGGATTCATTTCCACCAGCGCATCCGGCGATTCCAGTTCACCGACGATCGTGCTGTTATAAATAATCACATCCGCCTCCTTGGCTTGGAGATAGAAGTCTTCCATCTGCATATTCATCGTAGAGAGAGCGTTCTCTTCCTCCGGTCCGGTACTGATCACATATTCCCCTCCTGCTAAGGAGATCATCTTTGCCACATAGTCTCCCGGCTTTCTCACATTAATCACGCCATTGGAATTCACATAAAAGAACGCCACCGTCCTTCCGGTTTTCGCCTGTTGCAGAATGGGCTGAAGCTTTGCAACCTGCTCCTCAAAAAATTCCGTTGCAGCTTCCTCCCTGTCAAACAAAAGTCCGTATAGCTTGATCCATTCCATCCGCCCAAAGGGATGCTCCTCATAGCTGGAGGTTTCCACCAGCACCGGGATTCCCAGGGATTCCAGCTTTTCCTTAACCTCCGGTGTGTGATAGATCATGGTATTCTCAATCGCAAGATCGCATTTTTCCTTTGTCAGCAGCTCGTAATCCGGTTTGCTGTATTTTCCCGCATATAACAATGCCCCCTGCTCCATAGCCTTCCCGGCTTCCTCCACGCCCAGATCCTCCTGCTTTGTCCCACTGCAGCGAATGTGATCCATGGCGTTCGCCCTGCCGATCAGGTCAAATACTGAAGAAGAAGCCAGGTAGACATGCTCCAAGGGCTTTTGCAGCGTGATCACATCCTCCGGGATTCCATCCGGAATCGCCCCTCCCTCAGGTACAAGCAAAAAACGATCGTTAGACACGATCGTGATCAAATAGTATTCTCCGCACTTCTCTGCGGTAAATTGATTGGCGTAGGAAAGCTCCAAGCCATTCTCCCACTGCATTCCTCCGAAGGACAGCTTTTCCGTCCCATTCGGAATCTCCTGCCGATACTCCGCAGGAGCCTTCTCCTGCTTCTGACCGCCGCAGGCAGCCAGAAGCAGAGCGCTCAAAAGGAGCAGTATATAACTCCGGATTTTTTTCATGTAGTTCTCCTATCGGATCCGATTATTGAACGGACTCAACCACCAAGGTATACTCAACCTCATGAGGCTTACTCATGGCAATGGTATCTCCGATCACCGTCAGCTCTTGGTCAAAGGCCTTTATCGGAACGGTGAACATGGAGTTTTCCCCCTCCGCCGCCTCATTTAAGTATTTTTCTCCATCCACCAGCATGTAGTCGTAGTTTTTGCTGTTCCAGATCAAAACCACATAGACCTGTCCATCGATCACCTTGATCTTTGCGGGGGATTCTACGGTAGCCTTTCCCGATCCGCCTGTGAGAGTCACTGCAGTCTCATATTCTCCCTCCGCAAGCTTTGCCTTCTCCTTTTTGTCATCTGCGGCGGCATTGCCTGCGCTGTTCTTCTCTGTCACCTCGGAAACACTCACCTTATGATCATACCATTTTCCCTTGGTTCCCACAAGAGCCAGGTCAAATTCGTCATTCAGATAAGGGACGGGCACATCATAACCATAAACCTCCTCCGTTGTGCCGTCCGCAAAGGTAACGGTATCGGTGGTGGGCTGCAAGAGCACCGCTCCATCCTTCTGAGCATCCTCCGCAAGACCGGGATAAAGGTTCAGAACGCTCTTACCGCTGAGACTCACATGGATCGTCAGCTTTCCGTCCTTTACCGTGAGCACTCCTTTCCCCTCGCAGGCCTCGCTCACATGGAACATTCCGCTGTCCGTGGAGAACTTCGCTTCGTATTCCACGCCTTCCTTCAGCGCTGCTGCGTCAAGGAACTGTCCGTTCGCATTTCCGGAGCTTTCCTTCCCGATATTCTGAATGGCCTCCGCCGTGTGCTGCTTATAGATCTCCTGGATCTCAGGAATGGATCCCATACCGGAAACCTGCGTGTCAACAGAATCAAATTTGCCGGAAGCCGTAAACATACTCTTCCAGGAATCCTCCTCATCTCCGGCCATATCGTTGTGGGCGTGATCTCCCGCAACCACCATCAGCGGACGAAGGATCACCTTCTTGTAGCCTGCTGCCGCCACCTTCTCGATGACCGCCTCGCATGCGGTATCCTCCGGTTCACCCTCCACAGTACCCACAAACACATTCTCATATCCCAGATTATTCATCTGCGTCTGCATCTGGCTGTAGGTGATCTTAGCATTATGAGCGGTTCCATGTCCCATGAGCACCAGTGCAGCTCCGTCCGCAGCCGCCTCGGCAGGAGTATTGTAGCCCGCTGCCTTCATTCCGGCAGCCACTACAGCCTTGGCGGTCTCCTGTTTGTCGCTGTTAATGACTGTGGCATCCTTCCCCACTGGGCCCAGCAAGGGCTCAGCCACTTGAATGTTCTCAATGCGATCCCTGTATTTGTCCAGCTCCTCCACAAGCTCATCATACTCTGCCCCGTGCATGAGATGGGTGGGCTGTACCACAAGGCTCTTAACCCCGTTAGCCACGGCACGATCCAGCGCCTGCTCCATATTATCGATCTTCTCTCCATCCCTGGCCTGCACATGATTGATAATGATCTGAGCGGTAAAGGCCCGTCTCACGGACCAATCCGGATTTGCCGCCTGCAGCGCCGTCTCCACCCCGTGAATATCCTCCACGCGGCTATTGTTGAAGGAGGTACCGAAGCTGACCACCAGAAGCTCCTTCTCTCCGATATTATCCTGATTCAAGGGCTCATCCTTAGATGCATCCCCCGTGTCTCTGCCAAAATAGTCAGGGTCTGCATTCTCACCCTCCACCAGAGCCTTTTGTGCATCCGTGAGCGCATCCCAGGCTGTCTTTGCCGCAGTACACTGCTCGTCCGTCTGTTCCGTTCTCTGCTGCACATAAATGGCATCGATCAGAGCTGCCACCTCGTCCGCTCTCTCCTGATCGGACTTCTCCTTTTCTATCACCTTGGATTCCTCCTCCTGGGTTGCCATAGTCTCCGCCTCCCCGGAAAAAGACTCCGGTGCAGTGGTGTTAGCACACCCGGCAAGCATTGCCATTGTCATAGCAAATGCAATTCCTTTAACGATCAATTCTTTCTTTTTCATTTTTCCTTCTTTCTGTCGACCCCTTTATGCAGTGATCCTACTGAATTGATGATTTATCTCAACAGGATAAGTAAAAGGTACAGAACAGAGTCAGAAAAGAAGAAACAAGAAAAGAAATAAAGAAAGGATAGAATTGCACGCAAAAGAAAACCCCGCTGTTCTCATACGAAAAGGCGGAGTAATGTCACCAAAACAAAACCCTCCCTGACAGTTCCGGGCTGGTTTTGCAGCGATACGACCAATTACTCGTGATCTGGAATCTCTTCCTGTACCATTATAATTGGCAGGTTTCCTGGCTGAAAGCTCCTCATGAAACAGTTACCTTCCCAACGCAAGGCGTCAGTGGCTGACTTTGCTCTTTATTCATAAGCATAAGCCCCAACTGTCCCACTCCCTAATCACAGTGACGAGATCGTGCGGGAATCACACCCGCTTCCCTTTTACCCCTTGGAGAAAAAATCTCCTCCGGCACCAATTACTATTCCCTATGAAATTTGCTCTATCTTAACACAAAAAAAACGGATATGCAAGACTCTGTTTTCAGTCCTTCCTTTCCTTTCATTGACAGAAAAAAAGAGATGATATAAAATTATAATATATCTGTATTGGAAAGGGGGCCCGATTTTGGAAGAAAATAAAGTGACAAAAGAGGAAAACAATACAACGGAAAGCAAGATCACCAAAGAAAGTATAAATGCCTTATTTGAGACCTTAAAGAATAATGCCGCAGTGGTAAACGACTGGAATGACCGCCTGATGGATTCCTGTGAAGAGGAGTCCTGGGGAGATACCGTAGCTGAACGCTCCAAGATTCTCCGTCAGGTCTATCAGGAAAACGAAAAGATTTGCAGTGAATTCTGGGATTCCCTGCCCCCCAGACTTTACGGAGAAGAAATTGATCTCCTGTTTGACCTGATGCATCAGCTGCACTCCAATATGCTCTTTATCGTTTCCTTCGGTCTTCGCCTCGGCAGATTACTGCTCCCCTATTATGAGGACAGGCAGGATTATGGACGGATCGTATTTCTGAACTACGCTCTCGGCTACGGTAATTATCTTCTGTTCGACCGAACCCTGAATGTGGATGGACCTTCCGACTGGCTTTCTTACTTTGAGAAGGTGACCGAATATGAGACACATTATGCTGAGATTAACGAAGAAAGCTTTCGCGGCATCTTTTATACCGCTTATCTGAATCTCCTTCAGTATTCAGGCAATTATCCCTCTCTGGCCGGCAGAACTCATGAATTCTACCAGAGAGCACATGACCTTTGGGCAAGTGAAGCTGTGCAGGCCATTGATTCCGGCACCGCTTCCATCCAGTCCAAAATGGCTGAAATTGAAGATCAGTATCTCTATCTGCTGACCATTGATCCTTCCCTTGTCGCCGATGTGGAAGAATACTGCACACTGGCCGAGCAGGCTCTGAAAAAATCCGGCCGCGTCAATGTAAAGAGTGATCCCACAGGCTTTTACAAGATTATGGAAAACAACACCAAGCGCCTCCGTAAGCAGAGTACGGACGAGGCCAGCCTACAGGCGATCTCAGACTACATATTAAAGGCGATCCCTCCTCTTAATTTCGAGAAGGGTGATTCCAAACGAACCTATCAGCTCTTAATGAATGAGCATATTTCATACGCCTATGGAGTAAAACTCCTGCAGGGACTTCCCGCAGAAAAGCAGAGTCTGCTGGACAAAGCCATGGTGCGAGTGATTGAGGATAGTCTCCATACTCCTTATGCCTTTTATCATGCGGAGCTCAACTGGGTATTCTTTTCGTTCTACGGTCTTACTAAGCCCTATATCAAGGACGAAGAGACCAAGCGTAGGATCTTGATGAATTTGATCCTTTGCCGTCAGCCCATTACCTGTTTCCAAAGCAAGATGGTTTCCGGGATCGCATGTTCCATTGCGGAATCCGCTCTTGCAAGGAAGCCTGAGCTCTTTGTTGGACTGCCGGGCTATGACAATGTTGATGCTGTCAAAAACGGCCGGAAGGAACTACTCTCTCAGATTGAAAAATGCGGGATTTTACATGATATCGGGAAATGCCGTGTAGCCGTTGTGATCAATACCCAGGATCGCCGCCTGACAGAGGATGAATTCGGTATCTTAAAATATCATCCTCAGCTCGGTGCAAAGCTTCTCTCCAATGACGAAGCCTTTGCTCCCTATCAAGATGTGATCCTTGGGCACCATAAGACCTATGATGGACAGGGTTATCCCAATCATTTCGATAACACTGCATCACCCATGAGAATTCTGATTGATCTGATCAGTATCGCGGACAGTACCGACGCTGCGACCGATCATTTGGGGCGTAACTATTCGGAGGGGAAGGATTTTTCCAAGCTTTTGGAGGAGCTGAAGGAGGGAGCCGGAACACGCTATAATCCGGACCTTGTCTCCATTATCTGTGAAGATAAGAAGCTTCAAAAGGAATTGGAGGAGCTGACCTCCAAAGGTCGTCTCGGGCTCTATCAGCAGACCTGCAAGGAAATCTTAAATATGCATAAGAATGCATAGAAATGAAAAAGCCCCGGCAAGCCTTCCATCCGTTTCAAAAGCTTACCGGGGCCTTATTATGTCACATTCTTTTTAGAACTTAATTGTTCTGGAAGGTGCGGTAAAGGAGGAGAAGGTAGCTGTGGCATTTTCAAAATATAGTACCTCTGTATTGTCATCCTCCGCAGAATACATTCCCTTTAAGTTGGGATAAGCGTCCAGCATATGTGCTTTCGCTTCCACTCTGTCGTCGCGCACCAGCTTTCCAGCTACCCGAAGCCATGTACCCTCTGCAAACGCACAGATCTCCACATTTGGGTTCGCCTGAATCTGTTTAGAAACCTCTTTGACCTTACCCGTCTGAATATAGAGCCGTCCCTCAAAGAGATCGATGGTACCAAAGGGTCTTACTCTGGGCTGATCTCCCTCCATAGTGGCAAGATAATAAACGCCACATTGTTTTAAAAACTCATATACCTCTTGCATGTCATTTCCTCCTTTTTTCTCTTCCGGCATTCCGGTCACCTCGAAATCCTTCTCCGGCGCCTCAAAGTGCCATTCGTCAATAGCTTCCTTTTTGACCACAACCTCCAGTACCTTGTAGTAGGCCTCCTTTGCCTCGCCCTTTCCACAAAATAGCAGGGGGTAGCTGGTCTCCCGCCTAAAGCCCGTCAGCCAGCTGTTCTCATCCAGCAGATTCCAGAAGGTCACAGAGGTAATATTGGCCTTCCCGGTTTTCTTGGCGTTCACCAGGATCTCAAATAATCTCTGATAACGCAGAGCCAACTGGTGCATGGACTCCTCAGAAGGATCCGCATTATGCATATCCAGCTCCGTAATATGAACCTGAAGCCCCGTTGCACCGTACATTTCCAATGCAGTCTCATAGGCCCTCCAGTCAGGATGATCCATCAACAGATGGGACTGAAGCCCCACGCCATCGATCAAGCCCTTTTCCTTCAGCGGAATCAGTATCTCCTTAAGAATCAAATCTCTCTTCCATTCCTGAGAGGTCTCGTAGTCATTATAAAAGAGAGCCACATTTTTGTCCGCATATTCTCTGGCGAACTCAAATGCTTTTTGGACAAAATCCCTACCAACAGTTTTCAGCCAAAGGGACTGTCTGAAATCCCCCTCATCAATTGCCTCATTCACCACATCCCAGGCATAGATCACACCGGGATAGTTTTCCTGCACAAACTGTAGCACGCCGCGAATATAATGCTCCAATCTGGCAAGCATGGTCTCCCGATCCGCCAATTTCCGGTTCTGGTCATAATCTTCATAAAAGAACCATTTGGGTGTCTGATTATGCCATACCAAAGTGTGCCCCCTCATGGCAATCCCACTCTCTTTAGCGAAATCCAGATAAGGAATCGCTTTTTCAAAGGTAAGGGCAGGTGTGAGCCGATGCTCCTCGGGATGAAGAAGATTCTCTCTCTTATCCAGATAATACATGGGTTTCATGTCATTTTCACAGGTAAAGCTGTTAAACTGTTCCAGCAAAAGTGCTCTGTGAGCCGGCGTATACAGATTCCATCTGGAAATAGCCGCACCCATCTTAAAAAAAGAAGCATAGGCTGTTTTCAAATTCATGCTGCGCATCCCCTCCTGTCTGTTATTTTGAAAAAGCCGATTCCTGATCGGAACCGGCTTTTTCTCCGGGCATCGCTGGTTTGATCAAACTCGGAATAGACCTAATTAACTCAACACCAATGCAGTCAACGCTTATTTCTGACCAAGACTTCCCTTACTGATGGTCAAAAGCTTCTCCTTCATCTCATTCTCAATTCTGGTAAGCTCTACCTCTGCGTTGGCTCTTCTCGTTCTGCCCTCCTCCTGGATCTTCATTACTTCGTCCAGAGTACTGATCAGCGTCTGGTTGGTAGCGGTCAATGTCTCGATATCCACAATACCTCTCTCGTTCTCCTTCGCAGTCTCGATAGTGGCGATCTTCAGAGTCTCCGCATTCTTCTTCAGCAATGCATTGGTCATATCAGAAACCTCTCTCTGCGCTTTTGCTGCATCTGTAGAATGATTGAGACCGATGGCAATCACCATCTGGCTCTTCCAAAGAGGAATGGTATTTACCAGAGTGGATTGGATTTTCTCGCTCATCGCAGTGTCATTGGTCTGGATCAGGCGGATCTGCGGCGCCATCTGAAGGGAAATCGTTTTGGTCAACTCAAGATCATATATCTTCTTCTCAAAGCGATCGATCTGAGCGGAGAAATCTCTTGCCGCCTGAGTATCCTCGGGAAGTCCGCTCTCCTCTGCCTTTTTCACCAGTGCTGGAAGCTCCACTGTCTTGGCATGCTCCAGCTTCTGCTTACCGGCCAGAATGTACATGGAGAGCTCTTTATAATACTGCATATTCAACTCATACATCTTATCCAGCATTGCAATGTCTTTCAAAAGCGTAACCTGATGACCTTCCATCACCTTACAGATCTTGTTCACATTTACTTCTGCTTTGTCGTATTTCGCCTTAAGGTCGGAGATCTTTGCGGTGCTTTTCTTGAAGAGATTGCCAAAGAAGCCCTTGTCCTCCTCATCCTCAAAGCTGCGCAGCTCTGCTACTACATCCGTGAGCATCTTGCCCACTTCGCCCATATCCTTGGTGCGCACATTCCCCAACGCACTCTCTGAAAAATCTGCTATCTTTTTCTGGCTGCCGGAACCATACTGCATTACCTGCTGAGTGTTCGTCAAGTCAATCTGTGCAGCAAAATCATCAACCATCTTCTGCTCTTGGGGGGTCAGAGATACTTCCTGCACCACGGGCTTTGCCTCCTCCTTCACCCCATCCGGCGTCAGCGTCATTGCGCTGATCGCATCCGCAGGGCTTGGAATGGGATCCAAGGTCAGTGTAGGCGCTGCGTTCAGCATTTCATCCAAATCATTACTCATTTGCATATCCTCCCTGTTTTTTATATGTCCTAGCTTTCCCAAGGTGCCTTCAAAGCCATTTGCACCTCAGGCTGCTCCGGTTCCATGGTAAGTGAAAAAGGTGTTTCTTCCTCTTCCGGCACATGCTCCTCCACCGGCTGTGCGCTCATCTCCCTGCGCAAGCCTTCCCTGGAAAGCATGGTCTGCAACACCTGTGCATCCGTAGTTGCATCGAAAACTTCATCCTGAAACAGATTGTTCAACAGCTCTGTGAAAGCTTCATTGATGATTCCCAGAGTCTTTAGGATCTCATTCTTTGCTCCCTGAATATCACGCCCCGGAGTCTCTACCTTCTCAAACTGTACATAGGCCTCCACCAGCTTTACCGTGGTGGGAAGATAGTACTCCATCAGCTTGTGCATACGATTCATCTGCTCCGGGTGCTGCTTCACCCGCTCAAAGATCTGCTTCAGAAGACCTTCCAGCTGGGAGAGCTGAGAGGTAACCTCCTGACCCGGAATGGCATCATTCAATTCCCTTAGCCTGCGCACATACTCCATTCCCTCAGCGATCATGGAGTTCAACTCGTTTTCCTCTGCGGTCTTCTCATCAACAGCCTGTTCCTGTGCGGTCATTCCCTGATTCTCCGCCGCCTTCATCTCTCGGTTCATCTGCTCCCGCATCTGATAAGCCTGAGCCGTTTCGGTATATTGCCGATATACCTCATCGCTGAGAATAAAGCAGGTTTCCTGTGCATCCAAATGACCCTCGGGAAACATTCCTGCATTCAGCATTTTCTTGAGATCCTTGCGAACAAAGCTTACGCTCTTTCCCGTCTGTGAAGCTAAAAAAGATACATCCGCATACATCTTGTCACCGCAGAGCTGTATGTATCGCTGCGCCCTGCTAAGCCGTTTTCTCTGCCTGCCTCCCTTTCCCAAAAAGCTGATGGAGAAGGCCAGCGTAAGGGTGGAAAAGAAGGCAAAGGGAGCCAACGCACCCGACCCTGCAAAAAACAGAATCATGGAAACAAGAGCAAGTGAACATCCCACTCCTAAGCCCAGAGCTCCAAATACGGTATATAGCACATTCGAAACACTTCCGACCTGTTTGAATTTTGCCTTGACCACCTTGGGCGGTCTGGGAGTTCTCTCTATCTCACCGGCGCCGTTATTCTCTGCCTCCTGCTGAGCCCTCTGTCGTCTGCTCTCCTCCGCTCTGCGCCTGCTCTCGATCTGGGCCTGTCTGATCCGGCGCCACTCTTCCCGGCGCTCCTCCTGTCTTCTTCTGATCTCTTCCTGCTGTTGTAACCATCTTGCGTGGTTTTCTTCATTGATCTGCCTGTATTGTCTCAGGGATTCCTCCCTTGCGGCCCGTTCAAAATCAGCTTGCCTTTTTGCTTCCTGTACCGCGTCATTGACTGTTCCGGACACCAGGTTATTTAATTGTCTAAAATCACCCGAATTCAATGCATCCGCAACTGAATCCAGAATCTGCTCTCCAAGATTTCTCCAATCCGGTTCCTTGCTCATTTCAATATCTCCAACCAATCATACTATAAAATCAATACTGTTTTTTATTCTTCAATTCTTCGTACAAAAGTCGATAATTCTCATATCGTATTCTTGATATATCACCAAGCTCAACGGCGTTTTTTACACCGCATACCGGCTCAGTCAGATGGGAACACCCGCCAAAACGGCATTCCCCCAAGTGTTTTTCAAATTCGGGATAATAGCCGCTCAGTTCTTCCTTTTTCATTTCAAAAAGCTCCAAGGAACTGAAGCCCGGCGTATCAAATATAAAACTATCTCGGTCAATCTGTAATAGTTCGGAATGCCTTGTGGTATGCTTTCCCCTGTCTATCTTCTCGCTCAGCTCCCCCGTTTCCATGGTGCGTTTCCCCAAGAGCAGATTGATCAGGGAGGATTTTCCCACACCGCTGGGCCCTGCCACTGCAGTAATTTTGCCCTTCAGCCTTTCCCTCAGTTCCTCAAGACCTTCTCCCTCATGCGCGCTCACAAAAAGCAACGGGTTTCCACATTCTTTATACTCTTTTTTGTACTTCTTGGCAAGACCTTCTTCGTCAAGATCCAATTTATTAAAGCAGATCAGACATGGAATCCCCTGCCTTCCCATCATCACCAGAAATCGATCCAGCAAATTCAGATTAGGACTGGGTCTGGTCAGTGCGAAAATCACCAAAGCCTGATCCACATTTGCCACAGCAGGCCTGATCAATTCACTCTTTCTCGGTAAAAGCTCTCTGATATTGCCAATCTTCTTCTCTGCATCGATCACTTCCATCTCCACCAGATCCCCCACCAGGGGTTTCCTGTGATCCTTGCGAAAAACACCTTTTGCCTTACATTCATACAGTTCTTCGCCAATCACGACATAATAGAAGCCTGCGATGCCCTTTACGATCTTTCCGGAGACAACCTCGCCCCTCAAATTCCTGTCCTGTTTCAGTCTGTTCTGCATCCTGCTTATTCTTCCGTAAAATCAATTCGTCTGGTGAAGCTCTTTTCCACCGTGCTGCTGGCGCCCACCACCGTCTCATCTGTTGTGGGATCCGTGCTGGTCTCCCCCGGCATAGTTACTGTATAGGTAACAGTCAGGATTCCTCCCGGAGAATCCACATTTTTATAGTTCAGCGAATATGGAAAGCTGGTGGTCTTGGTGTCCAACAGAACATCTCCTGTATCGGTTACCAGCTTCAATCTCACCTCCGTACCGGAACGATAGTCCGGTGCTTCTGCAGCGTTAGGCGCTTCAATAGCGGTATTGCACTGATATGAGTGTTTTTCTCCCAGGCTGACTCTGATATCAATGGATGTCCCTTCATCCACATAGACTCCTGCCGAATAGCTCTGATAGCAAATGATTCCCGCGGGATACTTATCATCAAATACTTTTGTGATGCTGCCAATATTCAGACCGCTTTCTATGGCGATCAGCGTTCCGGCTGTCTGCTCGTTTCCTACCAGGGAAGGCACCTTCTTCATCACATTCTCTTTCCCCTTGCTCACATAGATGGTGACAGCGCTACCCTTAGGTGCCTTTCCGTTTCCGGTACTGGCCGGGTTTTGATTAAAAACCATTCCTTCTTCCAGATCAGAATATTCATTTACCTTATATACGGAAAATCCTGCCTGAGACAGCATGCTGGTGGCATCCGCCTCCCAATAGCCCGTCACATCCGGAACCAGCACTCCCTCCACACCGGAGCTCACAGTCAAAGTCACAGTACTGCCCACTTCGATCATACTGCCCGGCTCCACATCGGCGCTGATCACATCCCATTCCCGGACCACATCGGATTCCACATACTTCTTGGAAACAATCATCCCCAGCGCAGTGATCTTGCGTCCTGCCTCATCCTCTGAGAGCCCTTCCACCTTGGGCATCTCACGATAGACCACTTCCCTGGTCTGTGTTTCGAGTTGCACACTCTCCGTGCTCTCCTCTGTAATGATGGGCGAAGTAAGGCCCTTCTTTGCCGAAGATCCCTCCCCGTTTTTTTGGGGCAGAATATAATCCAAAAGCTGTTTCCCAAGAACAATAATAATGACAAGAATGATGATCCCCACAATGACTGCGATCACTGCAGTGATCTTCTCCAGCTTCGACATGCCGCCGTTCTGCTCCGAATATCCCTGCTGATCATCATACTCCTCGTCGACATAATCCTCCCTGTCCCCGGGATAATTTCTCCCTCCGTCAGAATAGGGATCCGCACCATTTCTCACCTGCATGATCTCCCGTTCGGTGACAGGCCTTGTTCCGGCGTCCATATTGGGATCGCCAATGATCACAAAATCCTCGTCCGGTGTGATCAGCGCCTGTTTTAAATCCTTCACAAGCTCCCCCATATTCTGGTAACGCCTGTCGGGAGATTTCTGACAGCATTTTAAAATAATGGACTCCACAGCCACTGGAATATCCGGCGCAAATTCGCTGGGATAGGGCAACTCCTCCTGAATATGCTTGATAGCTATAGCCACGGTGGTATCCCCATTAAAGGGAACTCTTCCTGTCACCATTTCAAACATGGTGATTCCCAGGGAATAAATATCACTTTTTGCGTCACTGTATCCGCCTCTGGCCTGTTCGGGAGAGGTATAATGCACTGACCCCATAACATTGGAAGTAATAGTATTACTGGAGGCTGCCTTCGCAATGCCGAAATCCGTGACCTTCACCTTTCCATCCTTGGAAATAATAATATTCTGGGGTTTGATATCCCTGTGAATGATATTGTTATTGTGAGCTGCCTCAATCCCCAGACTGACCTGGATCGCAATACTGACAGCCTCTTTATAGGATAATCTGGACTTTTTCTCAATATATTTTTTTAAGGTGATGCCTTCGATCAGCTCCATTACAATGTAATGAATACCGTTTTCTTCCCCCACATCATAGACATTTACGATATTGGGATGCATCAAGCCTGCGGCTGCCTGTGCTTCAATGATAAACTTCGAAACGAAATTTTCATTTTCCGCAAATTCCTGCTTCAGCACCTTTATGGCCACAAACCGATTCAATTTATGACATTTCGCTTTATATACATCTGACATGCCACCGGTACCGATCTTTTCCAGGATCTCATATCGATTGCCTATCATCATTCCTATCTTTACCATAAAACTTCTCCAACCTATGCTTCTGCTTGGGATTCCACCAAAATAACAGAAATATTATCCTTGCCGCCGTTTCCGTTTGCGGCATCCACCAGCATCTTAGCCTTTTCCTCCAAAGGCCCTACACTGTTGACGATCATACTGATCTCTTCATCCTCAAGCATATTACTCAATCCATCCGAACACAAAAGTATTCTGTCACCGGACTTTAATTCCAATTCAAAAAAATCCGGTTCCACTGAGGCCATCACCCCGACAGCCTTGGTGATAATGTTCTTTTTGGGATGTATTCTTGCCTTTTCTTTAGTCAAAACACCCTTCTTTACCATTTCCTCCACAAGAGAGTGATCCACAGTAATCTGCCGGATTCCCTCCTGACTGACTACATAGAGCCTGCTGTCTCCCACATTCATTACCAACAATCTTTCTTTATCCAGCGTTGCAGCTACCACAGTGGTTCCCATTCCCTCCAGGTCTACAGAATGCCTTGCATCCGCATAGACTCTTTGGTTGGCTGCCTCCAGGGCGCTGCGTAGAATTTCCTTCCTGTCCTCTAGCTTGCAGATCCCTATCTGCTCCACCATGATCTCCACTGTCTCTCTCGATGCGTGATCCCCCGCCTTATGTCCTCCCATTCCGTCCGCTACAAGAAATAAATTCGGGAGGAGGCCGATGGGCTCAGTGGTCTCAAAGACATAATCCTCATTCAATTGTCTTTTCCGCCCGATATCCGTTATGGAAAAAGCCTTAAGCACTCCTATTGTCCTCCTATGTTCTCTGCTACTGCCACAGAGCAGTCTCAAGCCAACTCTCCGCTAATGTGCTTTCTTCGCAATTGTCCGCAGGCACCGTCAATATCCCTGCCCATTTCTCTTCTAATTGTAACATTTATTTTGTTTCTTTCAAGCTTATTTTTAAAGGCGATCACTCTCTTTGTCTCCGATTGCACATAATTCCTTTCTTTGATAGGATTGACCGGAATCAGATTAATATGACAATTCAATGGTTTGGCCAATTCAGTCAATTCTTCTGCGTCCCGATCTGTATCATTGACTCCCCCTACCAGGCTGTATTCAAAGGTGATCCTCCGCCCCGTTTTGCAGAAATAATTCTCGCAGGCATCCATCAACTCCCGAATGGAATACCGATTGGCAATGGGCATAAGACTGCGTCTTTTCTCATCATTTGAGGCATGAAGGCTAAGGGCAAGCGTGATCTGAAGCTTTTCCTCTGCCAGCCTGTACATTTCAGGGACCAAACCGCATGTGGAGACCGTAATATTTCGCTGACTGATGTGTAACCCGTTTTCATCCGAAAGTAATCTGATAAACCGAAGAAGATTCTCATAGTTATCCAAGGGTTCCCCCGTCCCCATCACCACCACATTGCTGACTCTCTCTCCGGTATGCCTGGTAATGGCATAGACCTGCTCCAATATTTCCGATGGCGTAAGATTTCGCTCCAGGCCGTCCAATGTTGAGGCGCAGAAACGGCATCCCATGCGACACCCCACCTGTGAGGATACGCAGACACTGTTTCCATGCTGATAGCGCATCCAGACACTTTCCACCACATTACCGTCCCGAAGTGCAAACAAATATTTTCTGGTCCCGTCCAGCTTTGATTCCTGCACTCTGATCAAGCTCAAGCTGCAATACCAAAAATTCTTATTGCATAAATCTTTCAGCGTATGAGAGATATTGGTCATCTCCTCGTAGCTCACCGCCAGCTTGACATGCATCCATTGATAGAGCTGATCCGCCCGAAACGCCTTCTCCCCCAGAGAGACAAGAACCACCCTAAGCTCCTCCAGAGTCATGGACTTCAGATCCTGCATTTTCCCTTTCTCCAGTTCCACCCTGTGACGCCCTCACTCTCTTTTTCTTCGTAGTTTTGCAAAAAAGAACCCGTCCATATCCATAATTCCTGGAAGTATTTGTGCGCAGGAAGCCTCCGCATTCTCCGAAAGCTTTCTGTTTCTGATTTTCCGCTCTGCCAGGATTCCTTCCCGAAGCTTTGCATCCATATCCTGCAATATGGGCACAGGCTCCAGCGAAAATTCGGAAAGCATCCATTCCAGCATACCCTGATTTTCCTCCCAGCGGATCGTGCAGGTACTGTACAGCAGGATCCCTCCCAGTTTCACATACTGCCATGCATTCCGGATGATCTCCTTCTGCAAGTCTTCCAGCTCTTTTACGCCATCCGGGGTAACTCGATATTTGATATCCCTCTTTTTACCCACAACTCCCAGTCCCGAACAGGGAACATCCAGAATCACCACATCCGCCTTGCCGAAAAGCTCCGGCTTGGGCTCTCTTGCATCCCAGACAATCGTTTCAATATTATTCTGCCCCGTCCGCCGGATATTCTCTCTGATCTTTTCCACCTTGTTCTCAGAGACATCCCCTGCAAGTACCTTTCCATCGGGAGAAGCAAATTCCGCAGCCAGAATGGTCTTCCCCCCGGGTGCCGCGCAGACATCGATCACAAAATCCCCCGGCTGTATCCCGGCTGTCAAAACAGCAAGCACCGAGCTGGCATCCTGTACGATCACCTTTCCATCCCGAAAGGGTTGAATTTTTCCGAGGTCATCCGCATTTGTAGCCCAATACACCTCCGGCACATAGGGATTAGCCTTTAAATCAATTCCTGCTTCTCCGAGCTGTGAAACCACTTGTTCTCTGCTTTTTTTTCCTGTTATCGTCAATCGAAGCGATACAGGATGAATCTCTAATAATGCTTTTAAAATTTTCTCTGCACCAGTCTCACCGTACTCCTTGCGCCACATCTCCGTGATCCATTCCGGCATGGAATATCGTACACAAAGATAAGCCAGATTCTCCTTTTGAGAATCTGGCAGCGGTAACTGCGCCTTGTCCCGGGCAATTTTTCTTAGAACAGCATTGACAAATCCCTTGAGATTTTGAAATTTTCTTTTGGCGGCCAATTTACAGGCCTCATTGCAAACTGCACTGTCCGGAGTACCATCCATATAGAGAAGCTGATAAACACTCATCCTCATCAAGGACCGAATGAGAGGTTTCATTTTCTTAACCGGAACAGTGGAATAATGATCAAGATAATAGTCCAGTTCCATCCTGCGCTCGATGGTCCCCTCAGTGACACGCTTAATAAAAGCCTTCTCCTTGGAATCCAGATAGTCATATTTATCCAAAACATCCCGAAGCAATTGGTGCGAAAATGCTTCTCCCCGCTCCAGTGCGATCAGAGTATCCAGCACGATCTCCCTGGTATTTTCCATCTGTCTGCTCCTGTCATCCCTTTTTATTTGTTTCTCACATATCATACCGTGATGAAGGATATCAATTGGCCCCCAGGATATCCCCCGGCTTTAGCTGCACTCCCAGGAGGAAATCCCTGCTGCTCATCCTCTTCTTTCCTTCCAACTGAACTTCCCAGATATCAAGTACTCCCCGCCCTGTCGCAACGGTAAAGTGATCCTTTGATACCTCTATCACCTCTCCCGGAGCTCC
Organism: uncultured Lachnospiraceae bacterium; assembly: GCA_902766425.1. Taxonomy (GTDB): domain Bacteria; phylum Bacillota; class Clostridia; order Lachnospirales; family Lachnospiraceae; genus Acetatifactor. The sequence continues at coordinate 22,961 of CACXDS010000224.1, forward strand.
CGACTTTTCCGTTTCCTTTGGTCTGGCCCGCCATAGCTTTAATTGTTTCCCCCGCCATGTAGTATAAGCACTTGGCCATGGATTCATTCCTCTGATCTGCCTGTCAATGGCAAAGGCATCTCTGCTAAAATCGATTCTCCCCATCTCTTTTTGGATCAGGGGTGCATAATTACTCTTTTCATCGTCCTGAGGCGTTGCTTTGAGCCTTCCCTGCTCCAAAAGCGTAAGCGCCTCTACAATGGTTTCTCCCCCAAGCTTCATCAGAGCCTGCTCAAGGCTTTCGTAGGTGTCATCTTCTCTGATGACAATTTCCTTTTGGTAGAGAATATCCCCTGTATCCAGACCTGCGTTCATCTGCATGATCGTTATGCCGGTCTTTTCTTCCCCATCGAGGATCACATGCTGAATGGGCGATGCCCCGCGATACTTTGGCAATAAAGAAGCATGTACATTAAGGCAACCAAGGCTTGGCATGTCTAAGATTTCCTGGGAAAGAATCTGCCCGAATGCCGCCACCACAAACAAATCCGCATTCTGCTTCTTCAACTCCTCCACTGCCTCAGGCCTTTTGATTCGCTCCGGCTGAAAAACCGTAATTCCGTGCTCCAATGCACAGACCTTCACAGGCGTGGGAACAGTCTGCCCGCTTCTACCCTTTGGTTTATCCGGCTGCGTTACAACCATAAGGATCTCATGTCCCGCTCCGATCAACGCTTCCAGCGTTCCCACGGCAAAATCCGGAGTGCCCATAAATACGATCCTCATTCCTCTTCTTCCCCCTCCTGCTGCACCACATCATGGAGTTCTCCCTCCACCTTTTCCACATAGAGATGCCCGTCCAGATGATCCAGTTCATGACAGATTGCCCTGGCAAGGAGCTCATCTCCCTCAATCTCGTAAAGCTTCATGTTAATGTCATAGGCCTGCGCCTTTACATGAGCCGGCCTGGTGACAATGCCGCTTTTTCCAGGTATGCTAAGGCACCCCTCCGGGCCTGTCTGCTCGCCATCCGTCTCAATAATCTTGGGGTTGATCAGAATATAGGGATCCTCCCCCGTTACATCGATCACAACGATCCTTTTTAAAATCCCAACCTGAGGTGCCGCCAGTCCCACCCCGTTCGCCTCATACATGGTATCCAGCATGTCTTCTACAAGCTCTCTGATTCTGGGGGTAATTTCCTTTACCTCTTTGCAATTTTTTTCCAAGATAGGATCCCCTATCTCTCTGATATTACGAATTGCCATTACTACTTGTCCTTTCTATTCTGTATATAAATTTCATAATAACAAATACTGCTTTTCAATGCGAAGGCATCTTCCCAATTCGCGCCTTGCGCGAATCGGGCCCATCCTTCTGCTAATTATATCACATTTAGGGGGTTGAAATCAAATTGTATGTTTTCGTTTCGAAGGTTTAGTGTTTCTGCCCTGTTCTCCAACAGATCCTTGATCTCCACCAAAATACTATAATCCTCAGATTTTATATAAAGAACATGGCGATAGACATCATTGATCCGGCTGATGGAAGCTGCACTGGGACCAAGCAAAATATAATCCTGTGCCGTTCTCTCCCTGCGGAGATACTCTGCCAATTGCTCTGCCAACTCCTCTCCTGATTTTTCTGTTGCCGAAAAAATCTGTACCGCCAGAAGATTAGATACCGGAGGATATCCACCCAACTCCCGAAACAAAATCTCTTCCTGATAAAATCCCTCATAATCCTGCTCCTTTGCCCGCAGGACTGCATAATTATCCGGCTGATAAGTCTGAATCACGGCGTTCCCCGGCTGTAACCCTCGTCCGGCCCGCCCCACCGCCTGTGTCAGCAGTTGAAAGGTCCGTTCCTCGGCACGAAAATCCCCCATTCCTAGCGAAAGATCGGCCGCCAATACCCCCACCAGAGTCACATTGGGGAAATCATGCCCCTTGACGATCATCTGGGTCCCAATCAGCACATCCGCCTCCCCGTTGGCAAAAGAACTCAGTATGGTTTCATAACTGTCCTTGGTCTTTGTTGTATCACGATCCATTCTGAGTGTTCGAACAGAAGGATACATTTCCTTCAGCTTGTCCTCGATCTGTTGTGTGCCCGCTTTGAAGCCAAGAATATACTTGGAACCGCATTCCGGGCATACGCCGGGCTTTTCCGTCATATAGCCGCAATAATGGCAGAGCATCCTCCCCCCCTTGTGCTCCGAGAGGGAGACATCACAGTGGGGGCATTTCATGACATAGCCGCAGCTTCTGCAGGATACAAAGCCTGCGTAGCCTCTGCGGTTCAAAAAAAGAATGATCTGCTGCCCTTTCTGTAATCTGTCCGCCATAAGCTCCTGCAGCCTTCTGCTAAAAATAGACCGATTCCCCTCTTTTAATTCCTGACGGAGATCCACAATCTCCACATCGGGCAGGGTTCCCCCGGTCAGGCGCTCTGTCAGCCTCCATAACCCATATTGCCCGTGCTCCGCCCGATAATATGCCTCTATGGAGGGAGTTGCACTTCCCAGAACCAGACTTGCTCCGCAGAGTCCCGCCAGATATTCCGCCGTCTCCCTGGCATGATATTTGGGAGATGTCTCGCTTTTATAGCTGGACTCATGCTCCTCATCGATCACGATCAAACCAAGATTCGGAAACGGCGTAAACAGAGCGGACCTCGGCCCGATGATCACATCGATCTCACCTTTTTTGGCTCTCTCACATTGATCATATTTTTCACCGGCAGACAGAGTAGAATTCATCACACTTACCCGATCCCCAAAGCACTGATAAAAGCGAAGCAATGTCTGATAGGTCAGTGCAATCTCCGGGATCAACACAATGACCTGTCTCCCCCTCTCCACTACTCCCCTCACCAGCCGAATGTAAACCTCGGTTTTACCGCTGCCGGTAATGCCGTGAAGCAAATAGGTTTTTCGGACCTCTCCGTCATAATCGGCAAAGAAATCCGAAAGAATCCCTTGCTGCTCTTTGCTCAAGAGCTTTGCCTCCTCCTCCAATCTGAAAGCTCTGACCGGATTACGATACCCCGAACTGCTTTGAACAGACAGCGCCCCGGCCCTTTCCAGACTTTGAATCGTCTGCCCCGACACATTCAGCTTACCCGTTACCCACTCATAGGGTATGCTCTCCTGATCCAGCAAAGCCTCCAAAAGTCTGGCTCTTGCCACTTGCTTCTTTCGCTTGCTCTCCCCCAGCATTGAAAAGAGCTCTTCTCTTCCAAGCCTGCGGAGGATCACTCTTTTTTCAAGCTTCTTTACCGCTTTCCTGGGTGGAAGAACTGTTTTTAACGCCTGGATCATGGTAGAACCGTATTGCTCCCGCATCCAGACTGCCAGCGCAATGCTTCTCCCCTCGCTATCTGAATCCGCTACATAGACTCCCTGAATATCCTTCGTCTTTGCCGGATCAAATTTGCTGATCTCGCTCAACCCTATACAATATCCCTGTATCAGCCTGTCGCCTGCACCAAAAGGGATCTGCACACGCATACCGGGCTTGAGCTTTTCCTGCAGCCCCTCCGGAACCCTATACTGAAACGGTCTATCCAATTGTTCATGTGATATATCAACAATCACATCCGCATACAATACACTCACCTTGTAAAATCCCCCGCACTATTTTTCTTTCGTCCATGGGGTAAAAGCACCCTCCGATCTCTTGCTCGGTCTCGTGACCCTTCCCTGCCAGAACGATCAGATCACCTTTTTGGGCTAAGGAAAGGCAATAGGCAATGGCTTCACGCCTCCCGGGGATGACTGCATATTCTCCCCCCACGGCCTCCACTCCTTCTTTGATCTGCTCCCGTATTTTCGCCGGATCCTCGCTCCGGGGATTGTCATCCGTAATAATGGTAAAATCCGCAAGTCGTCCGCTGATCTCTCCCATTGCCCTCCTCCTCAAAACCGGACGATCACCCCCGCATCCGAAGAGACAGATCAATCTCTTAGGGTGATAAATCTTCAGGGATTCCAATAAGCTTCCCAGAGCCATCGGATTATGGGCATAATCGATCAAAATCACATAATCCCTTCCGGTAGGAACCGATTCGATTCTGCCCCTGACCTTAGCGGCCAACAGGGATCTCTGTATATCGCTTTCCCGTACCCGAAAATGCCTGCAGATGGAAATCGCCGCCAAGGCATTATAAACGCTGAAGCTTCCGGGCAAAGGAAGATACGCTTGAAAATCCATTGCTCCCTTCACCTGAAAAGAAACTCCAAGCCGACCATCCTTCATGATGAACTGAAGCTGATCCGCCCATAATTGATTTTTGTGATCCAATCCATAGGTCTCAATCCGGCAGGTATGCCCCGCAGTAACCTTTTCCGCATAGGAATCATCCCCATTGATCAGACCAATCTCACACTGCCGAAAGAGCTGACTCTTGCATTCCAAATACTCTTGAAAATCCCGATGCTCCGACGGCGAGATATGATCCGGTGACAAATTGGTAAAAATGCCGTAATCAAAAAAAATACCTTCCGTTCTGTGAAGCTTGAGCGCCTGTGAAGATACTTCCATCACTACAGTATCCGCTCCCTCGTCGACCATCTCACCCAGATATTTCTGTAACAAGAGTGATTCCGGCGTTGTGTTCAGGGCATGCATATGTTTTCTGCCGATAATGACTTCATTGGTGCCGATCAGACCGACCCGTCTTCCCGCATTTTCCAGAATAGATTTGATCAGATAAGAGGTAGTGGTCTTTCCCTTCGTCCCCGTGATGCCGATGGTCTTTAGCCGTTCGGACGGATTTCCATACCATTTCGCACCGATCCGTGCAAGTGCCGTTCTGGTATTCTCCGCAAGAACGACCGCCCTGCAGCCAATGCCCTCTCTCTTGCAGAGCTCCCTGAGCATTCCTATAAAGGACTCGTCTTTCCGGCAAATCACAAGTGCCCGGGCGCCATTCTCCAAAGCCTCTGTAGCAAACTCATGCCCATCACAGTGCGCGCCTTCCATGCATACAAAGAGATCCCCTGTTTTTACTTTGCGCGAATCCATGGCCACCCCAAGAATTATCGTATCTTCCTCCCCCCATAGAAGCCTTGCCTCCACCCCTTTCAACAGATCCCTTAAGAGCATACCTGACCCTTCCATTACTTTATCATATCCCCATTTTCCATTCAAGCCTTATTCCATTTTATGCGAGTACTCCGAGAAAAAATGAAAGAGCCGCACAATTCAGTGCGGCTCTTTCGCTTTATGAGGGGGGAGATAGTTAAGTTAATTAACTATCTGAAGTAATTCTAACGAAGTTTTGTGAACACTCTGTGTTTAAATTATAAAAAAATAAAGAAATATGTCAAATTTATGAAGATATAACGTTTTACCAAACCTGCTTATCGATAATGCTTCATCAATAACTGTATTTCCTGATTTCCCCTGTATTCATTCAAGGAGAGCTGATAGACCACATGCAGGGAATGCGACTCCCTGCCACTCATCATTCTCTCGCCGCTGCCCTCTCCGAATCTTTCCTCCCAGTCCGCCAGAAAAGCATCCATATCCCCAAAATACACAAGGTTCCGTCTGCATCCATTCTCGGCGCAAACCTCAAATCTTCCATATTTTCCGTCCTTCCCCATCCTTTTACCGGACAGAAAGCTGAGATCTCTTTGCACAAAAAGCGGCTTCGGATTTCCCAGTCCAAAGGGCTCCAGCAGCTCCATCTGATTGACAAGCTTCACATTGGGATAGCTGATGGGCAGTTCCATATCTATGGATACACTCTGGATAAAATCCTCATCCTTCAGCGTACATCTCTCCAGCAGTTCCTTGCGAAAACTTTCTATGTTTTTTTCCTCCAGAGAAAACCCCGCCGCCAGCTTATGCCCGCCGAATTTTGTCAAAAGGTATTCCACGGAGCAAAGTGCTTCATACATATGATACTGCTCAATGGATCTTCCAGAGCCCTTTATTCCCTCTTCTCCTCTGGTCAGAATAAAGGTTGGACGACCATATTGCTCTTTGATTCTTCCGGCGATAATGCCGGCCAGACTCTCGTGCACCTCAGGCAGATAAACTACAAGCACCTTGTCCTTCTCCATCCCCTTCTCCAAAATCATCTTCCGGGCCTTGGCAGTTCCCATTTCCGTGAGATTTTTTCTGCTTTCATTCAAAGCCTTCAAATCTCCCGCAATCACAATCGCTCCGGCTTCATCACTGCAGAACAATAATTCCATCGCTTTTTGCGCCGTATCCATCCTGCCCGTGGCGTTAAGGCAGGGACCGAGCACAAATCCGAAATGATATGCGGAGAGATGATCCGGATCGATTCCACAGACATTGATCAATGCCTTTAAGCCGGGATTTTGGGAATGACGCATTTTTTGAATTCCGGCTCTCACAATGATCCTGTTTTCATCCTTGAGCTCCATTACATCGCAGACTGTGGCAAGCGCTGCAAATTCCACAAACATATCCAAACTATCCTTGAGAGAAGTCACGCGCTCCGGAATTGCCTCACCTTTCGTCTCAAGGCCGTCAAGGGAATGCTTCCCGTTAAGGGGATGCTTCCCCTCCAGCGTCTCCCACACCGCCTGCATGAGCTTATATGCCACGACTGCGCCGCATATTCCATCAAAAGGATATGTATCCTCCATCCTCTTGGGATCCACTATGGCCAGGGCCTCAGGGAGAATTTCCTTCTTGACTCCGTTCTCCGTTTCAAAGGGCACTTCATGATGATCTGTTACGATCACCTCCATCCCTAGGGTTTTTGCATAATCGATCTGGCTTTTGGCCGAGATTCCGTTATCACAGGTCAAGATCAATTGAACTCCATCCTGCGATGCGTTCTGGATCAAATGCTCGTTTAAACCATATCCGTCATGGATCCTGTGGGGTATGGCATAATCCACACTACCTCCAAGACTTTCAATTCCCCTTGTTAAAATATAGGTGGAGCAGATCCCATCCACATCATAATCCCCTATGACACGAATTCTTTTTCCCTGCTTCAAGGCCTGCAAAAGACTGCACACTGCAGCTTCCATGTCCTTAAGCAACCATGGTGAATGACAATCCCCAAGCTCCCCTCGCAGAAACTCTGCGGCCTCCTGCGCACTGTGCATTTCCCGATTTCTTAAGATTCTCGCGATCACCGGATCAATCCCAAGATCATCCGCCCAAGCGCGAAAATCCGCCCACTTTGTCTTGACAAACCATTTTTCCGCATGCATAGCGCACCGCTCCTTCCTTATCCCTATTTGTCATAAATGAATTCCAAGCACAATCCAAATCCTGAACAATGGATTCCTTTTCATGCATGAATCCTCATTCAGAGCAATGGATTCCTTTCTACGCACGAATTCTCATTCAGAACAATGGATTCCTTCCCATGTATGAATTCATATTCGGAATTTGTATGATCATTCGACAAAAAACCTGCAGAGCCTTTCTTAAGCCCTGCAGGCATTTCATGAAATCTCACCGCCACAACAATCCAACGATCCGCATCCTTATTTTGCCTTAGCCGGAAATTTCTTGCGCAGCACAAACCACAAGCCTCCCACAATACATACGGAGGAATAGGCACCGCACACAATACCCACCATCAGAGGAAGTGCAAAATCACGGATGCTGGATACGCCGAGCACATACAGACAGGCAACCATGATAAAAGTGGTCAGGGAAGTAAAGATACTTCTGCTGAGCGTCTGGGTGATACTCTTATTCACCACATCCTCCAGCTCTTCCTTCCTGCTCATGGCATTCATATTTTCACGTACTCGGTCAAAAATAACGATGGAAGCGTTGATGGAATAACCGACGATCGTAAGCATACAAGCGATAAAGGTGTTGCCCACAGATACTCTTGCAGCTGCATAGAAGGCCAATACCACCAACACATCATGCATCAGGGCTGCGATACTGCTGATACCGAATCTGATATCGCTGAAGCGGATCCTGATATAGATCAACATACAGAGAATGGCAACCGCCACTGCAATAATGGTATCCCTCTTCATCTCCCCACTGATGGTGGAGCTGATGGTCTCAGAGGTGATCAGATCCCTCTCCACCGCAAAATCACTCACCAGCCTGTCCTCCAGAGCAGTTCTCTGCTCCAGAGAAAGGGAATTTGTCTTAAAGATCACTTCGTTGGAATCCTGAATAGTCTGGATCTGAACATTGCTGCCCGTTACCTCCCGGATGACAGGTTCCACCTTTGCGGTTGCCTCCTCAACTGTCATCTTTTCGTTAAAGGTAACTGTGGTAGCCGTACCGCCCTTAAACTCCAGACTATAATTCAAGATGTCCTGCCCCTTGGAGGCATACACGCCCATCACCACAAAGCCAGCTAAAATAACTGCTATGGAGATCCCAAAGAAAACACCCTTCTTTCCAAGGAAGTTAATACTCTTTCTCTCTTTGCCGATGCCATACCACTTTGCATCGCGAATACCCAGCGCATACAGCGCATTCATCAAAAGTCTGGTGATCACCAGAGCCGTAAACATAGAAACCACAATACCGAGTGCCAGCGTCTGTGCAAAGCCCTGAATGGAACCGGGAGCCAGGAAGAGCAGAACGCCTGCGGCGATCAAGGTGGTAATATTACCGTCCAAAATAGCGGACAATGCCTTGTCAAAACCAATCTTGATGGCACTCTGGGTGGTCTTACCGGTTGCCAGCTCCTCGCGGATACGAGCAAAAATAATGACATTGGCATCCACCGCCATACCGATGGAAAGAATGATACCTGCCACACCGGACAGCGTCAGCGTCATATCAAAGCCCCTGATCAAGAGCACCACCAACGCCACATACAGGCACAGCGCTATAGCGGATGCAAATCCGGAAACATAATATACAACAATCATAAATACCGCAACAATGGCAAGTCCGATGGCACCGGCCTTTAAGCTTGTCTCGATGGCCTCTGCGCCAAGCTGTGCGCCCACCACCTTGGAATGCAGCTCCTCCAGCTCCAGCTTCAGTCCACCGATACGAATGGTAGAAGCCAGCTGCTCTGCTTCCTCATAGGAGCGCTGTCCGTTGATCACTGCATGACCGTCCGTTATAATGGCCTGAACGGCAGGCGCAGTGATGATCTGACCATCATAGTAGATAGCAATGGAAGCATTGTTATTGTTATATGCCTCTCTGGTCATATCTGCAAATTTGGCGGTACCCTCATCCGACATAGTAAGGGCAACTACAATCTCATTATTTCCCAGAGTGGAATCACGCTGAGTCATTGCCTCGGCATTGGCCACATCCGTACCGGTCAAAGGAATGGAACCATCCTCCAGCATCTCTTCAATGGTCTTATTGAGCACATACCCTGTAGGACCATAGGTATAGTTCTGATTTCCCGCATCATCCTGCTGCCTGATAAAATACAATGCGCCGGGACGACCAAGCTCCTGAAGGATCTTATTGGCATCCTGTACACCGGGGATCTCGATGTTGATACGATTGACGCCCTCCTGATATACGATTGCCTCCGTGCTATATCCCTCCACACGCTGCTGCAGCTTGTAGATAGTATCCTTCATATCCGTACTGTCCGGATTTTCATCTCCCACCACCTGATAGGTGATGCTTACGCCTCCGGCCAGATCCAAGCCTAGCTTGATGTCCGATGCGCTTCCCGTTCCGGCGGCATCGATACCAAAAAAATCGATATAGGTGATACCCGCCAGAAGAAGGATCAAACACAGTAAAATAATCCATGCCCTACTCTTTTTCATTTCCTTTTCCTTTCCGTTCTCTAAGAGTTCTCCGTTTCTTTTTTTTCTCTTGATCACAAGGATCTGCCCATATGACCAATGATACTCTTGCCGTTTCAGACCACTATTCTTTGGAATCCTGTCCTTCGGAATCCTGCTCCTGTGCATCCATCATTTCCATGGCCTTCAGCATGATGGCACATTCCACGCGTTTTCTCTCCAGCTCGCAGCCGATATCATATGCGTCATCGATCCTGCCGTGGAAGTTATAGGAATTTGCCGCGCATCCTCCGCTACAATAAAACTTTGCAAAGCATTTCCAGCATTTTTCCTTAGCGTACACATTGCACCCCTTAAACTGATTCCGAATATCATTCCTGATCACACCCTCTTCCACATTTCCCATCAGGAAATCTTCATTTCCCACGAACTGGTGGCAGGGATACAGATCTCCCCACGGTGTTACCGCCAGATATTCTGTGCCTGCCCCGCATCCTGACAATCTCTTTGCGACACAGGGACCACCTTGCAGATCGATCATAAAATGGAAGAAATTAAAGGGTCTCCCCTCCCGCCTGCGCTTGATCATCTCAGCAGCAAGCTTATCATATTCTTCCCGTATCTTCGGAAGATCCTCCTGCGTAATGGCATAATCATCCGTCGGCTGAGCTACCACCGGCTCCACCGAGATCTGCTTAAAGCCAAGATCCGCAAGATGCAGTACATCCTCTGAAAAATCAGTATTAAAATGAGTAAAGGTTCCTCTGACATAATAATTTGTCTGATTCCTGCTCTCCGCAACCTTCTGAAACTTCGGGACGATCAGGTCATAGCTGCCCTGTCCTCCCCGGAAGGGTCTCATCCTGTCATTGACCTCCTTACGGCCGTCGATACTGAGAACGATGTTCCCCATCTCCCGATTGGCAAACTCCAGAATCTCATCATTCAGAAGAACACCATTTGTAGTCAATGTGAACCGAAACCTTTTGTTGTGCTCCTTCTCCAGACTTCTTCCGTATTCCACCAGCCTCTTTACCACATCAAAGTTAAGTGTCGGCTCACCGCCAAAGAAATCCACCTCCAGATTCACGCGATTGCCGGAATTCGCCACCAGAAAATCCAGCGCCTTCTTTCCGACCTCAAAGCTCATAAGAGCTCTTCTCCCATGATATTCCCCCTCCTCCGCAAAGCAGTACTTGCAGGCAAGATTACAGTCATGAGCGATGTGAAGGCACAGAGCCTTTACTACGGTCTGTCTTTTTTTGAAATCAAAAACATAATTTTCATAGATGTCTTTGGCAAAGAGCTGACCATTCTTTTCCAGCTCCAGTACCTCATCCACCGCCTCAAGGATCTCCTCTTCCGGATAAGGGATCCCGGCCAAATGCACCACAGCAGCCTTGATTGTCTCGGGATCCTTGATTCCCTCCTCCACCAGAGGCTCCACCAAGGGTATCATATCATAGACGATATCATCCACCACATGGATGGATCCGCTGGCCACATCCATCACGATATTCAGGCCGTTACTTTTATACTGGTGTACCACAAAAACAACATCCTTTCCACATCACAGATCGCGAGGAATAATCCTCGGCATCGATTCAAAATTTAAGCAGCGACCTTAGGATCGCTGCTTATGTTCGTCTTTTCAGTTCGATTGATTGTTCTCAGAACAAAACTTACTTCAACTGCTCACAGCTCTGATTTCCCACAGTGCAGGAAGTTTTGCAGGCTGACTGGCAGGAAGTCTGGCACTCGCCGCATCCGCCCTTCTTTACGGATTCCTTCAGGTCTCTTGTTGTCAAAGTTTTGATATGTTTCATGAATGAAACCTCCTTTTGTCCCTTCAAATCATAGTATATCTAATAAATCTTTGTCATTGTAGCATAAAATTTTCCATCTGTCAACTAAGCATTCCGCCCAATGTTCCACCTCCGGCGCACAAAAGAAACGATGTGAAAAGGCCTGTTCCGTCAGAAGCGGAATGCATTACCAAAGACATTCCCGCCAGAATAAGAAAATACACACTCCCCATAAGCAGTCCCCATATGTACTTTTTACTCTTCGCTTTCTTTCCCGCCAGAAAGCCCGCCACGAAATTTGATAACAGATAGATCACAATGATTCCGACACTGACTGCATTTCTGCTCAGCTGAAATCGATAGAGCAAAAAAGCAAGCAGCAACAGCAGGATCCCTGTCAAAAGATAAGCAATTGCCAAAAAGACCAGATATGCTGCCGGCGCTCCGTTTCCCCGTATTTTTTCTCCATTTGTCGCTTCAACCATTCCCCTCTCCTCCATTCCATTTTCTATTGCAGCTATGTAAATAGTCCGCTATAATTCATTTTATGCTGGTTACTCTCTTTAGATTCCACAGAAAACTTGACAATACCATGTCCTTTATTGTAAGATTACTTTTAATTATAAATCTTGACAAAAAAGGAGTGGTTTTTTTTGGTTGACCCAGGAGTCATACAATCTATTATACTTTTTCTGTTAGTTTTACTGTCGGGTTTCTTTTCTTCCGCAGAAACTGCAATGACTACGGTAAACAGAGTCAAAATGCGTGCCATGGAAGAGGAAGGCAATAAGCGTGCCGCCCTGGTGAACAAAATCCTTGATCACAACGGCAAAATGCTGAGCGCCATTCTCATCGGCAATAATATTGTCAATATCTCAGCCTCTGCATTAGCCACCACATTGGCGCTTCGGATCAATCTGGCAGTGGGAATTGCCACAGGGATCCTCACATTGGTCATATTGCTGTTTGGCGAAGTCATCCCCAAGACCTGGGCCATGCACACTGCGGATAAATTAGCTTTGGGTTATAGCCGAACCATTTATCTCCTGATGCAGATATTGACACCCATCATTTTTGTGGTGGATAAGCTGGCAGAATTTGCTCTTCGGATACTCGGAATCGATCCCAACCAAAAGACCTCCACCATTACAGAGAATGAATTAAAAACCTATGTGGATGTCAGTCACGAGGATGGTGTGATCGAAACGGAGGAACGGGAGATCATCTATAATGTGTTTGAGTTTTCGGATGCTCTGGCGAAGGACATTATGATCCCCAGAGTCAATATGGTGACTGTGAGCATCAACGATAATTATCAACAGGTACTCTCCGTCTTCCGGAAACATATGTACACCCGGCTTCCCGTCTATGAAGATGACAAGGACAATATTATCGGCCTGATCAATATCAAGGATTTCATCCTGACAGATGATCCAGCACATTTTCAGATCAAGGACATTCTGAGACAGGCACATTTTACATTTGAATATAAGAAGGTCTCCGAGCTTCTCTATGAGATTCGCGAAAAGACCACCAGCGTTACCTTTGTAGTCAATGAATATGGTGTGACCGTAGGAATGATCACTCTGGAAGATCTGCTGGAGGAAATCGTCGGAGAGATCCGCGATGAATACGACGCCGATGAAATAGAAAAGATCAAAAAACTGGATGACAGAACCTATCTGATCGAAGGCAGCATGAATCTGGATGATGTCAACGATTCCCTTGACATTCATCTGGAAAGCGAGGAATACGATTCTCTGGGCGGCATTCTGATCGAAGGGCTGGGCCATCTTCCCGAGGACGGCGAAGAGGTGACTCTATCCGACGGCACCATCCTCAAGGTGCAGGGGGTGGATCAAAATCGGATTGAAAAGGTCCTGCTGACATTGCCGGAGCCAAAGGACGAGTCCGGTGGGGAGACAGATGCGGATACTCCTTCGGAGGAGCATTCCGCAAAAGAAAACTCCTAGAAATCATAATTCCCAGAAATCAATTTAGAAATACAAGCAACATAACTAAAATAAAAAGCGGATCCGGAAATCATTCTCCGGATCCGCTTTTTGAAATCTCCCTTTCTCACTCCTTATAACAGCACTCCCCCTCATCCCTTATAGCAGCTTTCCTCAGGTCCAAGATAGGAGGGCTTCAGGCTCTTTCCTGCGGGATAGATCAGAATTCTTTCCAACACCATTCCCGCTTCCAACGCACCTATGGTTAAGGTCTGGACACCCTCCTCAAAAGGAAGCTCCGTCTTTACCACATGGATCTGATTCATGACAGCTGATGACCATCTGTAATCGTTATAATCGCCCCCTCTGAAATCCGCCTCCAGAATGTTAACGATCTTCTCCTGCTTCCCATTGCCAACGACCGCACGCAATGCTCTCTTATTCACCAGAGAATTCACAGGCGAGGTCCAGATCTCCACCACATGCTCCCCGGCCTTCTCTATCACAAATTGATATGTGATCTCCGGCTTATCGTCTTTCTCCGAAAACTCCTCCGTGGAAGGTAATACCTTCATTCCGTTCCCGCTTCGTCCATGTCCCTTCAGAAGTACAAATTCAGCGCTTGCAGCTCCCTTCTTCTTGGCATAATGGTTGGCCTCCATCACAATGACACCATCGGACGGTAAGAAGGTCATTTCCTCATAGCGGCCCAGATCAACAGCCCGCGCCTTTACCTCCACTGCAACCACAGCATCACCGTCGGAGATCAAAAGCCGACATTGTGCTTCCTTGTCAAAACCGACTTCTCCGGCCAGAACGCCTCTCTCACAGTAAAGCTCTATTTTGGTCAGGCCCTCTACATCTCCCTCCAGAGCGGATACCTGAAGCCAAGCAGGAATTTCTCCCTTCTCCGCCCGGATCGTGTAGTGAAGCGTATCCACACCGTCGTTGCTGATCTCCAGATTGACCTGATTCTTTCCCATATTTAAGAAATCATACACCTTGATGCACTGCGGTGCACCGTAATTCTTAGTGGCGAGCGTGGGATCATCCTCTCTGGAAACACTCATTCTGGGGGCCAGAACCGGTTCTACCACATTTCGCACCGGATATCTCCATCCGTCATCATTCCACTTGGTAAATCCGATGTGCTTCTCCAATTCCATTCCGGCCCATTTTCCGTTGCGGAATTCGGAAAATTCGGTACAAAGTCTTCTGTCCTCGTCAATACATTCCTTCATCAGCTCGCCATAGATATTGGCATAGGGGCGCCCCTGGCCCGCATAATACTGGTTCTTTCCGGCAAAGAGCTGCATCTTGATCAGGTTCATGCTGATCCTGGCAGGATAATAGATCATGCTATAGGCCGGGATCTTTGCCAGGCGATCCAACGCCTCATAGGTGCTTTCATTGCGCTCCTCCAGTTCCTGTATTCTCGCCAGCATCCGATCCGTTTCGCTGTAATTACAGGGGTGATAAATTCCCGTATGGAGAGCCTCCGGTCTTCTCATATAATTCAGATTGACAAAATCCGTATAAATATCAGCCAGCGCCTGCTGCAGCTCTGCAGAGACACTGGGGAAATTCTTAGCTGCCCACTGGGTCATATAGCTCTGCCAGCTGTTGGGAGCACTGCTGCCCCATTTTTCAAAATCATAGGCAAGATCCAGAAAATAATTGAGCGCCACCTCGTTGCCCTTGATATCTCCCACATTGACGATCCATACATCCTTGATCCCATAATCATAAGCTTCCGTCATCTGCTCCCATACCAGGGACATAGGGGTAGAGGGCATCCACTCATAGGAGACGGGCCCACCATGATAATCAAAGTGATAATACATGCCGAAGCCGCCCTTGTGATCCCGCATCTCCCTGGTGGGCAGGGTTCTCATGTGACCATAGTTGTCCTCACAGAGCATAATGATCACATTTTCCAGATCCTTCCATCCCTTCAGTCCTTCCGTGTTCTCATCCCCATAGTAATAGGCTTCCACCTCTTTATAGAGGGCAAGGAGCTGAGGGACCTTATCCACATCATAATTTACATAATGCATGATCAGACCGCGCTGTGCACGGATGATGGTCTTTAAAAGATCGATATTCTCCTTTAAGGTAGCATCGGGTCCCAGCATAGAGCTGTCCCGCTCACCGCGCATGCCAATGGTCACAAGATGCTTATACTTCCCGCTTCTTTTCAGGGAATCCGTCCAGTAATTGACCAATCCCTCCATGTTGGTGTGGAAATTCCACTCCGTTCCGTAGGGGGAATCGGGTCCCTTCACCTTATCCCACTCTTCACTGGCACGAAGACAGGGCTCATGATGGGAATAGGCGATGGTGATACCATACATGTCGGCCAATTCCTCATTCAGGCTTCCCGGGCCATCCAGAGGAAAGCTGGACGCCCACATGGCCGGCCACATAAAATTCCCCTTCATCCGAAGCAAAAACTCAAAAACATGATCGTAAAGCTTTGCGTTGACGCCGCCAAAGTGCTTCATGGCCCAGGTACCGAAGCAGGGCCATTCGTCATTGATGAAAAAGCCTCGATATTTCACGCTGGGCTCCTTGGAGACCACTTCAATATCCTCTTCAAGTACAATGTTATCCCGATGCTCCGGCACAGCGTCTCCAAACTGAATCATGGGAGATACCCCGATATACTCGGACAAAGCAAACAGTCCATAGATGGTCCCCAGCTTATCGCTGCCGGCAATGATCAAGGAATTTCCAACGATGGCGATCTTATATACTTCTCTTTTCCCTTGAATCTGAGATATCCCCATGAGACCGAGATCACAGAAATAATCCAGTGTTTCACTGTTCCCCAGGGTTCCGACAAAGATATTGTTTCCCTCAAAGAAACCATCCAGGACATTTACGCTGTCCTCTGCCGACATATCCTCCTTGGGGAAGACATCCTTCACGATCACCTGCGGCAATATACCGCAGACCTTTTTCACATCCTTTGCCACCTTGTCCGTAATGCGCTTCACTCCGGGATAAACACTGCTCTCCACAACAAAGCTGCTCACTTCACCATCCACTGCCAACTTACATGTTCGACCCATTCCGTATAAACCTCTCTGTTATTCCACTTTTGAAAACAAGAGCGCACTCTCGTACTCTCTTGTCCTCACTTACCTATATTATACTATCACACCAAATCCCAGGATTGTCAACTTCTTATCCGCATCTTCCGGCAACATCTTTACTTCGATCAGATGCTCTGCCGCCTTTTCCTCCTGCAGAATAATCTGAGGAGTGCAATGTGTCCATCCCACCGCCCTCGGATCCAGTGTCAATACTTCCCTTCCATCCACAAGGACCTTAGCCTTACCGCTGTCCACGGAGCCGCTGTCCTTGCTGACGATCAAAAGCCCCTTGCATGTGATCTTTACCGTAAAGGGCTCCGTGCCGCTCACATGCTGCCAGTTATTTGGAAATTCCGGAACCGGCTTGATCTGATCATCCATCTCCACATATTGAAGCTCCGTATCCACCTCGGTAAAGCTACCGGGATTTAAATCTCTAAGCAGATTGGATTTCCAGCTCTTATCCACCAGCTGAACATTCTCAAAATAGGTGCCGAACACCGGCTCCTTCTCTCTCCAATTGCCATCCTCCATCGCCGGCGCCTGATCGATCTGCTTCATCAGGTACATCAGGCAATCCGACATAATGGCATGTCCCATATTGGTGGGATGATAAACATCATAAAAGAACTGACTCTTGGTCAAAACTCTGCCCGTCTCAGGCTTTAGATAGAACTGGGATACCACTCCCTGACGGACACTCACCATGGGCACCTCATATCTAAAGCCAACAGGTCCAAGTCTCTCCTCCAGATTCCAGTCCCCGGCAAACACGGCATGGATCAGGATCACCGCCGTATCCTCCGAAAGTGCCAGACATTTGCGCACCAGGCTTTCATAGCATAGTCCTTTGGTCTCATCCCCTTCATCATTTACAGAGAACTCGATCACGATGAGATCCGGCTTCACCTTCCCTTCCCGAAGCACATCCCGTTCAAAACGGATCATGCCGAATTCGGAGGGCGTTCCGCCCACTCCGGCCTTGATGAGCTTTACATTCTCGCCGAAAGCGGCCTTAAACTTCTCCCAGGTCTGGTATGCATAGGACTTCAAATGAATGGGAACCGCCCCTGCACCCTGAGTAATGGATCCGCCGATAAAGGCAATGGTCACCTCCTCGCCCTTCTTCGCTCGATCGATCACCTTTTTCACTCTCGCATAATTGCCCAGATTCATCAGAGAGCGCTTCAGGATTGCTTGATAGGCCTCACCCTCCACATCGATCGAGACGCGCTCCTCCTGCTCGGGAGCGGTAAACCCTTCCCTCAGATAGAGCTTAACATCAACCGTTGCGAGACGCTCCGCCTTTTCAAATTCAAAGCGCATCTGTCCCACAACGGCATTATCGTCATTCCACTCATAATCATCCAGCCAGATGATCTGCTCCATGCCGTCCGGCTTGCAGGAAACCCTGATCGTATTGCCCGAATTCCCCGGATCTGTCTTTCCATACATTTGAAAGGCGAAATCGATCAGCTGATCCTGCTCATCCGCCTCAACGGTAACGCCAATTCCTGCCACCATATTCAAAAAGCCCTCCGCTGTGGTCAGGTTTTTCAGCATGGTTTCATCCGTGATATTTCCTACCATCTTTGCAAAGGTAGTGAGACGCTCACCATCCAGATAAATAAACTGAATTCCCCGTCCGTCCGGTGTGGGATTACCCGCCACCGCCTTCTGCCTGCAGATATAAAAACTGCTCCCCTTTGCAGTTGGGTCCTTTGGTGCTTTCGGTCCTGTCATGTTGTGCTTCCTCCTTCATTAAGTCGCTTTGCGACATTTACTCCATTCACTCGGCTTCTGGACAGCGAAGAAAATTTCGCCTAATTTAAGTCCGCCGACGCGGACGGATGCTTCGCGACATTTTCTATGTTTAATAGATCCTGTAATTTCCGCTGAGTGCCAAAAAGGCAAACAGATACAGGCAATTATCATAATATCGTCTGTCACCGGTGCGCAGGGGCTCATTCCAGAATCTGGACACCCACTGAGCGGCGATAGCCTTCTCCTGATCCGTACTGTTTAGAGAAATCGGGCCATCCACGGCCAGAGCCCCCTGCGCCGTTGTCACCAGAATTCCCACAGGATGAAGCGCCTTGATATCTAAGGGCGTGCCATCCACCTCATAGACGCGATAAGGATTATCTCTGTTTACCACGCCAAGAGTATACTGTAATCTGGCAGCTGCCCCCTTTTGCCCCGCGTCGATTCCCCACCACTCATAATCCAGACCGATATTGGCCACTGTCCGATAGGCGTCACTGTAAAACCAGTCGTGTCTGTCCTTGGTCCAGGGAATCGGCCTGGACATAGGACTTCCGTCAAACTCCGCATATTCCGCATTCATACCGGAGACAGGATGGCAGGCAACGGCGAGATAAGCTCTGCTGGCCTTGGCCGCCTCCTTCCAGAAGGGTCTGTCCTCCTCATAGGCCCACTCTCCAAAGAGCTCATAAAAATGCGGCAGATGATAGGAGGGGTCCGTATAATCGATCCCCGGTACAAAAAGGATCTGATGATTTTCATGATTCCACATCGGGAAACCCTTACGACCGTTTTCTCCCTTGTGAAGAACTGCCCGAAGGATCTCCTTCGCCTGTGAGGAATACGCATAGATCCCCTCCCCGTCCCCCCATCTATGGGATGCAAAAAACAGGGCCATGGCAAAAAACTCCTCCCCGTCTGGCGCAGGGCCGTTTGCATTCTTCGTCCCATCCACAGCACAGGACCAGGCAAAATAACCCTCGTTAAAGCCATCCTCCATGTACATATAGGTCTTCGCCCATTTCCACAGGCGGTCAAATTCCTCCTTCATATTCAACTGCACACACATCATCATGCCGTAGGACATCCCCTCCGTCCGGGCGTCATGATTTCCCGTGTCCTCTATATAGGCCATATCCTCTCCCACAGGGAAATATACCTTGTCCGGGCCGTAAAAAAAAGCCTGTTTGATCTGTTCCAGTCTGTCCCGGATCTCCTGATCCGTCCTTCCGATCTCCTTAAATATGTTCCGGTAAACCTGTTTTGACATGCTGTATCCTCCATCATTTCCAGAATCATAAATCTACCTGAGCACAATAACGCTTATATCCTATCTTAATATGCCAAAGCCAAAAGGTCAATGAGGAAACTCCCCAAAACATGCCAAATTCTTTACAGAAATTGCCAATGTAAAAACGCCCCTCCGATCAAGGAGAGGCGTCGTTTCATATGATTGCACCTTCGGATCAGTCCCCTTTTCCTCCGCTGACAATCTTGTAATATACTCGGGATGTCAATTTGTACAACACGGCATAGAAAATGCCAAACAGGATGAAATCCGTAACAGTAAGGCCAATGAGCAGTTTCAGATTTTTGACAAAAAGGAGCTGCAGAATTTTCCAGATCAGCGGATAAGCAAAGCCCAAATGGATACCCGCAAGTATCAGCGGTGCAAAAAACACTGTCAGAATCTGGGAATTGATACTCTTTTTTATATCCTGCTTTGTCATGCCGACCTTTTGCATGATTTCGAATCTGCTTTGATCCTCATATCCTTCCGAAATCTGCTTATAATAAATGATGAGCACCATGGCCGCAACGAACAGCACACTCAGAACAATGCCAAGGAAGAATAGACCCCCGTAGGTTCCGATGAAATCGTCCTTTTCCTGTGCCAGACAGGAAGAATAATAGCTGTAACCCCCATGAAGGTTTTGAGCAAACGCCAGATCGTCGTTTTGAAACACATGCCTCAGATCATTATAAACTGCAATGCTCTTCTCATCATCCACGCCAAGATCATAACCATAATACCATCTGACGCTTACCGGCTGGTAATCATATGGTTCTTCAAGGTACAGAAACAGCGGATCCGCTTCATGTTCATCGCTCACGATGAGTACAAGACTGGGAATGATGGAAGCCTCATTTTCACCCAAAGGAAACATTTCCGTAAGCTTATCCTTGATTTTCCAACTCACACCAAGAATGGAAAGGCTCTTTTCCTGATAGCTTTCCTCCTTCTCATAAAGATAGGCTTCCCCCTGTCCCAGTGTCAGATTTGTTCCCATCAGTCGGTTATAATCCCTTAAGGGAAGGATCTCCAGTTCTCTGAGCTTATCAAAGTGATCCAATTCGTCAAGTCCGCCCTGACCATCAGGGTTCATCTTCAGCTCAGATCCCTCCAGTAACCCCTCTGCCTCCGCATAGACATATCTCAGCACATTCTTCGGTTCCACTCCGTGCTTCTCAAAAACCTTCCCATAAGCCTCCAGCAGTTTTTCTTCATTTCCATCGCCGAGTACATCAAAGTTTGGAAAGTGGATTGCAAGCTCTCCCTCCCTGCAAAAGCGTGTCTCAATGGCATCATTCATGCCAAAGTACATACTGGAGGTGGAGGACAGCATGACAAGCACCATGGTACAGAGAATACAGATGGACGCCAGTCCCGCCCCATTTCTTCTCATCCGAAATACCATCGAAGAAACAGAAACAAAATGTTGCTTTTGATAATAATATTTTTTATTGTCCTTTAAGATCCTGCACAGAGCAACGGAGCCGGCAATAAAAAGAAAATAGGTCGCCACGATCACCATGATCACGGCGATGAAAAAAGTTGCCAACGCGGACAATGGCGATTTAATGGAGACGGCGATCCAATAGGCAGCTCCCAAAAGCCCCAATCCCAAAATCGTCAGGATCCAGTTTGTTCTGGGGGGTTTTTCCCCCAGATTTTCGCTGTGGAACAGCTCCAGGGCCTTTGTCATCTGCACTGTGATCAGAGATTTCACCATCAGGATCAGAAAGATGACGGCATAGATCTTTACCGTAAAGAGCAATGCATTACCATCCACATGCAGATCATAATTGGCATCTGCCTTCATGATATAAGCCAAAAGTAATTCCGACATTTTCGAAAACAGAATCCCTGAGAGAAGTCCCCCAAAAAGTCCAATGCCCATGGTGAACAAAGACTCCCAGAAAATGATCCGCCTAAGCCCCTTCTTTCCCATGCCCAATACATGATACAGACCAAATTCCTTGTATCTCCGTCGGTTCAAAAAGGAATTGGAATACAGCAGGAAAAGAACAGAAAAAAACGCTATCACAAACTGTCCCAGCCCCAAGCTTGTCTCCACGCTCCTGCCGCCCCGCATCTGTTTCAGAAGGGGTGAATACCCCAAGCTATGCAGGATATAAAAAGTCATGACTGTTCCCATGCATGTCAGGAGATAGGGCACATAAATCTGCCTGTTTTTTTTCATTCCGCTTATGGCAAGTTTAGGAAAAAAAGGCACTCTCATTGTCTCGCACCTCCCGTCTGCAAAAGGGTCAGGGTGTCTGAGATTTTTTGATAGAGCTGCTCATTATTACAATCTCCCCGGTAGATCTGGTGGAACACCTCGCCGTCCTTGATAAACAATACTCTTCCTGCGTG
Organism: uncultured Lachnospiraceae bacterium; assembly: GCA_902766425.1. GTDB lineage: Bacteria > Bacillota > Clostridia > Lachnospirales > Lachnospiraceae > Acetatifactor. The sequence continues at coordinate 44,920 of CACXDS010000224.1, forward strand.
GCTCGCCGCCTTCACAGAATGCGTTACCATCAGGATGGTTTGTCCTCCCCGATTGATCTCGGAGAATAGGTTCAAAAGCTCATCCGTAGCCTTGGAATCCAAAGCTCCCGTGGGTTCATCCGCAAGAAGGATCTGGGGATCATTCATCAGCGCCCTGGCCACCGCCACGCGCTGCTTCTGACCGCCGGAAATCTCGTAGGGATATTTCTTTAATAGCTCCGAAATCCCAAGCTTCTTCGCAATGGGCGCAAGCTTCCCGCTCATCTCCTGGTAGCTCTTTCGCGCAAGTACCATGGGAAGAAATATATTATCCTCCAGGGAAAAGGTATCCAACAGATTAAATTCCTGGAACACAAAGCCCAGATGATCCCGGCGAAACTCCGCCAGCTCGCTCTCCTTAATGTGCGAGGTTTCCTTTCCGTCTAAAAGCACCCTACCCGAAGTAGGTTTATCCAAGGATGCCAAAATATTCAAGAGCGTGGTCTTACCGGAACCGGATTCCCCCATGATGGCCACATACTCTCCCTTTTCCACCGTAAAATTGACATCCTTCAGCGCCTCCACCTTTGCCCCGCCAAATCTGGTGGAATAAACCTTTTTCAAATGCTCTACTGTCAACAAACTCATTTTTTATTGCCTCCTTGCTTTGCTTACAAAAGAAGTTTAGCACAGATTCATACGCCGAATCCATTTCATTTTCTAACAAAGCAAGCCTTAATTCTTACAAATCTGTCACATTTACTCCGGCCTACTCATATGCTGCTCCAAATCAAGATACACACAGGTGCCTTCGCCCAAGGTGGATTCCGCCCGGACCCGAATGCCCAGATTATCACAGATCCTTTTGCAGAGATACAAGCCAAGGCCGCTGGCACGCTTGTCCTCCCTGCCATGATACCCTGTATAGCCCTTCTCAAAGATTCTGGGAAGATCCTCCGGTGCAATCCCGAGCCCCGTATCCTTTACATATAAAACGCAGGACTCCTTTGTTCCTATGGTGATACCGCCTTTAGGTGTATATTTCAAGGCATTGGACAGAATCTGCTCCAAAACAAAGGCAAGCCATTTTTCATCCGTCACAACAGTAAGCTCCGTCTCCTCATAAGCAAGCTTTAAGCCTCTGCCGATGAACTGCCCCGCCAGCCTTCGAAGCGTGGCTTTGATCACTGCATCCACCCTGCACTCCCGAAACATATAATCCGTGGTTTCACTGTCCAGGCGCAGATAAGTCAGAACCATTTCCACATACTGTTCAATGCGCATCAGATCCTCGGACAAAGCTCTGGAAACCTCGCTGTCAAGCCCTTCCAACCGCAGGCGCATGGAAGAAATAGGTGTTTTGATCTGATGGACCCATGTGGTAAAGTATTCCATGGTGTCCGAAAGCTGCTTTTGATGGGCGTAATCCTTCTCCTCCGCCCTCTCCAGCAGGCGCTGCATCAGTTCCCTATAGTCCCGATCTTCTTGATGTTCAAAATCCTTCAATACCTCCATCAGGTCATCCGGAAGCGTTGACAATTCACAAAGACGCTGATGCTTTTTCTTGACCTTTCCGTATTCGGCGAAAAGGCACCCCAACAAAACCAGCGCACATAGGCTTGCCGGATAGAGCACTGCTTTTAAGGGAAAACGATAAAAGAAAAAGGTAACGCCAAACAGGCAGACACATACAAGAAAGGTGATGATCCTTCCCATCCGTTCTTTCAAATAGTTTCCAAATCCGTATTTCATAAAATATTCTGTTTCCTCTCTTGTCACGGCAGCATTGACCGCCTTTGCCTCAGCTCTCCGAAGGGATCAGATATCCCTGTCCAAACTTCGTCTCGATAAAGCCGTCCAGCCCGATCTGCTCCAGCTTTTTGCGAAGGCGCCCCACATTGACCGTCAAGGCATTCTCATCCACAAAGGCATCTGTCTGCCAAAGTGCTTCCATCAGCTTTTCCCTACTGACAATCCTTCCCTTATTCTTCATGAGTGTCAATAGGATCCGGAATTCATTTTTGGATAGGGCAAGCTTCTCCCCGTTGTAATAGAAACTACCTTCCTCCGTGTTCAGCAGTCCGCCCCGATGTTCCAAAACCGAGACACTCTCTGCAAAGTCATAGGTCCTGCGGAGCAGCGCCTGTACCTTTGCCACCAGCACATCTCCATCAAAAGGCTTAGCAATAAAGTCATCTCCCCCCATGTTCATGGCCATGACAATGTTCATATTGTCAGAAGCTGAGGAAACAAAAACAACGGGCACCTTGGAAATAGCCCGTATTTCCCTGCACCAATGATAGCCGTTCATAAAGGGAAGGGAGATGTCAAGTAGCACAAGGTGTGGCGCATATTCTGCAAAATCTGTCATCACTCTCCGAAAATCCGTGACGATCCAAACATCCATATCCCAGCTGCCAAGCCGCTCCGCCACTTCCTCACGGATCCCTGGCTCATCTTCCACGATCATAATCTTATACATTTCAGATCCTGCCTTTCCGCCCTGTATTCTCCTGCGTTTTCTATTCAGTATACTCCAAACCTTCCGTTATCTCAAGTCAAGGAAACCCTCAGGATTTCTTCTTGAGGGTTTTTCAGTTTATTCTTTTGGCATTCGTCACAAGCTCTTCAGAATCCCCTCGGCGATGGCGTTCGCCACCTCATCAAACCTGTCATCCAGGAGCCTATTGTCCGCATCTGTGTTGATAAACCCCACCTCCACCAGCACTGCCGGCATTCTCGTTCTGCGAAGCACTGCCAGATTGGGACGCTCTGAAATTCCCTGATTGGCAAATCCCACCTTTTCCAGCTCCGAATTGATATTCTTTGCCATTCTCGCCGCGGACCCGTATTGATTATAAACCAGACTTTCCACTCCGGTATACTGATTGGGATAAGGACTGGAATTCCGGTGGATGGAAACAAAATAGTCCGCTCCCGCCTGATTCCCCTCTGCCGCCTTCTGTTGGGGGGACTCATAAATATCCGTGGTTCTGGTGTAATAAACCTCCTGGCCCTGTCTCTCCAGAATCGCTCCCACTGCCAGAGCAATATTCAATGCATCATCTTTTTCCTGTCTCCCCTGATAGGTGGCACCCGGGTTTTCTCCCCCATGCCCCGCGTCCAATACGATCAGCGCCATAAAAAACCTCCCGCATATCCGATATTACTGCTATCAGAATATGCGGGAGCGTAGCCGATGTTTCCCATTTGTCAGCCTGCAAACTGACTATTATACAGATTCGTATAGAATCCGTTCTGCGCCATCAGGCTCTCATGATTTCCCTGTTCTATGATATTGCCGTCCTTCATCACAAGGATCACATCCGCCTCCCTGATGGTGGAAAGCCTGTGAGCCACAATAAAGCTTGTCCTGCCTTCCATCATCCTGGCAAAGGCGTTCTGAATCTTTAATTCTGTTCTGGTATCAATGGAGGAGGTGGCCTCGTCCAGGATCAGCATGGGCGGCAGGCACAGCATGACTCGTGCGATGCATAGGAGCTGCTTTTGTCCCTGAGACAGACTACCCCCGTCCTCGGTAATCACTGTGTGATAGCCCTGGGGTAAACGCTTGATAAAGCTATGCGCATGAGCGGCCTTCGCCGCAGCCTTTACCTCTTCCTCCGAAGCCTCCGGCTTGCCCATCCGGATATTCTCCAGGATCGTGCCGCCCCGAAGCCAGGTCTCCTGAAGGACCATGCCGTAATTGGTGCGAAGACTCCCCCTGGTCAGGTGGCGGATATCCGTTCCATCCACGGAGATACTCCCCTCATTCACATCGTAAAACCGCATGAGAAGATTGATCAGCGTTGTCTTCCCGCAACCCGTCGGACCGACAATTGCGATTCTCTGGCCCGGCTGTACATCCAGATTCAGATTCCGGATCAGCTTCTTTTCAGGCAGATAGGAGAAGGATACCTTTTTTAATGACACATTCCCCTTGGCTTCCCCCAGTGTCACTGCATCCTCATCCTCCGGCACCTGGGGCTCCTGATCGATGAGGGCAAACACTCTGGAGGCACAGACAAAGGCATTCTGGAGCTCTGTGATCACCCCTGAGATTTCGTTAAAGGGCTTGGTATATTGATTGGCATAGCTTAAGAAACAGGACAGGCGCCCCACACTGATCCCTCCCCTGATCGCCAAAAACGCTCCAAAGATACCGACTCCGGCGTACACCAGACTATTGACAAAGCGGGTGCAGGGATTTACCAAAGAGGAATAAAAGATTGCCTTCAGGGAGCATTTTTGCAGCCTGTCATTGATCTCTCCAAATTGTTCCTTGACGGCTGCCTCCCTGGAGAAGGTTCTGACCACCTTCTGATTTCCCACCATCTCTTCGATCAGGGCTGTCTGCTCACCCCTGGTCCTACTCTGCTCCTGGAACATATCGTGGGTATGCGTTGCAATGAATTTTGCCACCAGGAAGGAAACCGGCGTCAGACATACCACAACCAATGTGATGGATACATTATAGATCAGCATAAAGATCAGGGTACCCAGGATTGTCAGCACTCCCGTAAAAAGCTGGGTAAAGCCCATAAGCAATCCATCCGCAAAGGTATCCACATCCGCGATCACCCGGCTCACAATATCTCCTGCCGCATGCCTGTCCAGATAGCCAAGGGGCAGGATCTCAATTTTATGAAAGGCATCCTTCCTGATGTCCTGCACGATATGGAAGCAGATATAATTGTTGCAGGTATTCATGATCCACTGTGCGACGGCCGTCACCAGCATGGCAATACCGATCTTCTTTACAAGATTCAGGATTCCGGCCATATCGACCAACCCCTTGTCGATCATCAGGTCTACAGCGTCCCCCGTCAGAATCGGAATATATAATGTGAGTGCCACCGTCACGGCCGCCAAAAGAAGGGATAGCACCACCATGAACCAATACTTGCCGATATATTGAAAGACCTTCCTCCAGGTGACTTTCCGGTCTAACGCAAGCTCCGTCTTTTTTGTTTTAGCCATTGACAGCCACCCCCTTTCTCTCTTCGGGATACTGGGAATAATAAATCTCTTGATAAACGCTACAGTCAGCCAACAGCTCCTCATGTGTTCCGATACCGGCCATCTGTCCGTCATCCAGCACAAGGATCTGATCCGCTTGACGAATGCTGGAGGCTCTCTGGGATACGATAAAGGTTGTAGTCCGATCCTTGATGCTGCGAATGGATTGTCTCAACTTTGCATCCGTCGCATAATCCAGCGCAGAAGCACTGTCATCCAAGATAAGAATCTCCGGCTGCCGGATGAGTGCTCTGGCAATGGTCAGCCTCTGTCTCTGCCCGCCGGAGAAATTCCGCCCGTTTTGGGCAACCTCCTCATCCAGCTTTCCTTCCTTACCCTCCACGATTTCTCTGGCCTGCGCCAGCTCCAGAGCTCTCCACATCTCTTCTTCCGTGGCATCCGGTTTACCCCAAAGGAGATTGGAACGTATAGTACCTTGGAAGAGCACAGCCTTTTGCGGAACGACTCCCATGCGCCTGCGAAGCTCTACTTCATCGTATTCACTTAAGTTTTTCCCTTCCAGCAGGATCCTGCCTTCTGTCACAGGATAAAAGCCCGGGATCAGATTGACCAGAGAACTCTTTCCGGAGCCGGTACCGCCGATGACGCCGATGGTGTCACCCTTTTGAACCCGAAACGAAATATGCTCCAGAGTCTCCTGTCCTGCACCGCGATATTTTAGGGATACATCATCAAATATCAGATAGGATGCCTCCTTCCGATCTTTTGCAGAAGCTCCCACATAGGTCTCCAAACACGCACCGGCCTGCTCTGCCTCACCCTTCTTCCCTATATCCTCCGCTCCTTTTTCTTTCACCTGCCCCTTTGCAAAGCTCTTTGCATTTTCGGTTCCAATCTCCAGAACGGATGCCACTCTGTCGGCGCAGGCCATTGCCTTTGTCATCAAAATGATCAGATTGGCCAGCTTTACCAGCTCCACCAGAATCTGGGACATGTAATTCAAAATAGCGATCACCTGGCCTTGAGATAACTCTCCCACATTTACCTTCAAGCCGCCCTGATAGATCAAAAGCATGACCGCCGCATTTACGATCACATAGGTCACCGGATTCATACATGCGCTGATCCTTCCCACAAACATCTGCATGCCCGTCAGGCCTTCATTATTCTCCTGAAATCTCTTCTTTTCCGCCTCTTCCTGATGAAATGCCCGGATGACTCTGACCCCGGTCAGATTCTCCCTGGTCACTGTCAATACCTTATCCAGTCCCCCCTGCACCTTTTTATACAAAGGCATCGTGATCAGCATGATCCCAAACACAACCACCGCCAACACCGGTATGGCAACCACAAAAACCAGCGCCAGCTTCACATCGATGGTGAAAGCCATGATCATAGCGCCAAACACAATAATGGGAGAACGCAAAAACAATCGGAGCGTCATATTCACGCCCGACTGCACTTGGTTGATATCACTGGTCAGGCGAGTGATCATGGTGGAGGTGCCCGCCTGATCCATATCCGTAAAGCTTAAGTCTTCGATGTGGCCGAACAAGGCGGCCCGCAGCTTCGTGGAAAAGCCCACTGCCGCCTTTGCCGCATAGAACTGGGCTGTCACAGCTGCCGCAAGACCTACCAGAGCCAGCAGGATCATGCAGAGTCCCATTTTGATCACATGCTGTCCATTCGAAGTACCGATCCCCACATCAATGATACTTGCTACAACATAGGGCACCAACAGCTCGAAGGACGCTTCCAGCAGCTTAAACAAAGGTGCCAATATGCATTCCTTTCGAAATTCTTTTAAATACACCAATAATCGTTTCATGCCACATCTCCATTTCACACAATGCTATCTATTTCTATCCGCCTTTTGCACTCCTGTTACCTCTGTCCGCATCCGGTAACATGCGCATCCATGGCACCTCGCTTCGTGCGCCCTGATTTATCCGGCTTTGGTGCAAACGGCAAAATAATATTTCTTTCCATCCGGCATAACAAAGGATCCATCCTTCCAGACCACCTCTCCGCCTTCCTCCAGCATAGAAGCATTCAGAGCATTTAATAATCCTTCCCCCGTCAGTTTACCATACGCCTCTTTTCTCGTCCATAGCCTATAAAAGGCGGACACTGCCTCTGCCTCATCGGTCAGGCTTCCCAGATAAGCTCTTTCCTCCTCCGAAAAAAAACGCTTCGTAAGTGACCTCCAATTTTGTCCGGTCTCGATCTGCACATCCGCTCCGAGCTCCCTCTCCGAGCAGGCACACAGGATCATGTTGCCGGAATGGGAAAGACTGAAATACAATGGTAGATTAGCAAAAAAAGGCTTTCCAGATTCATTATAACGATAGGACAAATTCAGAAATTGATTCTGCCAATCGTCCTTTTTATCGCTTAAGCTCTTTCCTCTGTATGACAAAAGAGCTTCCCCTCTATCCAAAAGATTATTTATAATCTCCGGCCACCTGATTGCAAGCTGCTCTTCGCTTACCTCCAGAAACGGAATCGGAAAGCTTTCTCTCTCGTAGGAGAGCTTCGCAAAACAACGCTCTTTACCCGTATCCGGGCCAAGCGCATTTTTATCCCTTAACAGGAACTCCCCCGCCGCCAGCTGCAGGAGCACTCCGGCGCCCAGGCTCTGCAACGCGGTCTTTCCATTTCGAAGCCCTCTGTACTTTAGAAGGCGCTCCTGATCCAGAAGCGCCTCCCAAGTTGACGACCTATTCAGCTTTCCTGCATCCAAAAGATAACAGGCCTCATACATAGTATTATTCTCCCGATCCCCAAGAGATCACTCCTGCAGCCACCTACACTGACCTCAAGACTGCTTGAATCATTCCATCCACTCAGTCTGACTCACCGGACTCCTGATCCGTAATCGCCAGACACAACTCCTTAAGCTGAGCAGGATCCACCACATTGGGGCACTCACTCATCAGACAGGAGGCATCCTTAACCTTCGGGAATGCGATAACCTCACGAATACTCTCCGCCTTCACAAGCAGCATCACAAAACGATCCAGTCCGATGGCCAGTCCTGCATGAGGTGGAACGCCGTATTTAAAGGCATCCAGCAGGAATCCAAACTGCTGGTGTGCCTTCTCATCCGTAAAGCCAAGTGCACGGAACATTCTCTCCTGCACATCATCCTGATAGATTCTCTCACTGCCGCCGCCAAGCTCCACGCCGTTTAACACGATGTCGTAGGCCTTGGCACGAACCTCCCCGGGCTTTTCCTCCAGCATGGGGAGATCCTCCTCCATGGGCATGGTGAAGGGATGATGCATTGCCACAAATCTCTCCTCCTCATCACTCCACTCAAACTGAGGGAACTCGGTCACCCAGAGGAAATTAAACTTATTTTCATCCACCAGACCAAGCTGCTTCGCCAGCTCACAGCGAAGCGCACCCAGCACATTCCATACGATCTTCAGGCGGTCTGCTGCAAATAGGAGAAGGTCCCCGGGCTGCCCCTGCATGGCCTCCACCAAAGCCTTCAGCTCTTCCTCTGTCATAAACTTGGCAAAGGAAGACTTATAAGTACCATCCGGCAATACGCCGAGATATGCCAGGCCCTTCACACCATAGCCCTTAGCGAACTCCACCAGGGCATCGATCTTCTTTCTGGGCATCTCGGCCTGTCCCTTGACATTGATACCCCGAACACTACCGCCTGCCGCAACCGCACCGGAGAACACACTGAAGCCGCAATTCTTCACCACCTCCGAGACATCTGTCAGCTCCATGCCGAATCTGGTATCCGGCTTATCGGATCCAAAGCGATTCATGGCCTCGTGCCAGGTCATACGCTTCAAGGGCAGCTGAACCTCCAGACCAATGGCCTCCTTGCAAACCCTGGCCACCATACGCTCTGTCACATCCATTACATCCTCCTGGGTCACAAAGCTCATCTCCAGATCCACCTGTGTGAATTCAGGCTGACGGTCTGCTCGAAGATCCTCGTCCCGGAAACACTTTGCGATCTGACAGTATCTGTCATATCCGGAACACATCAGCAGCTGCTTAAAAATCTGAGGTGACTGGGGCAGTGCATAAAAGGTCCCCGGATGAATACGGCTGGGCACAAGATAGTCCCTGGCGCCTTCCGGCGTGGATTTGTTCAAAATAGGGGTCTCGATCTCCAAAAAGCCCTCTTCCGCCAGGAATGCCCGAATGGTGGTAGCAATCTTGCTTCGAAGGATCAGATTTTTCTGAATGTCCGGTCTTCTCAGATCCAGATAACGGTATTTCAAACGTAATTCTTCCTTTGTCTTGGAATCCGCCTCCACAGGGAAGGGCGGTGTCTGGGCCTCTGAGAGAATACGAACCTCCTTAGCGCGCACCTCAATGGCACCTGTGGCCATCTTTTCGTTCACATCCGCATTTCTGTGAACCACCTCACCCACAACTGCGATCACAAATTCGCTGCGCAGCTTTGCTGCTTTTTCAAAGGCCTCGCTTCCGCAGATCTCTTCTTCAAAGAGCACCTGCAAAATACCGGATCTGTCCCGCAGATCCACAAAGATCAATCCACCTTTGTTTCTCTGCTTTTGCACCCACCCCATAACCGTGACGGTCTGTCCGACATTTTCAACGGACAGCTCCGCACAGCGACAGGTTCTCTTTAATCCCTTCATTGATTCAGCCATTTTCCATTCCCTCGATTCTTTCTCGTAAGGCTGCCAAGCAACCCTTTTTCGTTATTGTCTTTACTTATTTATGACTACAGACCTTACCCGTACATTTCTTCCTGTTTGAAGGCTTTCAGCCAAAGCTATGCCCCGAGCCCTTCTGAAGCCTTACTAAATGACCTTGCATTCATCCTACTGCTTTAGGCCTTCCCGATAGAACTCTTCAAACTCCGCATACCCTTCCGCAGTCAATTGTTCCTTCTGAAATTTCTTATTCTTATTCATCCTCGCAACCAGTACCTGCTTGCCTTCCCCTCTGGCCTTTTGCGCCTTAGAGATAATCTCGCAGAGCTGCTCTCCGGTGACACCCTTCTCGATCAGATAGGCCACCTTTGCGGGAGCAGTGGGAACCTTGAAGCCGCTTTCCATCAGGAGCAATACGATCCGCTCAAAACCAATGGAAAAACCGCAGGCGGGCACATCGTTTCCTGTGAACTTTCCGACCATCTTATCATATCTTCCGCCACCGCCACAGCTTCCTCCGAACTCCGGCATGGCAATTTCAAAAATAGTACCGGTATAATAGCTCATACCACGCACCAGAGTGGGATCAAATACCAGCTCAAAGGTATCCGCCTGAGTTGCCTTCACACTGCTGACAATCTCCCGGAAGGAAGCCATGACTTCGCTGTCCAGATACTCTCCCAGCTTCTCACAAAGACAGGAAATCCCATCCTGCGCACTCTGGATCGCAGTAAAGAGCTCCAAATACTTTCTACACTGTTCCTCGCTGCCGTATTCTTTTTCAAGGAGCTCTGCCAGCACGCCATCCACACCGATCTTGTCCATCTTATCAAGTGTGATAAATACCCCGTCATAGTCTTCCTCACGGAAGCCCGCATAGGCAGCCATTGCCTTTAAGATCCTTCGGTCATTGATGCGGATTTGGAAATTCCGGAAGCCCAATTTACTGATGGTGGTGGTGGTGGCCAGGATCAACTCGATCTCCGCCAGATTGGAGGACTCACCCAAAATATCTATGTCACATTGCATGAACTGGCGATAACGGCCCCTCTGCGGTCTGTCCGCTCTCCACACATTTCCCATCTGAAGTGCCTTAAAGGGGGTGGGCAGATTTGCGGAATTATTGGAATAATACCTTACCAGCGGCACTGTCAGATCATACCGAAGTCCCCCATCCACAATCTCTTCCTCCGTGGTGGCCTCGGGGACATTCAGCTTCTCACCCCTTTTTAAGATCTTAAAGATCAGCTTCTCATTATCGCCTCCCTGCTTGTTTGTCAGATTGGCGATATTCTCCACACAGGGAGTCTCGATGGAATTAAAACCAAACTTCCCATAAGTGTCCTTGATCACTCCGATCACATAATCCCGGATCTGCATCTCCTCCGGGAGGATATCCTTCATGCCCGTAACGGGCTTTTTGCTAAGCGCCATCCTCATCTCCCTCTTTCTGACACAATTTCCTCTCTCATTCTCTTCCGCTTATTCGCTAAAGTTAAGCCCCTCGCCGCCGGCCATCACACCGAGCATGGAGAACAGCACGGTCATTCCAAACTCTTCAGACTCCAGCTCCTCTGCACTTTTCCAGCCTTCCGGAAGAACAAAGCTCTCCATTTTTTCGATCCTGCCGACCATATTCACGCCATCGGAGTTCCCTTTAAACAGTTCAAACTCCTTGTTCTCCTGATTCATATAGAACAGAACCTCCGGTGTTTCCTCATCCGTATCCTCATCCATAGTGAGCACATCGTATACCAAACCGTCTATGGTCTCCGTACCCACATATTTCAGGTTCATCTCTTCCTCATCGTCTGATTCAAAAAGATCCTCCGCTATATTCAGATCATCCATCTCCTCCTTATCCATGGAGTTTGTCTTATACCAGCCGCTCTCTTCTCCCATATGAAGATGCACATACGCGCTTCCGTCATCCATGCGATAAAGGCTCATTTCATTCCCATTTGCCGTAATCGCCATGATCATCTGTTCTCCTGCGGTACCAACGGTCATGTTAAAATCCATCTTCATACCGTTCTCTTCCGCCTGGCAGTCCAATATCATCTTCTTGCCTTCCATACTGAAGCTTTTGAAATACTCCTCATACTGCGCCTCCAGCTCAGGATTTCCCGTAGCGATCTCTGTTGATGTCCCGCCGCCGATCTTGTTATCCGTGGTCACTTCACCGGAAGTGATTTCCACAGAAGACTCCTTACTCTCCTCCGAGGTCTTCTCCTGCGAACTCGCTTCACCGGAATCCACACTCTCGGTGCTCTCACTGCTCTGCTCCCGGTTCACAGAAGCTTCTACCTGATCGGAAGAGCTCTCCTGTGCCGACTGATTGCTACAACCTGCCAGCATCAAACCTACTGCCAATAAAACTGCCAAACTTTTCGTTACAAATTTTGTTTTTTTCATGCTTCCTCCCTGCACCGGCTCTGATCCGGTAAACCTCATTTTTATATCTTTACAGACAAATAATCAAGAAACATATTAGCACAAGGCGTCAAAAAAGGCAAGAGTCATAATCTCTTGCCTTTCAAGCCTTATAAACATACTGTATAACAGCTTTGCTGTTTTTCCTATCCTCTTTTCCGGTATTTCCGGATCATACCTGCCAGATACCAGATCCCCGCTGCCCCGGCGATCACGCCGGACGCGATCAGGATTCCTTCAAAGGTAAAGTGTAAATAAGATAGAGTAATAAAGCTGATGATCAGGAGACAGAGCACCGACCACCCAAAGGCTGCTCCCACGGTTATGATAAAAAAGATCAGGTCCTTTACGATGTCCGGCATTGTCTCCCTCCCGTCAATCCACATCAATTCTCTTACTTCCCCAAACGGTCAGCTGGTTTTCCTCCCCAAGTGCAGTAAAGACTGTAGTCTCTATGCTACTGCCCTCCACATCCATTTTAAGAGCTACACCGGAGTAGGTGACTCCATCCAAAAGGAGTTTCAGGTATGGTGTTCCGGACTCCTGCGTCCATGTTCCCCGCTCCACCTTCTCTCCCGACTTGCGGGAAGTAATGCTCCCGTCCTCGTTCAGCTGTATAAAACCCGGCCGTTGGTATTCAAGTTTGCATAGTCCAGATCCAGCTCGTGCAGGATCACCTCGTATTCTCCGACGATCTCCTCCTTGGAAAGCCCTAGTAGCTAATTCTCTGTTTTTTGTTATTTATTTCAGCATTTACTTAATTATTTCTCTTTTTGCTTAGCTTCACTTAAAACATACAATATAGCCCCATACATTGGCAATTCTTTTTATGCACAAAATAAATATAATTTTTATGCATTTTTACCAGTTTTAGTATTTTAAAAAATCTGTTTAATGTCGAAATTTCCTTGATAATTTTATCACAAGCTTATCCTGCCCATAAAAATTGACACATTTTTTGCAAAACTTTCTTTTTAGTCTTGGCTTAAAACTGCATATTGTTTTATACTTTTTACTTGAAAACAAGGAGGTATAATCATGCTTTACCTACATTCCCTCTCCGAAGCAGAGGAGGTATTTAAAGCCCTCAGCGCTCCCATGCGACTGCGCATCATGGACTTGATCTACAAAAATGAAAATATGAGTATGAATGATCTGGCAGAGGCGTTGGAATTGACAAACAGTGCCATTTCCTTACATGTCAGCAAATTAGAAAGCGCCGGACTGGTCAAGATCAAGACCATATCCGGAAAACGCGGTATCATGAAGCTTGTGCAGCCGACCCATCACCGCATGATCGTCGACCTATCCGGTTCGGAAGTAGAAACCATGGTTCGTCCTTGTTATTAGGATGAGATCAGCATCGGACATTGCTCCCGCATTGATGCACATCCCACCTGCGGTCTGGCCAACTCCAATGTGATCATCGGAGAGTTGGATGATCCCAGAGTTTTCTCCTATCCGGATCGTTTTTCCGCAAATATCCTCTGGATTGGCTACGGGAGTGTCACCTATAACCTTCCCAGTCGTCTCCGCCCCGGGCAGCGCCTGACAGAGCTCCAGATCTCCTTTGAAATTTCTTCCGAATGCCCCGAGACAAACGAAGACTATCCCTCTGATATTTACTTTGAGATAAACGGGATTGCACTTGGCAAATGGATCAGCCCAGGCGATTATGGGTCTCGAAAGGGAATCCTCTCCCCCTCCTGGTGGCCGGAGCTGTTAAACCAATATGGATTACTCAAGACCCTGATCATTAATCAGGAGGGAACCTTTATCGACGGAACCTCCAAGATTTCCAATGTTACGATCTCGGATTTTCACATAGATTATAACAGCGTGATCGATTTCACCTTTTCCGTCCCCAAGGACACCACGAACTGCGGTGGACTGACTCTATTCGGTGCAGAATTTGGTGATTATAACCAAAACATCGTGATCAAGGCATTTTACGAAGAAAATCAATAAAAGAACCGGCTTGGATCATTCCAGGCCGGCCTTTTTTCTATCTGTTTTTCAGTTTTTTCATTTTTTCAGTTTTTTATTTGTCAGCTTCTTTCCTTTTTGTCAGCTTCTTTCTGTTTTGTCAGCTTTTTTCTGTTTTGTCAGCTTATAAAGCTCCTCCGCTGCGATTCTGGTCTTTGCGACAATATCACACCCTTTCGGGAAACAATAATACAAGCAATCATTTGTACCGATGGAAACAATATCTCCGATCTCATACCAGTAATAATCCGCATTGACACTGTAGGATGCCCCCGGAGACTGTTCATAGTGAAGCTTTCCTTCACAGCCGTCCAACATAAAACCATTTTTGTCATGCTTCAGTCTTCCTGTTCCGACCATGTACAGAGCCTTGGCATCCTTTAGGATTGCAATGTCGCATGGGACATCCAACTGATAGGTTCCTCTCTTGATTTCTTCTCTAAGCTCCTCCCTCTCCCAGGCAAACCAATCCGGAACATGCACGAATTTAGGTTCAATGTTCACCCCCTTCAGTCTTCCCATGGTATCCAGCTCATAGGTCGCTCCACACGCCTTACAGGTCAGATATATTCCCTTCCCTTCTGTCTTCCCCTCCGTCCCACAGTGTGGACATTTATAAAGTATCCTGTTCAGTCCATCCGCACGAAAGGCTTCCTTGATCTCTACTTGATTCTCCTGCTGCCATTTAAAGTAATCAAAGGTAAATGTCTCATCCATTACTTGATTGATCTGCCTGATGGTTGCCCCGGCCAGCTCTTCCGGCGTAAACAGGCACTTCATTCTGCCGGAAACCTTAACCGTTCTCTTTTGCAGATTGTTGTAGAGTGGATCCCTGGAAAAGGCACCGTAGGAGGTGATCATCACCACAGGTCGCTTTAATTTCTTGAACAATACTCCCAAGCCTTCCGGAATCGTTGTCCCCGTGCCGTCCAAGGAATATCCCGCCTCCGGATACATCAAGACGCTGGCGCCATTGACATTCATTGCATGATCCATGTCTGAAATGAGGGACATGCTGGACACAAATTTGCAGGTTGGAATACATCCTAAGGACCTCATAAAGCCCTCTTTTCCCACCAAAGCGTCCGAAGTGCATACAATACTGAAGGGTCGATCCTTCAACACCTCAAACACAATGGCCAGATCCGTAAAGCTGCAGTGATTCATCAGGATCATCCATGGTCCATCCCCCGCTCTCTCCAGATCGACTTTCTCACAGCTAAAGCATACTTCCTTTAATTCGCCCTTCAGCGCAAGCCTTGCAATTCCCGCAAGTAGCTTGGATGGCTTTTTCGGTTTCTTATGCTCCCAGGAAGGAAGCGCTGCCACTTCTTCATAGCTTCGATTTACCGTTTTAATCTTCATAGTATATTATTTCCCCCTCATACCAGACGAGCTTATTTGTAAAAAATCGAATAAATTCTATCCATCCGATCATCCCTTCTGTGATAAACAGTCTGCAGCGGCCAAGGTAACCCCTCTATATATTCGCGATCCTTGGGCTTCAAGCGACTTAACCTGTCCAGGTACTCTTTTCGATCCTGATAAGCCATTTTGCCGAAATCGCAGGCCAAATACTCCCCATCTGCTTGAACACTCCTTCTCACCTGTCGAAAGCTCACCTTGCCATACGCATTTTGAACCTTTTCATAGGTAATCTGCTCTCTTTCGCTTTGAGTTGTCGGATCCTCCAGTAATATGATCCCCTTTTTCAGAGCGTATTCCCAGACAATCCCACCGATCCTTTCTCTAGATACCGGGAAGGATAATCTGTCATGGATTTCCTCCACGCTCAACCCCTTATCCGCAAGTGCTCTGATCTCATTCCCCACCGCAAATTCGGTGGTGAACTCAGCCAGTGCTTTCTGAAAAAACTGCCCCTCCTCCAATGTAGAAGCTACCTCCTCTTATCACGCTCCGACTACATGTGCATTTTTTTTCTCACACAGTCTGTAGGAATCGGATTGCATCATAAATCATCCCAAACCTGAACACTCCACCATACAGCTTTCTCTCTTCCATCCCACTAATTCGGGAAATAGAGATAACTGCCTTCTACGATATGATAATCGCCTTCCGCACTGAATTCCTCATAATAAATATATTTTCCGTCCGTGTTTAATTCCATCGCCACAATTATATTTCCATGCTCTGCATCCCGTCAAATGATATAGCGGGTTTCTTCCCCCCTGCCGATCTTTTCCGAAGCACCACTCTCCTGTACCTCCGGTGCAGTATCCTTCTCTTTTCCGCCCGCGCAAGCGCAGATAAGAGCAAGAGACAAAAATATGATCAAAAACCCTGTTTTGGCAGATAATTTCATAGTCTTCGTCTCCCAGCAGTCAAAAAAAGAACTTAGATAATACTTCTCCCCTCCAAATACCTGCGCAGCACCGGTCTGATGGGCGGTGAGATCATATCCATGGTCAGTTCCTCCGGTGAGAAAAACCGCAGCTCCTCAATTTCTTCCTCCTGGGGTCTGAGTTCTCCATGATACCTTCTGCTCAGATAAATGATCTCTACATTAAATACTTCATCTCCATTCGGATAAATATAGTGCGCCTCTGGCCCGGAATTCACCATAAAAAACTCCATTTCATCGGCAATCAGCCCGGTCTCCTCCCGGAGTTCTCTCATTGCGCACTCCTCCACCGTCTCCTCCAGTTCAACAGATCCCCCTGCATAACCCCAAAGATGGTTATCCGTCCTTTTCCCAAGCAGGATCTCGCCCTTTTCATTTTCGATGATCACACTTCCCGCACATTGCAAAAGCGGCCGATGTCCCACAATTTTTCTGAGATCCATAATATAATTGCTCATCCCATTCCCCCCTTCCATTCCTGTCGAAGCCTCACACCAATTTCATCATACAAGAGGAGATATCTCTTGTCAAACCCTGATACCAACGATCAAGCTCAAAAAGAAAGTACTATTTCTATCATAGCCCCCGCAGCATACCCAAAATTGACATGCACGCATATCATCCTAGTGCATTGCTCAGTGAAAAAAAATCGGGTGGCAGGGAGTATAGCCCCATGTCACCCGATACTTGCCATTCAATGTGATCCATAATCACACTGAATCCTCTTTTTTATCTCATATCTCGAAATATCAGCTTATGCAAGCTTCATATCCCCATCCTTCACCCAACCAAGCTTCTTCACAAACGCATGAATGATCAAGGAAAGCACCGCCGGAAGCACAAAGGAGATCAGAATCAGACCAATCCAATCCATCGCAGTTATTGCTGATTTTGTACCATTTGCGATATCATTCACCCATCCGGTATAGACACCGATCTGCCCAACCAAACCGCAGGTTCCCATTCCGGAAGAAACAGGTGCACCATTCATTTGCATTTTGAATAGACATGTGGCGATGGGGCCGGTAATTGCAGAAGCAACCGTAGGAGCAATCCAGATTCTGGGATTCTTGACAATATTTCCCATCTGAAGCATGGAAGTACCGATACCCTGAGACACAAGCCCTCCCCATTTATTCTCCTTAAAGGAAATCACTGCAAAGCCCACCATCTGTGCACAACACCCGGCCACTGCAGCCCCGCCTGCCAAACCCGTAAGTCCCAGTGCTGCGCAGATTGCTGCCGAAGAAATGGGCAAGGTCAAAGCCATACCTACCACCACAGATACCAGAATTCCCATGAGGAAGGGCTGTTGATCGGTGGCCCACATGATAATATTACCGATCCACATTGCCGCCTTTCCCAAGGCCGGTGCGATAAGCCAGGAAAAAAAGATACCAACTCCAATGGTAACAAGCGGAGTCACCAGAATATCTACCTTTGTCTCCTTGGAGATCGCCTTTCCGAATTCCGCTGCAAGGATTGCCACAAACAGCACAGCCAAAGGTCCGCCTGCACCGCCGAGAGCATTGGAGGCAAATCCCACTGTGATCATAGAAAAGAGTACAAGCGGCGGGCACTTCAGGGCATAGCCGATAGCCACTGCCATTGCCGGTCCGCTCATGGCAGACGCCAGACCACCTACAGTATATTCCGTTCCGGAGATGGTTGCCACAGGTGTTGTCAGGAAGGGAATTTTAAACTGAGTTCCCAGGGTATTGATGATCGTTCCGATCAACAAAGAACAGAACAATCCCTGCGCCATCGCTCCCAGTGCATCGATCCCATACCTTTTCAGAGAGATCTCAATGTCTTTTCGTTTCATAAATGCTTTGATCTTATCCATTTGTCTCCTCTCCCTGCGTACATGGGCCGGCACCATCAGGAACAATGCTTTTCTCACATCGCAGGATTGATAAATTATTGTCACTTAAAAAGCTATTGTGCCTATCATAATACCATTTTAGGAAAAATACAAGAGTAAATTTTACTATTTATTCTCCATTATCATTGAAAGAGCGATTTTAACATATAAAACCGATGAATATTGTCATTGGCTATTCCGCTGCTATGAAGAGCAATCGCCATTTCCATCAATATTGCGCATATTCCGGCTATCAGAATAAATCTGATCAGCCAATCATACTTATTGCTCCCCTGCCAGCGTTCCAGAAGCTGATACAAGACCACAACTGCCGCCACCTGAAAAAGCCATAAAAAATCCATATAATATCTATTCATCAAACCGGACATTTCTGTATCTGCAAGTATTACAACCAAAGCTGAGATGATACAACCGATTGTGAAAGAATAAACTCCTTTCCTCTTCAAGTCCTGCCTGACTACTCCGATCCCTAAAAGACTAAAGAACAAGCCATGGGTCCAAAGCGCCCCCCCATAGACCCAGTCCTTTACTGTTCCGCCTAAATATGTCGAATAGAAGGAAGTCATCTCCACAAAAGGGAATATAAGCTTTATAACCGGAAACTGGACTAAATATGTGAATAATCCATCCGGAATCCGCCCCAATTTGAGCCCTCTTCTCGTCATATCATTCGTGGTCAAATTATAATTCGCACCAAAGTCAAAAAAAGAACCAAATCTCGCAAAATTATATGCCATCATTCCGCCTGCCACTATAACATACGGAAGAACAAAGCAAGTCATTCGGGTGACTAATTGCTTCTTCCCCACTGTACTTTCCGTTTGGGTTATACAAGGCAAGATAATGGGAATGGTTAAAAAAGATGCGATCAGAAATTGCGGCCTGCATCCTGCCGTCAAAGCAAGCAGACCAGCGCCGAACAATAATCTTATATTCACACTCCGCTTACGAGAATACCAATCCCCCATAGCTGAACTGATCAAGCCAAGTCCCCAGAGCGAAAACGCCAATGCCATTACGATCGGAAGATAATAAAAATCTGCCCTAAG
>CACXDS010000225.1 GCA_902766425.1 uncultured Lachnospiraceae bacterium
TAGGTATTTACTACATTCTCCAGGAAGGGGAGCAGAAATTCCGTCTCATACCGCTGGAAGCCTTCCTGCTCGAAGATCTGGATGACCTCAAAGGGACAGAGCGCCTCGCGGTAAACACGCTTGGCGGTCATGGCGTCATACACATCGGCGATGGCCACCAGGGCTGCATAGCGGTCAATGGACTTTCCGCGCAGATTTAATGGGTAGCCGCTGCCGTCCATGCGCTCATGATGCATGAGAGCAGCGTTCTGTATGTGCTGATCCACATGGAGCTTTTGCAAAATGGCATATCCCTCCTGGGGATGCGTCCGTATCTTTTGGTATTCTATCGGAGAGAGCTTGGAGGGCTTGCGTATGATCTCCGGAGGGATCGTGAGCTTCCCCACATCGTGGAGAAGTCCGCAGGCGGTGGCCAGCTCGGTCTCCTGCTTGGGAAAATTCTTCCAGGTGGCCAGAACATTGCAGATCAAGGCCACATTCATGCTGTGGGCATAGGTGTCGTCATCATAGTCCCGCATATTCTGCAGCATATCCAGCACATGAAAGCTGCCCTTGGTGGAGCTGATGAGATTTAAGGAATCCTCCAGCATGACGGATACATCAACTGTGGCATTTCTCTGGACGATATCGTTCAGGTAACTGCGGAAATGGGTCACACCGGTGTTATAATTTTCCTGAAAAACCTTGAATTCCTTGGAACTGCGAACTCTTTCCGAGAAGGATGGCTCTCGGGGAGAGGGCTCAGGGCCGGATCCGGTCTGTGAGGCTGCCTTGACATCCGAATTTGTGCCAAACAGCTTGTCTTCCACGGTGATCGAAATAATCTGATTGGCAAACAGGCGGTTGATCAGGGCTTCTGTGAGAACTGTCCCCTTCTCCAGGATCAACCGGCGGTTATAATCCAATATATTTTCGGCCACCACCATATTCGGTTTTAACATATAGACGGGAAGCTTCTGCATAAGATACCTCGATCCGATCACAAAATGCCCAAGAAACCATCATTCACCCTCTAACTATATCATACAAAAGGAGAGTTGGGAAGTCAATTTAAATGTTCCGTAAATCTTAATTTAGAATCGTTTTACAGAAAATTCACAGGTTGCTTATTGAATATAGGGGCGAAATCTGTTATGATATGCTTTGTATGGTGGTTGGGCATGTGTATTTCTGCTTATACCGGGGAATTGATAGGATTCCTGTGAAGAAGGAAATTCTCAGAAAAGGAAATTCTCAGAAAAGGAAATTCTCAGAAAAGGAAATTGGAAAAGAGAAGCTATGAAAATTGTCGATAAGATTTTTGGTACCCACAGTGAGAGAGAGTTAAAGCGGATCACCCCCATCGTGGATAAGATCGATGCTCTCAGGCCGGAAATGCAGTCACTTTCGGATGAAGCTCTCAAGCATAAGACGGAGGAGTTTAAGAAGCGGCTGGCGGACGGTGAAACTCTGGATGATATTTTGCCGGAGGCCTTTGCCACAGTCCGTGAGGCGGCCAGAAGAGTGCTGAACATGGAGCACTACAGAGTGCAGCTCATCGGTGGTATCATTCTTCACCAGGGGCGTATCGCCGAGATGAAGACAGGTGAAGGTAAGACGCTTGTATCCACAGCCCCGGCGTATTTGAATGCGCTGGAGGGAAAGGGCGTTCACATCGTTACGGTCAATGACTATTTGGCCAAGCGTGACGCGGAGTGGATGGGACAGGTACACGAATTCCTGGGTCTGAAGGTGGGAGTGGTGTTGAACTCCATGACGCAGGAGGAGAGGCAGCAGGCCTATAATTGCGATATTACCTATGTGACCAATAATGAGTTGGGCTTCGATTATCTGAGAGACAATATGGTGATCTATAAGGAGCAGCTGGTGCTCCGCGGTCTGCACTATGCCATCATCGACGAGGTCGACTCCGTGCTGATCGATGAGGCCAGGACCCCTCTGATCATCTCCGGTGAGAGCGGTAAATCCACCTCTCTCTATGAAATGTGTGATATTTTGGCCCGCCAGCTGAAGCGGGGCGAGGATATGAAGGATCTGTCCAAGCTGGACGCCATTATGGGCGTGGAGCAGCAGGAGACGGGGGACTTCATCGTTAACGAGAAGGATAAGGTGATCAACCTTACCGCAGAGGGCGTCAAGAAGGTGGAGAAATTCTTCCACATTGAGAACTATGCGGATCCGGAGAATCTGGAGATCCAGCACAATATCATCCTAGCTCTTCGCGCGCACAATCTGATGTTCCGCGATCAGGATTATGTGGTGAAGGATGATCAGGTATTGATCGTGGATGAGTTTACAGGGCGTATCATGCCCGGCCGAAGATATTCCGATGGTCTGCATCAGGCCATCGAGGCAAAGGAAAAGGTGAAGGTAAAGAGGGAGTCCAAGACACTGGCTACCATCACCTTCCAGAATTTCTTTAATCTGTTCGAGAAGAAATGCGGTATGACAGGTACCGCTCTCACGGAGGAAAATGAGTTCCGTGAGATCTACGGCATGGATGTCATCGAGATTCCCACCAACCGTCCCGTGATCCGTAAGGATCTGCAGGATGCGGTATACAAGACCAAGGCGGAGAAGATAAACGCCATTATTGACGCGGTGGAGGAGGCTCATGCCAAGGGGCAGCCTGTGCTGGTGGGTACCATCAATATCGATGCCAGTGAGGATCTCAGCAGAAGACTCTCCAAGAGGGGCATCCCTCACAATGTATTGAATGCAAAATTCCATGAGCGAGAGGCGGAGATCGTTGCTGACGCCGGAATTCACGGTGCCGTGACCATTGCCACCAACATGGCAGGTCGTGGTACGGATATTAAGCTGGACGAGGAGGCAAAGGCTGCGGGAGGCCTGAAGATCATCGGTACGGAGAGGCATGAGTCCCGTCGTATCGATAACCAGCTGCGCGGTCGTTCCGGCCGTCAGGGAGA
>CACXDS010000226.1 GCA_902766425.1 uncultured Lachnospiraceae bacterium
AGTATGAAGAGAAAACTGGCAATATATGCGAACGGCTGGAATGATGATGCTTTGGAGCAGGCATTGGTCGGTATTCGGAGATATGCGAAGAAGGAAGATTTTGATATCTTCGTATTTTTGAGCTTTGCATCCTACAGCGAGCATGTTTCACTAAGCCAAGGGGAACTGAATGTATATAAGCTTTGTAATCCTGAGGATTATGATGGGATTATTGTGTGTTCCACCATGCTGAATTCCAATGATACGGCAGTGGAATTATGCAAGGCCGCAAAGAAGAAAAAGGTTCCTGTGGTCAGCATTGGAATGCAGATAGAGGGAATCCCCACAGTCAGCGTCAGCAATGAAGAGGGTATGCGGGAACTGGCTGTTCATCTGGTAGAGGAGCACGGAGTAAAACGGGCGGTCTTCATAGGAGGAACGCCTGATCATGTGGATTCCATCGCAAGACTGCGTATTCTGCGGGAAGTGATGGAGGAGCATGGGCTTCGTTTGGAGGAGAAGGATGTCCTCTACGGCGATTGGGGAAATGAAAAGCCCAAGCTTCTGGTGAATCAGATGATCAACCGGGGGGAGGAGCTGCCGGATGCAATAGTCTGCGCCAATGATGTCATGGCTCTGGCGGCCGCTACAGAGTTTCTGGAGGAGGGTTATTCCCTTCCGGAGGACATTATAATAACCGGTTATGATCATATAGGCTTCGGACAGTATTTTTTGCCGGCCCTTTCTTCTGTGAGCCAGAATTTTGAAGAGGTGGGACAGCGGTGCTGCGAGATCATTTTTGATCAGATTCATGGCAGGGAGATAACCGAGCATGTGATCGTTCCGTCCAAGTTTGTGCCCGGCGAGAGCTGTGGCTGCACGCATCTGGAGGAGTATCAGAAGATTCGGGATCAGTATTGTCAGCAGTCCTATCAGAGGCATTTGGATAATTCGCTGTTGGAACAGAATGAGAGAGTGCTTCGTCAGAGAATTTCCGATATTCCAAGCTATGCCTCTCTGAAGATTGGCCTGCGGAATCATTACGAAAAAAATCATCAGTTCGAGGGCTCCGGCTTTTATATGGTTTTGAATTCGGAGTATTTTGAGGATCCGATGATGAACGAGGCGGAGCTTTGGAGGAAGGGCTTCCGGGATCGTATGGAGGTTGTTGTAGCTCTTAGAAATGAGGAAATCCTTCCGGTGGATTGGGTGACCCGCAAGGAATTGATTCCCGGCTACGAGAAAAAGCAAGGAGAGCAACATGTTTATTACATGTGTCCCCTGCATTTCTTCCAGTATAATTACGGATATGTGGTGCTGGTGGATGATCCATATATCATGCAGGTGAAAATGCTTTATCCCTACATGGAGAAGCTTCAGCAATCCTTGAAGTTTCTACGGATCAATTTAAGGCTGGATGCACTGAATCAGAATCTGACCAATATTTATGACAAGGATCCCATGACGGGATTATTCAATCGTTTCGGATATGAAAACAAGGCGATTCCTCTTTATCAGGAAAGCCTTGTGAGAAAGAACTCCATGATGGTCATGTTCGTGGACATCAATTACATGAAGCGGATCAATGATCAATTCGGGCATCTTCATGGGGACAATGCCATCAAGACGGTAGCGGAGTCCATCAAGGCCAATGTAAAGGGAAACTGGATCGCAGTCAGATTTGGCGGGGATGAGTTCCTGATCATTGCACCGGGATGCAATGAGGAGGAAGCATTAAGGACAAAGCAGGCGATTCTGGCTTTCCTGGAAGAGAGGAATAATGATGGGTCCCAGCCCTATCGGATATCCGCAAGCTGCGGTTATGTGGTGACGGATCCCGTCAATGGCAGAGAGCTTGGGCTTCAGGATTATATCAAGGAAGCCGACCAGCTCATGTATGAGATCAAGCAGGAGGTTCACGCCAGAGACGGGATGCCAAGGAAGTAGTTCTAATCCTCCTCCCAGAAGATTTCATCCAGAGTTTTTCCGAGCGTCTTGCAGATGGCACGGCATAGGTTTATCGTGGGGTTATAATCCCCCTTTTCAATTGCATTTATGGTTTGTCTGGAGACACCGACTTTGTCTGCCAGGTCCTGCTGAGAGAGATCTAAAGCAGCCCTGGCAGATTTTAATTTTAAATTTTTCATGTGTAATCCTCCCTGTCTAATGTTCTATGCCTCATCGTCCTCTTCACCCTCAGTCTCACGGCGGGAGGAAAGCTTTTTGAAAAACATGGCGCCGAAGAGAACAAGGAAGAGTAGTGCGCAGAGCAGGTTCGCAACATGATAGGTTAAATGTCCGTTTTGGATCAAGGTTCCGCCTAAATAGCTGGTAAGGGCGATCATCAGATTAGCTATTCCAATCAGTGCAAAGGAGATCATCAGGGAACTCATGCGCTGATTCAGAGCAAAGTAGCTTTCGTGCCAGATGCAGTAAATGACATAGATTGCGATGCTGATAATGGCACCGGTCATATAAAGGACGGAGGTATCCACAGGGGTGGATAACCCTGACATGTCGATACTAACTATTCCAAAGATATAGATCAGCAGGGTGAAATAAGCATATCGGAAGCCTCTTCCACGCTCCAGCTCCTGTCTTTCATCGTACCTTTCTTTGAGCTCTCCGTTGGTGATGGAGGAGAGAATAATGATGACCAGGAAAATGCCCAGTAACAGTCCCAGAAGCACGCTGATGAAATTGAAACTGATGGGGCTTTGCTTTGCCAGACGGAAGCTGTATTCCATGGTCCAGGAGCCGCTTTGGGGTAAAGTACTTATCTGCGCTGCCTCGAGATAAAGCGGTGCCATGGCAGAGCCGCACAGATATTCCGATGCAAAGCTCAGATAATCAGCTTCCTTTGTCAGATAGATAAATTGCATCTGATAGCGGCCGGTTTCCAGCTCCAGATATGTGTCAAAGGTAAGTACTCTCCCACAGGTGGCGTAAACAAGGTTTCCGGAAGATTCCTTGATCACAATGCCGGTGAGAAAACCGGGGCCTGCTTCAGGCTGCTTCTCCAACTTTTCCAGAGAATACCCCTGCGGAAGATATTGGAGGGATAATCCATAATTTCCGCTTTGCGTCACATCAAACTCCGAAAGGGTGGAGGGGAGTGAAGAGGATTCAGCGGTGAGACCGGAAACCATTCCGTTTTCAACTTTTATGGTATTCGACCATGTGGAGGAGAAGGTATGCTCCTTGTCCCGGAAGACCATAGGAAGTGCTATCATGGCGACGAGCACCAGAAAAGCAGCTATGGATGAAAAAAGGATGCGTTTTTTTCGCTTTGTCATAGTATTCATAAGGATTCTCCTGTTTTTTAAATATTTCTTTTCAAGGTATTTGTATGTTTTTCATGCTTTCACGCTCTGATCGATCTTACAGAAGGAGGGGCAGGTAGTTGATCAGGAACAGTCCGATGCAGGCCAGATAGAAGATCCACATGTATTTGTCAGTTATGAGTTCCTTAAAGATTACCCTCTTCTGAGGTTCATTTTCCTGCCTGCGGAGACGGAATTTTCCGGTGGAGAGGAAAACTATAAAGATGATCGCTCCTGCAAGACCGAACAGAACCAGAAAGATCATCCAGAAACCGTAGAGCAGCGTGTATAACATACAGCTGGGCGAGGCTTCCATTGTTGCCATCATTGCGGAGATGTCTGAGGTATCGGTAATGCCGAATTCCATAAATTTGGAGGTTAAAAATACAGTGATGGCGGAGGTGCTCATATTGATGATCATGTGCATGGCAATGGTGTATTGGATCCTTCCCGTGCGGACATAGACAAAGGCCCAGAGAAAGCCCAGAAGTGTGGCAAAGAACACCTGCTGGAAGTTCCCATGAAAGAGACCAAAGGTGAGCCCGGAGGCAAGGACGGCAACAAACTCGCCGTATTTATAGAGATGATCGATCATGAGCTTCCGGAAGATCAGCTCCTCAAATATGGGGGCCAGAATACCAACTGCCAGAATGCGGATGGGCATATCCGCAGCAAAGATCAAGTCGCCGACGGAAGCTGCTCCGCCAAAGGGAAGAGTCAGCATATTGTGAATAACGGTACCCAAAATACCGCCCACGCCACAGAGCCCGGCGCCCATGAGTACAAAGAGCAAAAATCTTTTCATGCCAAGCTTATGCTCTGCGGGGACTGTCTTAGGCAAACTGCGATAAGCGGCAAACGCAATCGGATATCCGATCACATCCACGGACAGAATGATCAGGAAAAAGCTGAAA
>CACXDS010000227.1 GCA_902766425.1 uncultured Lachnospiraceae bacterium
GAGGATGAGCTGGAATACTTAGCCGGAATCGAATGGTTCAAAAAATCCTATACCGATTACCTTCGCCTTTGGCAGCCCAGATATGAGGAATTCACCATCACCACGGATGCAGATTGCGGCCTTTCCATTGAAACGGAAGGAACCTGGGTGAATACCTCCATGTATGAGATTCCAACCCTGGCCATTGTCAATGAGGTCTATTTCAGAATGAAGTATGACTATAACGAGCTGCTGGACAGCTTCCGGGAGCGCCTGGAGGCCAAGTATGACAGAGTGTTCCGGAACGAACTGTATCTCAGCACCTTTTCTGAATTCGGACTGAGACGCAGACTCTCCGCTGAGGCGCAGGAAATGGCAGTGGAGAAATTCTCTCACTTAAATGATACCAAGCACAGTGCATCCACCTTTGTGGGTACATCCAATGTATATCTGGCAAAGAAGTTTAACTTGACTCCCGTTGGCACCATGGCTCATGAATGGATCATGTGTACCGGGCAGGGAGACCACAGGCACAATCCTGCGTATTCCAATTATTATGCACTGCGCGCATGGGTGGATGAGTATGGCGTATTGAACGGAACCGCACTCACGGATGCCATCACCACAGATTGCTTCCTGAGAGATTTTGATAAGACCTATTCCACACTCTTCAGTGGTGTACGCCATGATTCGGGAGATCCCATCGAATGGGGCGAGAAGATGATCGCTCATTATGAGAGACTGAAGATCGATCCCACTCAGAAGACCCTGCTATTCAGCGACAGTCTGGACTTTGACAAGGCGGATGCCATCTACCGTCATTTTAGGGGAAAGGCAAGGGTGGCATTTGGAATCGGTACATTTATTGCCAATGACACAAAGGTAGCGCCTCTCAACATTGTTATGAAGACCACCAAGTGTAACGGACAGGATGTGGCTAAGATCTCCGATACTCCGGGTAAGGGCATGTGCAAGAATGAGGCCTATGTAAAGTATCTGCAGAGGACAATCAACTGGAGAATGCAGTACGAGAAATAAAATGAAACGATAAACCGGTAGCGGGGAAAAGAGATAAACAGATACAAACTGACAATGGGCAGCAGGGAGGAACAGAATATGAGCGATTTTGATGCAAGAAAGACAAGGGAGAGAATAGTATCCTGGATCAGGGAGTGGTTTGCGGAAAATGGTCCTTCGGCGAAGGCAGTTTTGGGCATTTCCGGCGGAAAAGATTCCACAGTGACAGCGGCCCTGCTGACAGAGGCCCTGGGGGCGGACCGAGTGGTTGGGGTTCTGATGCCGCAGGGCGTCCAGCCAGATATTGAGGACTCCAGAAAGGTGGTAAAGGCCTTGGGAATCAAGGCTCTTGAGGTTTCCGTTGGGGATGCGGTGGATGGCCTGGTGAATGCGCTGAAGGATGCCGTGAGTCCACTCACCGGGGAAAAAATCTCTGATTTTGAAGTGTCCCGGGATGCTCTGATCAACACTCCGCCCAGAATGAGAATGGCCACCCTTTATGCGGTGGCAGCCAGTCTGCCCGGTGGCGGACGGGTGGCAAATACCTGTAATCTCTCTGAGGATTATATCGGCTACAGTACGAAATACGGGGACGCCGCCGGGGATTTCGCTCCGCTTGCGGATCTTACTGTTCAAGAGGTTCTTGCAGTGGGGGATACCATGGAGGCGCTGCCCGGGGAGCTGGTTCACAAGGCGCCCTCCGATGGACTCTGCGGGCTTACGGACGAGGATCGCTTTGGCTTTACCTATGCAGTGCTTGACCGCTATATCCGGGAGGGCGTATGCGAGGATGAAGCAGTTCGTGAAAAGATCGATCGCATGCACAGAGCCAACCTTCACAAATTAAGACTCATGCCCAAATTCGTGCAGTGAGCGCACAGGATCAGAAAGGATATGCGAGGATGAATAAATGGAATCCCACAAATCTTGATTATAATGTATCCCCTTTCTCCGGACTTACCAGAGAAAGCTGGAAGGATGCCGGAAAGTATTTACTCTCCGGCATTTTTCGGCATATTGAGAATATGGACTCGCCCATTGTCATGCCGAGAAATGAGACGGAGATCACTTATCCCCATTTGAAGGATCCCGAGGACTGGCAGGATGCGCAGAGGAGGGCGGAGATCTTCGAAGGACTTACCAGATCCTTTTTTATCGCATCCGTGCTGATCAGTGAGGAACCGGAGTTGGTGATCGAGGGGATACCGATCCGGGAATACTATAAGAAGCATATTCTGCTCTGTGCCATGCCGGACAGTCCCTGTTATGTGGGAACCTATTCCTATCTGACGAAGGATTCTCTGGAGCAGGACAGATTCCGCTGTTGCCAGCAGACTGTGGAGACCTGTGCGCTAGTGATCGGCTTATGGGCGTGCAGGGAGCAGATCTGGATGGATTATACCAGGGAGGAGAGGGATCTGTTGGCAGGTTTTCTTTCGGATTACGGGCATGCTCCCACGGTTCCTCAGAACTGGCGGTTATTTAATATGCTGGATCTGGCCTTCCTTTACCGGGAGGGCTATCCCATCCGCAGGGAGGTGATGCTGGATCACGCCCAGGCCATTTTGGATGACTATGTGGGGGATGGCTGGTATCGGGACGGCCATAGCTTTGACTATTATTCCTGTTGGGCGTTTCAGTTCTATGCCCCCCTCTGGAATCTGTGGTACGGCTATGAAAATGAGCCGGAGCTTGCCGCAGCATTTGAAGAGCATTCGAATCAACTGATGAAGAGCTTTCCGCAGTTCTTCGACAGGGATGGTTTTACCAATATGTGGGGAAGGAGCGGTATCTATCGAAATGCTGCGACCAGCGCATTCGATGGTAATTTATTCTTAAAGCACCCTACGGTGAATCCGGGACTGGCCAGAAGAATCTGCTCCGGATCCCTCCTGCAGTTCCTTACCCGGGACGATTTCCTGGCAAAGGGAATCCCCTCATTGGGTTTTTACGGTCAGTTCATGCCCATGGTGCAGTGGTATTCCTGCGCAGAGAGTCCTTTCTGGCTGGGGAAGGCTTTCCTTTGTCTGCATCTGCCTAAGGAGCATCCCTTCTGGACCAGTACGGAAACCAATGGCATTTGGGAGAAAATGGCAGCCGGAGAGGTGGCAGAGACTGTGCTGGACGGCCCGGGGCTTTGCTATGGCAATTATCAGGCGAACGGCAGTACCATTCTGCGCACTGGTAAGGTGCTAAAGAATGTGGGGGATATCCATGGAATGTGGAATTACAGTAAGCTTTCCTACCATTCAAAGTATCCCTGGGAGTCCACGCCTAAGCAGGATGAACGGAAGTATGCCTTGGAAAAACAGAGCCGGACCGGAGCGGAAGCGCTTTTGGAACAATGGGCGTTGCAGCCCCTGCAGGATGGCAGCGTGGAATCACAGCAGTATGTACTTAGGCATGAATGGGACGGAGCGTTTCTTCGGGCCAATGTCACCTACTGGGCAGGACAAAAGGAAGGGGTGCTTTATCGCAGGCAGTATTTTGATTTTCATCTGGCCAGTGAAAAGCATTGGATCCAGGGAATGAATCTGGCGGACTTTTCCGTCTCTCATGGCCTGATCCGAGTGGATAAGTTAAGGCTCCATAAACGGCCGGTGTCCCTGACATTGGGCTCCTATGGCTTTCCCGATCAGGATACCTGTATCATTGCAAAGGAAAGGGATGGGGCAAGGGCCATTATCCTGAAGGGCCATGATCATATGGGCAGGGAAAAGCAGATGGCCATGACTATGTATGACGGCTGGGAGCGCATCGGGATATTAAGGAGCAGCGGGACCAATCCGGATTCGGAGCATTCCATCATTGTTTATCTGCAGACGGAGAGTAGGAAGCTCTATGACGCCTCACAGCCCTATCTTTTGATCTCTCAGGTGATCACAAAGGAAAATCTGGAGGATTTTGCAGAGGATGAAATTTTCCCCATCGAGAGGGTGAGCTATGCCGACCGTTATCAAACCGGGGCCACCGGGCCTGTGCGGATCCTCTTGAAAAACGGTGAGGAGAAGGTGGTGGACTTTGAGGGAATGGAAGGACGGCTGAGCATTTAAAACGGCATCCCGGCAGAGATGCTTGAGACTCCAAAGGGAGGAGGCTGAAGGAAGAAAGCTTTCCCTGAGAGATGGATATTTTTGATAGATAGAGACGGATGGACATGCGGGAAATGCTTCTTTGCAAAGACTGCAGAGAGGCTGATATGCAAGGAGAGATATATGGGAGAGCTGGAAAGAGAATGGGCGAGTGAAGTGGCTCAGAAGATTATG
This sequence comes from uncultured Lachnospiraceae bacterium, assembly GCA_902766425.1. Lineage (GTDB taxonomy): Bacteria > Bacillota > Clostridia > Lachnospirales > Lachnospiraceae > Acetatifactor. The sequence goes on from CACXDS010000227.1 coordinate 4,263, forward strand.
AAAAAGGAAAGAGCCGTGGCAAGGAGGAATGTCGGCAGGATTCCATATACTGCGGGGGCCGACCATCGCTTTAACGACCAGGTGGGCGGGGGCATCGGCTGGTGGACCAACGGCTTTTGGGGCGGAATGGAATGGCAGCTTTGGAATGCGTGCCATGAGGATGTATTTCGGGAGAATGCAATCTTTACGGAAGAGCAGATGGATGCCGTGTTTATGGATTATAATGCCATGGATCACGATTCGGGTTTTCGCTGGTTGCCGACTGCGGTGGCAAATTTCCGCCTTTTTGGCGGAAGGAAGTCCAGAAACAGAGGCCTTCTGGCGGCGGCAAACCTGGCGGGAAGGTTTAATGGGAACGGTAATTTTATCCGGGCGTGGAATGACTGGGGGGATGGAAGGGATACTACGGGATGGGCCATCATTGACTGTATGATGAATCTTCCCCTTCTGTACTGGGCCTCCAAGGAGCTGGGAGATCCCAGATTTCGCCGCATTGCCATGGCTCATGCCGATACTGCCGCAAAGAGCTTTATCCGTGAGGATGGCTCAGTAAGGCACATTGTAGAATTCAATCCGGAGACGGGGGAATACCTAAGGGAGCATGGCGGTCAGGGCATGGGGGAGGGATCTTCCTGGACAAGGGGACAGAGCTGGGCACTGTATGGATTTACCCTGAGCTTTCATCATGCGAGAGAGAAACGCTATTTGGATGTGGCCTGCAAGGTGGCAGATGCATTTGTTAAAAGTGTGCCGAAGAGCGGACTGATCCCGGTAGATTTTGATCAGCCGGATGAGGTGAAATGGCAGGATGGCACGGCGGCGGCAATTGCGGCCTGCGGTTTGCTGACGCTGGCGGATGAGCTGGAAGGCATGGCTGCGGAAAAGCAGGGAGGAGAGGAGCGCATCCCTTCCTATCGGCAGACGGCGATCAAGTTGCTGCGAGCCTTGGACGAAAAGAATTGCGATTATGATCCGGAGCATGACGAGCTCCTGACAAAATGCTCCGCTGCCTATCATGACGGGAAGCATGATTTCCCCATTATCTATGGGGATTACTATTTTATCGAGGCCATCTGGAAGCTGACCGGGCAGGAATTGTTTCTCTGGTAGCTGCAAACCTTAGGAAACTGCGAAGCTTTGGCGCTTTGATGTTTACAGCTTTGGTGTTTGCAGAAAAATCCTCTTGTTTTCTTGACGAAAATGTGGTATTTTTATGTTAGGTGGAGTTTCAGAAAGCATGGATGCTTTTTTATCTGGAGCTTCATAGGATGTTTATGATCAGGATGTTAATGATCATGAGTGAAAATCAAGACACAAGGAGGTGAGAAGCATGTCGATCAACATTGGGATGAGGCAGGATACATCCTTTCTGTTTGCAGGGCTGAACAAGAGCTCAAACAGTGCCGCAGCAAGCATGAGCTGGCTGGGAGACTACGCCAGCATTAAGAATGGCAGCTATGGCAAGCTGATGAAGGCATATTATTCCGAGACGGGCAACAATTCGGCGATCAAGTCCGTTGCGGATAAGACTGCGGCAAAGACCAGCTTTGAAAAGAATGCAGTGAAGACGGATCTGTCGAAGGCGGATTCTTCGGCGGATGCCTTGAAGGGCTCTGCGGACGCACTCTTAAAGAAGGGAACCGGCAGTGTCTTCGAAAAGGAAGACAAGGATGCGGTTTACGATGCAGTCAGCAGCTTCGTATCGAATTATAATGATACGGTGAAGGCAGCAGGGAATGTATCGGATCGTAATGTCGCAAGCAGGCTCAATAGCCTGACAGGGAATACCGGTGTCTATGCGAAACAGTTATCCTCCATCGGCATTACGGTTCAGGATGACAAGACTCTGAGTATTGACAAGGAGGCATTCCAGAAGGCCGAGCTGTCCAAGGTGCAGAATCTCTTTCAGGGGAATGGATCCTTTGGGTATCAGACCTCCGCACAGGCAGGTTTGATCGCCTATTCGGCAGAAAATGCGGTTTCGTCCCTTGGAACCTATTCGGCAACGGGGAGC
>CACXDS010000228.1 GCA_902766425.1 uncultured Lachnospiraceae bacterium
AGAAGGGAGCTTTATGAGCTGTTTGCCGGGCTGGGTTGCTTTACCGGAGAGAATGCGGCGGCGATCATTGCCGAAACGCCGCAGGAGCATCCTGAGATGAAGGCTTATTTCTTAAAGTATCAGGCAGACCACTTTACGGAGGGTGATTTTTTTGGTAATCTGGAGTTATAGGAGAATATCCGGAATGGAATAATGGAGAGGCATTGGAAGCTACAGCGGCAAAGCGCCGATAGGGGGAGTCGTTGCCTGCAATGTGTTTGCAGAGCGGAAGGCGATCGGTAAACGGGGGGAGCAATGGAGCAAACGGGCATTTCGCAGGAGCAAAGGGATACCTTGCGCCGGATTAAGACAATCAGCGATCTGAAGATGGTGAAGGTCTATCATCTCTTTGGCGGGGACGGATCTGTGATGGGGGTTCTTGCATATTATGGGGACAGCGTGATCAATTTGTGCAATGCGGATGCCTGTTTTGCGGAATTGTTTGACAGAATCGCAGAGGTATATGCCCGGGAAGCGGAGGAGAAGGAGATCATCGCGGACGAGGAGACTCTGCGGTTTTTAAAGGATGCGTGTGTATTTCCCACAGATGAGTTTCAGAAATGCCTTGCGGATTATGAGGAGCAGGATGCTCCGTCGTTCCTTCCGAAGGCATTTTCTTATCTCTATGTGTTGCCGATCGTAAAATTCATTATGGAGGGAATTTATCGGCAGAAGGAGGAAAAAATACAGTTTGAATCGCGGACCGGGCAATGGTTTGGCAGGGGGATTCTGGAGGCTGTGATGGAAGAGCAGCTTAGGCGGTTCCCTTTTGTGATCCTGGAAACGGTGGAGGGTAGCTACGAGGTGACGGTTCAAAATGTCTTAAAGCCGGGGAATCCGTTGAAGGTTCTCATACGGTTTGGAGATTATGGTATGGCGGCCACTTACGAGGATCGATTCTTTCTGATCCGGGGGAGTCTTCTCCTTCGGATGGATCAGGAGCGGGCAGTGGTATCCCACAGTATGAGGGAGGGGGAACGGACCCTGGAGGAGTGGGAGGAAAACTGCGAGGAGGCAGCGGGTATGCTTCCGACAAGGGAGGTAAGGCGTCTGACAATGGAAAAGGGCGATTGGCGGGCCCTTTGTCTCCCGTGGGGAGATAAGCTGTTTCTTGCCGGAGAGGGAAGGGAAAGGCTTCGGGTATATGCGTCCGAAGGAGACGGCGTTACGGTCAGTCATGTGAGCCACTATCAGATTCCGGAGGAGTGGGGGGAGCAGGCAAGGTTTTGTCTCTCGGCTCTGAGATTGTACGAGCGGGAGGATGCTGCGGAGCTGCACCTTTTGGAGCCGGGTGCGCCGGGCTCCTCCATATGGCGCGAGAAATACTCCGGGAGATATTTTGGGAGAAACCGACATGAGCAAAGGGCAAGCACCGAAGGAGCAATTTAGCATGCAGTTCTAAATTGTGACAGGATGAGCAAGGGAATGCAAAACCGGATGGGATGATTGCCTGCACAAAGGAAATACACCGAAAGGATGGGGGAACGGTATTGGAGAAAGCAAATAACGGAAATGGCAATATACAGAAGCGGTTTGCCAGGACCATCGATGAACTGACGAGACGAAAGGGAAGCTATGGCTTATCGAGATTTGCCGAAAGACTGGAGAGAGTGAAGGACGGTCAGCAGGATACCCGGATCAAGCCCATGTCCTTATTCTTGGATGTGGTGGATGTGATCAGAAAAAGTAGCGCGGATTCAGAGGATTATGAGGCAATGCTGGATAAGGCGGAGGGGATCTATGACGATCTTTTCATGCTGGGAGAGGATACGCCGGACTTTGAAAGGAATGCGACGGTATTTAAGTCCCTGCTGGGAGGAGATGTTCTGATCCTGCGGGAATACTTTGATCTGTTTTTATTCTATTCCTTCAGCGATAAGAATAACTATCTCACACTGATGCAGGTGATCGCACCCATGAAAAATGCGCGTCAGATTTTTGAACAGGTCAGAAGGTACGCTCTGGAGATACGGGAGCTGCTTGTGGATGACCGCGCTTATCTGACGCATCTCTTAAAAGTGACGGAACGCCTTGGAAGGATCAGCCCCGGGGATTATACGGCAGTCATGGAGGAGGAGTTAAACCGGGTACGCCGCAGTCACGGCATCTATGATGTGGATCCCGTGCGGCTGGCGCAGGTGGAAAAGAATGTACAGAAGGCTTCCATGACGCTGGAAAGCGGCAGAACCGTGCTGGAAACTCTGGAGCGGAGATGTCAGACACTGGAGCGTCTGACGGATGAATTGGATGGGAGAGCGCAGGAGATCTGCCGGGCCGCGGAGGCCTTTCTGGAGACCAAGGCCACCAACGCCAAGAGCGAGCTGGAAGCAGCCATCAAGGAATATGAGGATGGACAAAAACAGGCGGCTCATCTGGAAAAGGAGCTGTTTTTGAAACAGGTTTTTGCGGACGCAGAGTCGGAGGTTGTGAAATATCAGGCCCGGGCAAAGGCCATCACAGCCACAGCCTCCGCGGATATCGCTTCCCTTAGCAGGGAGGCGGATGATCTGATCAGAAGAGTCAGGAATTGCGCTGCGAATGACAAGGCGCTTAGAAGCTTTGCCGAGGGGGCGCGCGAGGATGAGGAGCTTCTGGCTAAGATCGAGAGGCTCTCGATATTGAACGATTCCATGATAGAAAGGCTGGGTAGAGAAGAGGTCATACAGGGAGCGCCGTTTGCGGAGCAGATAGGAAAGCCGATAGGCAAGCCCGGGGAAGGAAAGCCGGGTCCGGGCGGCCCGGAGCATGACGGGGCGATTTTGCCAGAGCCCCGCGGCCCAAGACCTCCCAGACAGCAAAGGCCCATTCCTGCGGTTAATCCACTGCTCGATAGGAGCATTCCCTTCCGGGAGAGATTTGACATTGTGATGCAGGAAAAGCAGCGTCGTATGGCGCAGGGAGAACTCTTTCATGAGATGTTTGACGATGTGATCACCGCTGTCCTGGAGGAGGTCAATCCCTATCTGATCGGTCCCTCCGGTTGCGGAAAGACCTATATGATAAAGCAGATCGGAGAGCTTCTTGACCTGGAATGCACGGACATCGGATATATCAACGAGGAGTATGATATTCTGGGGTATGTGACAGCCACAGGAGATTATAATGAGTCAAATTTCTACAGGCTGTATAAATATGGGGGCATTGCCTTTTGCGATGAGCTGGATAACGGAAATGCCAAGGCCACGGTCAAATTGAATTCCTTTCTGACCAATCAGGAGCATGCATATTATTTCTTCCCGGGGGGAGAAAGAGTGGAGAAGCATCCGAATTTCAGGGTGGTTGCGGCCGGCAATACGGATGGGAGTGGCGCAGATAGTAACTACAACACCAGAGAGAGAATCGAAGAATCTGTTCAGCAGCGTATGATCCCCATTTATGTGGATTATGACAATCGCGTGGAAAAGGAGATCCTAAAGGATTATCCGGAGTGGTTTGAGTTCTCCGGTTATTTCCGGAGCGCAACCAGCCGTTGGAGCGAGGTTTCCGGAATGCCTGCCCCGGGAATCTTTACCACCAGAGATGCCTTCCGGATCAGGCAATATCTGGACAATACCAGCTTTACACCCGAAAAGATCATGCGATACGAGTTTGTTCAGACAAAGGAGCCGGAGTATCTGGGATTTTTGCAGGAGGAGATGGCTAAGCTCATGAAGGCGGATCATGTCAGGAATGATATTTTCCGGCTGTTTTCCGATCAGGTGGATACCATTCGAAAAAGAGGGAACAGAACATAATGCAGATCAGATCCACGGCGCTATCCTGCGCAGGAAAAGTATATAAGGTCTATCGGGTTGATTTCAATTCTCTGACAGAATTGGAGGTTTGGCTGTCCGAGGATCCGGAAGTGAATGAGAAGGTATTTCCCTCCCCAAAGAGCGCCTACATGCCGGAGAGCTTTGCCGGGGCGCCGCTTGATGAGGCAATCCGGTATTGTCACGGCGGCTATACAAAGGGCTTTCCGATGTTTATGCAGCTGAAGAAGGAGCTGGAAAGGGCAAATGTCAAGGCGATGGATCTGCGGCGATCCGTACCCGCAGTGGTGGGGGCCAGACCCAATGTGCCAAATTTTGTGGCGGGGACACCTAAGACAATGTACAGATTGGACCGGGCTAAGGAAAAGAAGTTTGTGGATGTGATGATCAATCTGGCATACCCGGGGGATACCACGGAGGAGCAGATCCGAAACAGGGGGATACTGACGCTGAATCTGATCAGCCTGTTTGAACAGAATCATATGGGGGTGAACTTGTATGTGTTTGAGGCAAGTTTCTTTGCGGGGGAGATCTTTCTTGCGGAGATCAGGCTGAAGCGCCCGGGGGAGGCTACCAATGTGGGAAAATGCTATTATCCCTTGTGTGGCAAGGAGTTTGTGCGTCGCCTTCTGGTGCGGGTGAAGGAGTCCATGCCCTTCCGGGAAAAATGGGGCATTGGGTATGGAGGCGTTCTGCCGGAGGAAATGCTGAGGCAATGCATGAATATCAAGGAAGGAACTATTGTGATCGGTCCGCCGGATGAGCTTGGGATTCAGGGGAAGAACATTTACCAGGATGCAGACGCCTTTTTTGAACATCTTGAGCTGAAGGATGAGATCCGGGTTGTGAAGTATGCGGAATATTTAGGCAGTAAAGATCATCCTGTAGGGCGGACAAATCGGAGGTGAGGGGATGAAAGGCAGCGGTGGGACCGCAGTAAAATTTTATGATGTGACCTCCATTCTGAATTTCGGATTGGAAAGCCAGAACAGGATCGCAGAGTTAAATCAGATGACCACAAGGATCATACGGGGGAGTGATTATACAGAGTTTCTCCGATGCCTTGAGGAATTGTCCTCCATTGCAGCGCAGGGGGAGGAGGACCTGATCCGGAAGGAGGAGAGATTGGATGCATTGCAGGAGACTATGTCGAAAAAGCGGATAGAGATTCTGAAGGAGGGACAGCTTCTGAAGGAACTCAGGAAGACCAATGACATTTATGCGGAGCGCCTGGCAGAAGAGATCCGCTACGCAGAAGGGTGGCTGAAGGCGGGGAGCACCGGCGGCAGCGAAGTGGATATCCGGGAGAGATTACATGCCATGGATAAGCGTGTGGTGGAGCTTCGGACCACAAAAACGGTGGCGGATAATTTCTCGGCGCAGATCAGTCTCTCGGAGACAAACTGCATCGCTATGGCGGACAGGATCTGGAAGGTGATGGTGGATATCATGCCCCTGCTGCGCGGGAGAATCTCGGCGAAGATCAATCGGGACTCTCTCTCAGAAGCAAAAAAGCTGCTTGGGGAGCATGAAAAGGAGCTGGAAAAGCTCGTAAAGTAAGTGAGCATATGAGCATGGGAGATACAAAAAATGCGGAAAAACACGAAGAAAATTGATGGGATCATCATTGCAACGATATTGCTTTGCATATTGGGCGGGATATTATGGGCAGCGCTGTCTCATAAGGGCGGGGAGAGCAGTGCCCGGGAGGGAGAGGCTCTGGTAACTGTCCCGAAGGCCGCAGATTACAACGGCAAAACACTCGGGATTCTGACAGGGAGTTCCTTTGAACCGATTACCCTTGAATTGTTCCCGGATAGCGAGTATTTGTATTTTAATACCTATTCCGATCTGAATGTCGCACTCCTTGAGCATCACATTGACGCTTATGTGGCGGATGAACCCGTTGCCCGGGCAACCAGTCTGGAGAACAGCGCCATTTCCAGCCTTCCGGAGCCGGTAGGACTGGACAATTATCACTTTATGTTCGGCCGGGAGAGCGAGAAGTCGCAGACTCTATTAAAGCAGTTTAATGAGCTGCTGGATAAATTCTCCGCTGACGGGACACTGGAGAAAAAGCAGGCGCTTTGGCTTAGGGAGGATACGGGACTGCCAAAGATTGACAAATCCGGTCTGACAGGGGAGAATGGCATGATCACTGTGGGGACAAGCTCCTCCACACCTCCCTTTTCCATGATCAGGGACGGGGAGCTTTCAGGGCTTGCCATCGATCTGGCCTATTGCTTCGCCCGCAGCTATGGTTATGAGATCCGGTTTGAGGATACGGATCTGAATGGTATGCTCGCAGGGCTTGCCGCAGGCAAATATGACTTACTTGCCTGCCCCCTTTCGAAGACTCCTGAGAGGGAGGAACGGGCGGCTTTCTCTCAGCCCTTTTATTCCGCCTCCAACTGTCTCATGGTCAGGACGGAGGAAATTCCGCAGAGGAGTGTACAGATAGAGGATCGGCCTTTTGCCTACTATGCGGCGGATAAGAAGATCGGCGCCATCACCGGGGGCTTATATGAGGTGATGATCAGGGAGAGATATCCGGAGGCGGACATCCTTCAGTTTAATAATCAGCCTGACATGGCAGTGGCCCTCGGAGCCGGGATCATTGATGCGTTCACCTGTCCGGAATCCACGGCAAAGGATTTCATGAAGGAGGATCCCTCCCTCACCTATCTCAAAGAGGTGTTTATGGAGATCCCTTACGGGTTTGCGTTTGAAAAAGACGGAAAGAGGAAGCTGCCGGAGCAAATGAATGAATTCCTGAAAAAGCTGCATCAGGACGGTGTCTATGATGAGATGATATCCACATGGTTCGGAGAGGACGAAAGTGTTAAGACTGTCGATACATCGGGCCTCACGGGGGAAAACGGATCGATCAGATATATCACTGCACCGACGATGCAGCCCTTCTCCTATATGGCAAACGGGAAAAATGCAGGACTTGAGGTGGATCTGGTGACGCGCTTCTGCAGAGAGTATGGGTATTCCCTGACGATAGACAATGGGGAATTTGCATCCCTGATCCCCGGCATAAGCTCCGGAATGTATGATATTGCCTCGGGAACGATCATGATCACGCCGGAGCGGGCGGAGAGCGTGGATTTTTCCGATGTTTACTATACGGCCAATGCAGTGGCGGTAGTGCGCAGGGAGGGGGAGGTGACCCGGGAGAAGCCGAGTTTTATGGAAGGCATAGCGGAGAGCTTCCGGAAGAATTTTATCCGCGAGAGCAGATGGAAGCTGATTGTCGATGGAATCGCTACCACTTGTCTGATCACGGCCTTGTCTACCTTGTTTGGTTCCCTGCTTGCGTTTCTGATCTGTATGTTCCGACGGACAGGCAGCAGGCTTGCAAAGCTGATCAGTGATCTCTATGTCCGGCTGCTTCAGGGGACACCGATGGTGGTCCTGTTGATGATCCTGTACTATGTGATACTGGGAAAATCCGGCATTCCCGCCGTCTGGGTGGCTGTCATCGGATTTACGCTGAACTTTGGGGCGTATGCCTCGGAGATCATGCGATCCGGCATCGAGAGCATAGATCCCGGGCAGCAGGAGGCGGCGCTGGCCCTCGGCTTTAACGAAAATCAGGCGTTTTTTAAATTTATCTTTCCGCAGGCAGCGGTTCGTTTCCTGCCGGTGTACAGCGGTGAGATCATCTCGCTGCTGAAAAGCACTTCCATTGTCGGCTACATCGCAATTCAGGATCTGACAAAGATGAGTGACATTATCCGAAGCCGTACCTATGAAGCGTTTTTCCCGCTGATCGCCACCGCAGTGATCTATTTTCTTCTCGCCGGGATCGTGTCGTTACTGTTGAAATTCATCCTAAAGCAGATCAGTCCCAAGAGAAAGAGAGGATGAGGCTATGAGTATGATAAAGATAGAAGGACTCAGGAAGGAATATCCGAATGTCACGCCCTTGAAAAATGTGACTGTTGAGATCAATAGGGGGGATGTGATCTCGATCATCGGACCTTCGGGGACAGGAAAATCCACGCTCCTGCGCTGCCTCAATCAGCTGGAGGAGCCCACGGCGGGTACCATTACAGTTGACGGGGAGGTGATAACCGATCCAAGCTGCGATATTTCTCTGGTGCGGCGCAAAATGGGAATGGTTTTCCAGTCGTTTAATCTGTTCGCAAATCTGAATATGATAGAGAATGTCATCGCGGCACCTGTAGCTCTGTTGAAGATCCCGAAGGAGCAGGCCTATGAGGAGGGGATGGCTCTCCTTAGGCGGGTCGGACTGGCGGAAAAGGCGCAGAATTACCCGGATGAGCTCTCGGGCGGACAAAAGCAGCGTGTGGCCATCGCCAGAGCCATTGCCATGAAGCCGGAGATCCTTTTGTTTGACGAGCCGACCTCGGCGCTTGATCCCACAATGGTGGGCGAGGTGTTATCGGTGATCAGAAGTCTTGCCAGGGAGGGCATGACAATGATGATCGTCACCCACGAGATGAAGTTCGCAAGGGATGTGTCAAACAGGGTGTTCTACATGGATGAGGGCGGTATCTACGAGGATGGAACTCCGGAGCAGATCTTTGATGCGCCTCTGAAGGAAAAGACCCGGGTTTTCATCCGGAGGTTAAAGCAGCTTACTCTTGAGATCACATCCATGGAGGCGGACTATGTGGGCTTTGTCTCTCAGATAGAGGAATTTGGCAGGAAGAATCTGCTGTCAGTCAGAACCCTGCGCAATCTGCAGCTATGCTTTGAGGAATTGGCCATACAGAATATTTTACCGAATGTGGAGGCGGGCGGACTGCCGATCAATATTGTGATTGAGTACTCCGAGAGTACGGACACTGTGTCCATGGTCATAACATACGGCGGGAAGAAATTCGATCCCTTCACCGAGGGAGATGAGTTATCGGCCGGTATCGTCAAGAAGCTGGCATCGGAATGGGGGCACAGCTTTGCGGACGAGAACCGTATCGAGATAAAATTTGTCCCGTAAATGCTTTTACTTGCGGGCGGCTCGCCCAAAAGGTTGGACAAAGCCTGAGAAAGGTGGTAGAATATGGAGAAGGAATGTGATGATTCCGCATATTTGGAAAATGCTAGGAGGGAATGATAAGAATGGCAATGACTTATGAGCAGGCAAAGGCCAAGGTGGAAAAATACGGACAGGAGCAGGTGCTGAAATATGTGAATGTGCTCTCGGATGCGGAGAAGCAGGTGCTCTTTGATCAGATCGAGGCGACGGACATGGAGATGATCGAGTCCTGCAAGCACAAGGAGAGTATGAATCAGCGCGGTGTGATCACCCCTCTGGGCGCCATGGAGCTTTCGGAAATCGAGGCTAACCGGGAGAGCTTTACTAAGACGGGGATCGATGCCATCAAGGCCGGCAAGGTCGGTGCGGTGCTGCTGGCAGGCGGCATGGGAACCAGGCTTGGAAGCGATAATCCCAAGGGAATGTACAATGTGGGTATCACTCGGGAGCTCTATATTTTTGAATGCCTCATCCATAATCTGATGGATGTGGTTAAGCAGGCGGACACCTGGATCCATCTCTTTGTGATGACCAGTGATAAGAATAACGATGCCACCATCAAGTTCCTGACGGAGCATGC
>CACXDS010000229.1 GCA_902766425.1 uncultured Lachnospiraceae bacterium
CCCGGAGTGACTGTGGATCGCAAGGATGGGGTGATCATCGGTCATCCGGATACCGTCATCACGGATCTGCCGGGAATCTACTCCATGTCCCCCTACAGCAATGAGGAGATTGTTTCCCGTAACTTCGTGCTGAATGAAAAGCCCCATGCCATCATCAATATCGTTGATGTGACCAATATCGAGCGTAACCTCTATCTGACCATGCAGCTTCTGGAGATGAATATCCCCATGGTGGTGGCCCTGAACATGATGGATGAACTGACCTCCAACGGGGGCGGAATTTATGTCAACCTTATGGAACACCTGCTGGGCGTTCCCGTGGTTCCCATCTCCGCAGCCAAGAACGAAGGGATCGGCGAGCTGGTGGAGCATGCTGTTCATGTGGCTTATTACCAGGAACGCCCCGTGAGGAAGGATTTTTGTGACAAATCGGAAAATGGCGGCGCCGTGCACAGATGTCTCCATGGCATCCGCCACCTGATCGAGGATCACGCAGAACAGGCCGGTCTGCCCCTTCATTTTGCCGCCAGTAAGGTGGTGGAGGGCGATCCCCTGATCATCAGCCTCTTAAAGCTGGATCAAAACGAGTCCGAGGCCATGGAGCATATCGTTCAGCAATTGGAAAAGGAGCGCGGCCTGGACCGCAACGCAGCCATCGCCGATATGCGTTTTTCCTTTATCCGAAAGGTCTGCCGGGAAGCTGTCACCAAGCCCCGGGAGAGCAGGGAGCATGCCCGGAGCCGCAGGATCGACCGGATCCTCACCGGTAAATACACTGCCATTCCGGCCTTTATCGCCATTATGGGCCTTGTCTTCTGGCTGACCTTTAATGTGATCGGCGCATGGATGCAGGAGCTTCTGGAGGTGGGGATCGATCATCTCACAGAAATTGTGGATCAGGCCATGCAAAAAGGCAGTGTCAACGAAGCTGTCCGCAGCCTGGTCATCGACGGTGTCTTTGCCGGCGTGGGGAGTGTGCTCAGTTTCCTGCCCATTATCGTAACCTTATTCTTCTTTTTGTCCCTCCTGGAGGACAGCGGATATATCGCGCGAGTTGCCTTTTTCATGGACAAACTGCTTCGAAAGCTGGGACTCTCCGGCCGAAGCATTGTCCCCCTGCTCATTGGCTTTGGCTGCTCTGTTCCGGCTGTGATGGCCACACGCACCCTCTCCAGCGAGCGGGATCGCAAAATGACCATTTTGCTGACGCCCTTTATGAGCTGCAGTGCAAAGCTGCCCATCTATGCCTTTTTTGTAAACGCCTTCTTTCCCGGACGGGGCGGACTGATCATGGTTGGCCTGTATCTTCTGGGCATTGCGGTCGGCATTCTAGCGGCGCTGCTCTATAAAAGCACCCTCTTTCAGGGCGAGGCAGTCCCCTTTGTCATGGAGCTGCCCAACTACCGCCTGCCCGGCGCCCGCAATGTGGGCCAGCTCCTCTGGGAGAAGGCAAAGGACTTCCTGCAGAGAGCCTTCTCCGTCATCTTTCTGGCCACCATCGTCATCTGGGTATTGCAGCATTTTGATCTCTTCTGGAATCTGACGGATGTGGCCGAAAACAGTATCCTTGCTAAGCTTTCCGGACTCTTCGTCCCCATCATGAAGCCCGTGGGACTGGGAGACTGGAGGATCCTCGTCTCTCTGGTAAGCGGCTTTATGGCGAAGGAAAGCGTGGTCTCCACTCTCGGGATCCTGTATGGCGACGGACTCACTGCTGCCATGACCTCCCGGACTGCAGCCGCACTCCTGGTCTTCTCCCTGCTCTACACCCCCTGCGTGGCCGCGGTGGCCTCCGTCAAGCGGGAGCTGGGCCGTAAATGGGCTGTACTGGTAGTGGTCTGGCAGTGCGCGGTGGCCTGGATCTGCGCCCTTCTGACCAATCTGATCGGAGGGTTATTCTGAAATCTCCCCGGTTCCAAAGAAGAGAGGCTGCCTACCGCAGCCCCTCCCACCATGCTCTCAGATCGAAGCACCTTACATTTGTCCACATCCGGTTGATCCGCTCATTTCCCTCTTTGTTGAAGTAGGCCATGATCACACTCCTGTCCATTACCTCAGCGGGGGGATATTGAGCGTACAGCTGTCTTCTGGTCTGATCCTCACTGGTCGTGATCACGGCGTCCTCCCGGTCAAAGAAATAGCAAATATCATATTCCACCATCTCTTCCTCAGGCACCTCCTCCGGATCAGCCTCATAGCACCAATTCACATAATCCAACACCTTATCACTGTCTCCGCCGGAGATGACGGAGGTATATCCGATATAATCCATGTTCCGCACAGCATTTTCCGGCATGGACAGAAAATTCACAAAGGCCTCCGCAGCCATCTTTTTCTCCGGATCCTCCTCAATTCCCTTTTTCAGCATCACCCAGCCGTCAAACCATAGATTCGTGGATTCCAGAGGGGCGCTGTAGCAGAGCTCCACGCCATCCTCCTCGGCCTGATCGATGGTATAGACCGCATCTCCCGACCACTGCTGATTGGCGATCACCTTGCCGGTCACCATATCCGCCTTGCCACTGTCCGTCTCGAAGGAATACACATTCCTTTTGATGGAACTCAGGATATCCTCCACCGCATTTACGGTGTCGGCATCCGTGGCATTTAGCTTTGCAAACATCTCATCCGCGTAATCTGCCTGATCCAGGAAGGCGGGCTCTGTGATGGTATCGTAATTGTAAATGCTGACACCGGCAAAATAAGCATCCCTTACGCTGTCCTTAATGGTGATCCGTCTGGAAAACTTCTCATTGGTCAAAAGCTTCCAGGTGGAAGCCTCCTCCTCGGTCACCTCCTCCGGATTATAGACAATGCCCAGAGTTCCCCACATATATCCGGCAGCGTATTTACTGATGCTCTCCCCCTCTATGGAGAGTTCATCATACACCCTTGCAATATAGGGAGATACTCCGTTCACATAGTAGTTTTCTTTCGTCCCTCTGTCATGAAACTCGTCGGAAAAAGGCTCCAGCATATGCTCCGTCATCATCTTCATGATCATATATTCCGATGGACATGCCAGATCATAGACATCGCCGATTGTGATCTGGTTATACAGCTCCTCATTGGTACCGAAGGTGGAATACTCCACCCGGACTTTTTTGCCGTAGGTCTCATAAAACCAATCCTCGAAGTCCTCCACCAGCGTGTTTTCCGGGCAGAGCACACTGCCGTCGGAAAACTCCACCGCAGAAGTCTCATCCCAGTCTCCCTCGTCCATATATTCTTCCCAGTTTGCCACCCGAAGGATGATCTCCTCTTCTCCTCCATCGCCGCAACCCGCGAGAAAAAGGCTGCTGCAAAGGAGTGCTCCCATTCCCAAAGATAGTGCTTTATTCATCATATTTCGCCCTGCCTTTCGCCTAACACAAAGGCATCTTCCCAATTTGCTCCGCTTCGCTACACACTTAGCATGCCGAATTGTTCCGATGTCATTATCACTTCGAATGATCCTCCGCCTTCACCCGGTTTGCTGCCACCACAAATATCACCACCACCAGAAAGATAATGGTGGACAGCGCCCACAGCGCTGTCTTGATCTGCGTCTGGGAGCCCTTGGTGGCATTTACCACATAGGTGCTGATGGTATCGAAGGTGGCCGGTTTGGTATAGGTGGCCACAAAGTAATCATCCAGAGAAAGGGTGATGGCTGTCATAAAGCCGGAGGTGATCCCCGGAACGATCTGGGGAATGATCACCCGGAAAAGTGCCTTTGCAGGAGTACACCCCAGATCAAGCGCCGCTTCATAAATCTGCTGATCCATCTGCCTTAGTCTGGGAAGCACCGAGAGATAGACAAAGGGTACGCAGAGGGCTGTCTGCCCGATCACCAGAGGGATATAGGTGTCTTTTTTGATATGAAAAATAGCGATCATCAAAATGCAGACAGAAAAACCCGTCACCACATCCGCATTCACCACCGGGATCTGGTTGGCAAGCTCGATACAGGTGCGGGTGCGCTTTCGGGAATAAAAACTGCCGATGGCTCCCGCAGTGCCAAGAACCGTGGAGAGACACGCCACGCCAATGGCCAAAAGCAGTGTTCCCAGGATCATTTGGATCAACTCCTCTGTGGTAAAAAGAGTTTTATAGTTTTCCAGGGAAAATCCCCTGACAGAACCGATCATGGTGGAATCCGTAAAGCTGTAGAACATAAGGATAAGGATCGGCGCATATAAAAACAAAAGTACCAGCCAGATCCACATATTTTTTCCGATGCTTTTCATACCGCATAGCCTCCCGTTTCAATCACACAGATCAATGCATTCATCGAAGATTTCCAACTCTGCCGTTCTCCTCTCCCTGAGTGTAACGATTGGAGAGAAGTGTGCTGACGCCAATAATGATAAGCAGGATAATGGAGATCACTGAGCCGTTATGCCAGTCATAGGAGCTGAAATAGCTGCCAATGAGACTTCCCATAATGTAGGTACTGTTATAGACCATATCCAACACCACATAATTAGTCATGGCCGGGAGCAGTACCATGGTCACGCCGCTGACGATACCCGGCACAGACAGGGGAAGAACCACCTTCAGAAATACATGCCGCCTTGAGGCTCCCAGATCCTGCGCCGCCTCCATGTAACTGTCATCCAGCTTCACCAGCGCATTATAAAGGGGCAGGATCATAAATGGCAGGAAATCATAGACCATTCCCACAATGGTGTTCAAGAAGGGATGCATGGCCAGATTGCCCTCCAGCAGTGTAAGGATCTCCTTCAATGCAGTGATACGCAAGGTAAAATTGATCCACATGGGCAGTACAAACAAAAGGAGCAGCGCATCCCCGGATCTGATGTTTGTCTTCGCCAGCACATAGGCCGTGGGATAAGCGATGAGCAGACAGATCAGTGTGGTGGTCACTGCGATCACAATACTGTAAAGCAGGGTTCCCACCGTTTTCGAGCTGGCAAAAAAAGCCAGAAAATTGTGAAATGACACATGCCCTTCTCCATCCGTAAAGGCATAGAAGATCACAACCAGCAGCGGCAATATCACAAATAATACCAGAAAGATCGCATAGGGGATTGCCAGCTGTTTCCTAGAAAATGCATATTTCAATTTCTTTTCCTCCCACATTCTTGAGCTTACCCGGTTCCATCCTTATTTTCTCTCAAAATGCAGTTTTTCCATGGGTACGCTGATGCTTACATGATCCCCGTGGTTCCACAGATATTCATCGTTTACGATATAATCCTCCTCGGACTCGCTCCTCACGCGATAGCGATAGTGATCATCCATATAAATAAAGTTAAAAATATTTCCGGTCACAAAACCGGCCTCGGGGTCATCGCTGAGCACTGCATCCTCCGGAAGAAAGGATACCACCACCCCGGCCCCCTGCCAGGAAATCTCCTGTCCCTTCTCGTCCAACAGCTCATGACCCTCATCCGCCTCCCTGGCTCCGGGATAAATGGCGCTGTACGGGATATCCTGCAGCGTAAAGTCCTCAAAGACAATCATAAAGCCTCTGCCGGGCAGAAGTCTGTCCAGCCTTCCTTCATAATGATTGATGGAGGTATCATAGGGAATGATATGAATGCTGTCCGGAGCAATATTTAAGCCCACCCGGTCCCCCGTGCGGAAGGATTTCAGATTGTGGATTTCCACCTCTGCCCTATCCGTCTTCACGTTGGTCACATAGAAGATCCCCTTAAAATCACAGGTCAGAACCTCCCCCTCCAGTTGCCCCTTTCCGGCCTCTGTGATCTCCACATCCTCCGGACGGACCACTGCATCGATCAGGGTATCCACATCATAGTCATCCACGCACTCAAAGACAGTGCCGCCAAACTCCACCTGCTTTTTGCCCACCATCTTGCCTTTAAAAATGTTGCTGGCACCGATAAAGTCCGCCACAAACAGGTTCGCCGGCTCGTTATAGATATCCTCCGGTGTTCCCACCTGCTGGATATCACCGTCGGACATGACTACCACCTTGTCCGACATGGTCAGGGCCTCCTCCTGATCATGCGTCACAAAGATAAAGGTGATCCCCAGCTTACGGTGCATCTCCTTCAGCTCCAGCTGCATTTCCTTGCGCATCTTGTAATCCAGCGCACTGAGAGATTCATCCAAAAGGAGTACCTCCGGCTCATTCACGATGGCCCGGGCAATGGCTATCCTCTGCTGCTGGCCGCCGGAGAGCGTGCTGATGCTTCTCTTCTCAAAGCCCGCCAGATCCACCATATCCAGCACCTTTTTTACCTTTTCCTCCTGGGTCTTCTTATCCAGGCCCTTGAGCTTCAGGCCAAAGGCGATATTGTCATACACATTCAGATGCGGAAAAAGGGCATATTTCTGGAATACGGTATTGATGGGGCGCTCATTGGGCGGCAGGCTGCTGATATCCTTGCCGTTCAGGAGCAGCTCCCCGGAGGTTGGCTTCTCAAAGCCTCCGATCATCCTTAAAATAGTGGTCTTTCCGCATCCGGAGGGACCAAGGAGGGTCACAAACTCCCCCTTCTTCACCTCCAGACTCAAATCCTCTATAACTGTCACGCCATCCTCAAATACCTTTTTGATATGCTTTAATTCGATCAAGGTATCCCGCGCTTTCTCTTCCATGCCTCATCCTCCGATCATCTGATTCTTCCCGGTAGCTTCCCCTTTTGACACATTCCGTAAAAATTCAATTTATCGTATCATAGATATGGGGATCTGTAAACTATTCATCCCTTCATTCGCGCAACAAAAAGAAATCAAGGCATTCCTTCGCCTCTTGCTCTGTCAGCTTCCTGACATAATCGGCCCGCCCCGAAGGTTCCGCTCCGGGACCATAGCATTCAAATTCCCCGTAATAAATGGTCTCATGAGCCTCCGGCTTATTCCAGTCATGGAAGCCCAAGGGATGGATATGGGCTCCCAGCTCACAGCGGATCAGCACGGTCTTGGCATAATTTCTCCAGGGACGCCCCAGAAAAACACTGCCCTCCGGGCATTCCTCGCCGGAAAACCTGCACTCCTCAAAGACATAGCCCACCGGATATCCCTTCGGTGTGGAGGCTGCAGTGACATACCCCAGGATTCCACTCTCCGGCGCCTGATCCGCCTTTGCAGCGGCATTTCGGGAAACAAGCTCACATCTGTAAAACTTAGCCATGGCGCTGCCAAAGATGAAATCCACATCCCCCGTTATGACGCAGTTCTCATATATCTGTCGCCCTACTCTGCGTTCATCGAACTCCTTCGGCCCCACAAAGCTCCCCGGAATATTGGGTGTGGGCGGTAACGGCCCCGTAAAGAGCGTATCCTGAAAGCTCTCCAGGCGGCAGTTTTTCACCAGTATCCCGTCACCATCCGCATAGAGCGCCAAGGCCTGAGCCACCTTGCTCCGGGGAAAGGCAGTATTGCGAACGGTCAGATTTTCCAAGGTAATCCCATCCCCGTCCAGAAGCATGGTATAGCTTCGAAAGGTCCCCCGCTTACTGCCGTCCTCCATTTTCATGTTGGCATAATTGCCGAATTGGATCACTGTATCCTCCGGCTTCCCCTGCCCCCGCAGAGTCACATGGGATCGCCGAATTTCCACAACCTCTTCATAAATCCCGGGATCCAATGTCAGGATCACAGGCTGTGCCTTGTCCTCCGGCAGTGCCGCAAGTGCAGCGCCAATGGTAGCATACGGCGTTTTGGAGCTATCCTTTGAAATCTGCAGATGTATCATGTAGCATGTCCTCCATCCCTTATTTGTATTTCCTCATATATAACCCTTTCAGAAAGCCCCCTCTTTTGTTTGGTTGTGGAAAGCATGGATTTTCCGAAAAAGTGATAGGAAATAGACTTGACTCATATTGGAAATAACAGACACTCTGTTTTGAGGATACTCTAGCATTTTTCATAGGTAAAAGCAAGCAATTTTCATAAATTGCCTTAGATAAATTCGCTTTAATTTTATTGCATTTACCCACCAAATTTGATACTATTGATTTTGAAACTATCGTAACTTTTTGAGGGCATCCGTATGCTGTTTAACTCGAGGAAAACCATTGGCGTGATCGCCGAAAATACAGCCAACGAATTCCAACACAAGCTCTGCAACGGTATCATCCGCAGTGCCTGGGAGTTGGGTTATAATGTTGCGCTTTTTTCCTCTCACGGCAGCTACGGACAGAGTGAACTCTTCCGTCTCGGTGATACGCAATTCTATCAGCTTCCTCCCTATGAAGAGCTCTGCGGCATGATCCTGGTTTTAGACACCATGGATAACGAAGATAGTAAGCAAAGACTGGTCAATACCGTAAAGTCCAGATGTAACTGCCCGGTGGTCCGCATGAGGATCGACTGGCCCGGCTTTCACAGTGTGCTGGTGGATAACCGCACCTGCATGGAAAGTGTCATCCGGCATTTTGTGGAACACCACGGCTTCCGCAGGCTCTGCTTCATGACCGGCCCAAAATCCCACATTGATGCGGAGGAGCGTCTGCAATGCTTTAAGGACCTCATGTCCCGATATGGTCTGCCTGTGGGGGAGCATCAGTGCTTCTACGGAGATTTCTGGAAATTTGAAGGCCCTGCTGCCTGCGACTGGTTTTTGACCGGTGAAGAGACGCCCGAGGCCATTATCTGTGCCAATGACTACATGGCTGTTGCAGTAGCCAGTGAGCTCATCTCCCGCGGATATCGGGTTCCGGAGGATATCTGTGTCAGCGGTTATGACGGGTTGGATTCCACTATCTCTTTCTCGCCCTCTATGACCACAGCCTGCGCGCCCTTTGAAAAAATGGGCAGCGAAGCAGTACAGCTGATCCACCGCCAACAGGGAAAGCTTCAGACACCTCAAAGGATCTTATTAGAGTCCAAATTGATCCTGCGGGAGTCCTGTGGCTGTGTCACGCCCAACGATCTGGAGCTTCTTCGTCTGCGCCGCGATCATCACGACAGCCTGCAGCTTGACAATGACCGCTCTCTGGCCTTCAGCTTTATGTCCAGCCAGCTTGCTGCCGCCAAAACAATGGAAGAGGTATCCGAAATGCTGCCGGATTATCTGGAGCATTTCAGTCATCTGCGGAGCTTTGCTATTTGTCTCAATCAGAATTTAACTCTGGACCGGAAGCTATTTGACTATACGGATCAAGTGGAGATACGCACCGCCATGAAGGATGGCGTACCGATGCCGGATGTAAACATCCCCTTTGACAAAAAGCTGCTGATCCCTGCGGAATTTACGGACGATACACCCCAGGCCTGGTACTTTACTCCTCTTCACTTTTTGGATCATTGTCTGGGCTACGAGGCATTTCGCTTCGAGGACGAAGCTCCGGCAGGCCTTTGCAACTTCCATTTTGATGTCATTGTCTTTAACAAGATCTATGAAACTCTGGTCTATGACAAGATGGAGCGAATGATCTCCGAGCTCCAGCGCACTTCCCTGCAGGATGCACTGACGGGGCTCTATAACCGGGGCGGCTTTACCAAATACGGGGACCAGCTGTTTGAGCATGCCCGTCGTGACAGGATTCCGGTTTTCATGGCTGTTCTGGATAAGGATAATCTGAAGAAGATCAATGACAGATTCGGACATATTGAGGGCGATTTCGCTATCAAAAAAATAGCCGACGCCATCTCCAAATACTGCGGCGGCAGCTATATCTTCGGTCGGACCGGAGGCGATGAGTTCTATGTCATCGGCACAAAGAACAGCGATGAGAAGGGACAGGAATGCCTCTCCAGTGTGGAGGAGGAAATGGTCCGCTTTAATTCCGGCCACACCAAGGACTATGAGATCCATGTAAGCTTTGGCTCCTACATGGATGTCCCCAAGCCCCAGGAGACCCTGGACGATTTCATCAAGGTGGCCGATCACTTTATGTATCACAACAAGATCACAAACAAAAAACGACGTGGCGATGTTCTGCGATAAGCAGCGGCGCCGCGCCGTTTCTTTTTATTCCTCATATACAGCGAACTGACCGAATTCCTTCCAGATACAGCAGATCCAGGTTTTTCCCTGATTGAGTACGATCTGTCTGCCCTCTTCATCATACAGGTAATCCGCCCCGGGGTCACTGGCCTTCGACCAGGTTCCCTTGATCATCTTCCCGTTTGTAAACACACAGCACTCTCCGGTACCATGAATCCCAAAGGCCAGGAAATCATATCTGGCGTCGTCCGGCATTCTCTCCTCGCCGTGACAGAACTTGAAGACCACATTGGTGACTCCGATCTTTTTCTGGTTCCAGTTATCCCGCAAAGCATCCCCGTTTTGATAGCGATAGTAGAGATGCTTTTCCGGATCGTACTCGAAATAAGGATTCAGATCCCCCATATTACCGTAGCCTCCGGCATTTTTGAGCGTTCCGCCGGGCCAGATCTTCGTGATAGTCGGATAGCCCTCATAGGCTGCCAGAGAATCATTGGCAAAGAGAAATGCCTGCTCAAAGGACTCGCGGTAATCCGTCTCATAGCCCATCTCCTCTATGGCCTTCACCAGCATTTCTATGGAAATGTATCCATTGTTATTCTTGTTGGCATCCGGAATGATCATCTCATCCCGGAAGAAAACATCCTCGCAGGGCTTAGCGATCCCGCCGGTGGGTGCACTGATATTGTCCACACGATTGGAATTGATCAGCTCCTCCGTCCAGATCCTGGCCATTCCCCAGTTCACATAGATGGAATCAAAGGACATACTCTGGTAGATAAAATAATCACGGCTGGAATCAACAGGCCCGATCATCTCCAGGTTGTCGTAATCCTCAAAGATCCCCATGAGAGCGGTCCCCCTGCCCTCCACAGGAGCCTCATAGATAATACTTGCTTTGGAGAGACCGTAGGGCTTCAGGAGCGGAGCGTTCTGACCCGCAGCGGCGTACATACCATTGGGGATCATCACTGCAATGTTTCTGCGGTTAACAATGTTCTCATCCTTCCACTGCCCGGTGAGATAGCTCTGCTTTTTCTCCTCCTGTACCTCTCGCTCTCCAATGGGGTTCTGCTCGCCGCCGTCCGGGAGTTCCACCCATTCTTCATTTTCCTCCTCTTCCTCCGACTCTGTTTCCGTGGACTCCTCCTCGGAA
>CACXDS010000230.1 GCA_902766425.1 uncultured Lachnospiraceae bacterium
ATGCATTCAAAAAGCCCGAAAGTGAATGCCTTCTCTTCCGGGCTTATGATTCATTTTTTTCGGGACATTTTCAAAAACGGTTGACATACCTAATTTGAAAAAATTTCAAAATACTTTTTTCAATTTCATACACAATTTATGAAATGACCGCTTAATCCAGGTTTTTTTGGATTTCCTGATAGATCTCCATGGTATCCTCTACGGAACTACTGTTAACATA
Source organism: uncultured Lachnospiraceae bacterium (assembly GCA_902766425.1). Lineage (GTDB taxonomy): Bacteria > Bacillota > Clostridia > Lachnospirales > Lachnospiraceae > Acetatifactor. The sequence continues at coordinate 221 of CACXDS010000230.1, forward strand.
ATAGGTGCGTCCGGAGGTCTTGATCATAATAATATACTGATTCTCTCTCCAAAGGAAAACCTTGCAACCGCCCTGACCATCCACAACGAAGTTTCCTTTCAGGAGTGTCTCCATGCCAACGCCAGAAACCCTTGACATGCGCATGCCAGTGCCATCTAAATACTTCACTTCCTCAATGTCATCCATGTCGATCACATATTCATCATACAGATGATGGCAGATAACCTTTCCATCTTCGATCTGAAGCTTCATAGGCGTGGACTCCATCATGCCGATCATGATAACGGCAACAAATGTCGCAACGATGCATAATGCACCCAAAACTCCGATCAGTTTTCCGATGGGATGTGCAAAATTTACGGTGCCGCCAACGCCCACATGCTTTTCTACATTGAGTCTCTTATCCTTGGGATTGTAATAGATCGAGCCCAAGATCCAATGATCGTCATCATCCTCAAAGACTTTAGACTCCTTCGCATAGTGCTCTTCTACCTTCTTTTCTCGAAGTACATACAGAACCATACCGCCCATGATAAGCAACATGTAAATAGCAATTGATGCCATGAAGAGTACTTCTGAATATGCAACCGAGAAGGATGCAATGCTAATAGCGGTGAAAATAGCGTTGGTCCAGAGAAACATGACCACGTAATTTGACATATTTTTCTTCTTCGCGCGGTTATAATTTGCGTTCACGGTGCTATCCTTAGAGATTACCTCATTCTTGCTACGATCCATGGCATATCCAATGGCAGTGATTATCACACCTACCAGCCAGAACATCAGTGCAACCCCCGTGCCAATGAAATATCCGGCCGTCCAGCCATGCTCCATCGGGATCACCTTCAGGTCAGAAAGCAGCGCTACGAGGAAAACCAGCAGGCTGACAATGTGAGGTGCCACCACCTGGGGCATTTTAAGCGTACGGATCGCTCCCGCATTGCTAAGGTCAACATAGGTCACATTGGTCTCTCCGCCAAGTCCAAGACGACGCTTTAAATCCTTCATCTCTTTATTTCCAAGAAACAGCGGGATCATTTCTGCGAATAGTGCCACCATAATAAATGTGGTCCACACAGTCGTAGCAAGCGTCATGCCCTTTAAGAAAAGCAGAAGACATGAGATCACGCAAGTCGCGATCACGATCTTCAGTCCTGCTCCCCGATATTTTGCATAGATCTTATCTACGACTTCCAGCGTTTCGCCAGTCCTGTATTCCTCTCGATTCTTAACGCCAAGGATAAGATTACGCTTTTTCCAGTCGCCCGGATAGCACTGGAAAAACATCAGGATCGAACTAGGAACGATACAAATAAACATGATAAGACCAAAACTCATCGCAAACATAACTAACCTCTCTTTCACAAGCTTACAACTTATCTTCTGTCAGCAGCGTCATAATACTCTTCAACAAGACCTAGCACCATTTCTTTGGGCACCCCTGAGATCCTCGCCTCGGAGACGATACGCCGAAGCTCCGTCTTATTCGCCTCCGGCATCTCTCCCTGCTGTTTGATCTCCATCCTTACGCGGGCGCCATTCTTACGGTCGGTCATGATATACCCTTCCGTCTTAAGCAGTTGGTAGGATTTACTCACCGTCATGGTATTGATCCCCATCTCCATTGCCAGAGCCCTGACCGTCGGGAGCTGCTGTCCCGCCGCAAGCTCGCCACTGGAGATCCCCATGACGATCTGATTTCGTATCTGCATGTAAATCGGAACATCCGATAACTCATCAATTCTTATGATCATATTTCATCACCCTTACCTTCTTACTGTTTAGTAACCTCATTTACCCTTTCTTTGCAACCTTCGGATCATAGTATTTCTTATAGATCACATTATAGACCAGCGGAAGCATTGGGATCCCGATGCCAAAGCATGCAATCATGGAGATCGAACCGATCATCCCTCCAAAGACACTTCCCACGATGGCCGTGATCCAGATCAGCGCCGAAAATGCGATCCGAAGCATTCCAAGGGAGTGATTGTATTTCTTTATGTCACGGATCTCTCCTGGCTTAAACTCCTGCCCGGTCCAAAAATTGGCCGGCTCTTTTTTATTCCAGACCCAAACACCAAGTCCCGTGAATACTGCAGCCACAAATCCCATGATGATCAGAAATACAATATTTCCCATGTTATAGCCTCCTTTTGTCAAATAAGACTATACTTATCATACCACAGACAACAATACTTACGCTTGAGGTGATCAGCGCCGGGATAAAATCTTCCATCTTCAGGCTCCCCATGGTCAGCTGTAAGCCATCCATCAATCGGAAAGGCAGAAACTTCTGCAGCTTTGGCACATAATTCAGGAAGAACAACACCATATATACGATGCCGGTCCCCATCAAAACCTGGCCGCCGTTGTTCGCGATGGTTGAGAACAAAAGCACAAGTGCTAAGATAAACATCCCCATCAGCCAATAGAAAATGATGCCAGCGAATAGATCCTCAACCTTGTCCTCACTCCAGAAATATATCGTATACACATATGTCACGCCAAAATACAGGGCCATGTACAACACCGTCCAAGTGCAATACACCGAGATCATCTTCGAAAGCAAGATCTTTCTCCTCGAAAGCCCCTTCGTCACCACTTGAACCAGCGTACCGCTTTGGTATTCATTTGTGAGGACTCCACTGCTCATCAAAACAATCACCAACACTGGCATGAATGCGTTTTTATAATACTGCGTCCAGCTTGTCATGGCATTCACGGTAACCTTCCCGATGACAAATCCGGACTCTTCTATAGACTCCTTCATCATTTCCATGATCCAGGGCGTCAGCTTCGCAATAGCCGGGTTCATAATTCCAAACATAATGAACAGAATACATAGGATGAGGAGCTTCCCCGTTCTTGTCATCTCCATCCATTCTTTCTTCAAAAAAGCTCTCATTCTTTAATCGCCTCCAAGAAAATATCCTCCAGGGTTGCCTCTCGCTTCTCCATCCTTGCAAAGGCAATCTCATGGTCTGCCATATACCGCAAGATCTCAGGTTGCATTGACGGTTCGCCCAAAAGAAGTGTCCCTGGCCGCAAAACCGTCAGCATCTGAGGCTCCTTATTCTGCTGTCCTTTGCCAAAGACCCTTAGCATTTCTTCTGCGTCAGATGCCTTTTCCAGCTCGATCTCCATGGCATTACTTCTGCGCTTCTTTTTTACATCCTCGATGCTCCCCTGCATCACGATCTTCCCGTCATTTAGAAGAGCCATCTCATCACAGATATGCTCCACATCGGATAGCACATGGGTAGAAAAAAGGATCGTTGTCTCCTCCTTCGCTGCCACCAGGACATCCAAAATCTCCTTGCGTCCCAAGGGATCCAGCGCCGAAGTCGGTTCATCGCAGATGAGAAGCTTTGGTCTTCCAAGAAGCGCCTGCGCAATGCCTAGTCTTTGCTTCATGCCTCTGGAAAACCCCTTGATGCGACGCTTTTCCTCTCCCAAGCCTACCAGTCGAAGCATCTCCTCGCTTCTTGTTTTTATTTCCTTTGCCGGCAGTCCGGTGATCTCACCGCAAAACTTCAAGTATTCCATTGGAGTCATAAAGGAATAGTACTCAGGCACATCCGGAAGATATCCGATAAAACGGTTCGTCTTCGTATTCCCATAATGAGCGCTCTCCCCGCAAACCTTCACGGTTCCTGCATCCGCCTCCAGCAGACCAAGCGTGATCTTCATCGTGGTAGTCTTTCCGGCACCATTTCTTCCCACAAACCCGTACACCTTTTTCTCAGGGACGGTCAACTCCACGCCCCGAAGCACTTGTTTTTCTCCAAATCTCTTTTCCAATCCAGAAATCTCAAGTACATTCATCTTATGCATCTTCCTTTCCTAAGAGGAAATACAAAATCGGTCCAATAAACTCCATTCCAACCAGTGTAACCACAACCCAAAGGGCCCGGCTTCCACGCTTATAATGATCATGGGTAAAGATATGACGCAACGTATATACCAGCAGGATCACCTCTGCGATCACAATGGGAATGATAAAGGGTAACATTTCTTTTAATTCGGGCATTTTTTGCTCCTTTCCGCCGCTACCGCGGCAAGACAAATTATATTTTGTATTTGTTGTATTCTATGTATTGCTCCTTGTAATACACACTATACATTAAGTTTTGCAAAACGTCAATAGGTTTTTAAAAAAATTAAGAGTGGCACTATAAACCATTTGCGATAATGTCCTATTAAACCACAAGGGAAAATCAATGAATCATCCCTGGCGCAGCGATACCTTCTGGAATTTCGTCAAAAAGCAGCACGAGATCTACGAAAGGTCTTACGAGGAGCTTTTCTATTCCGTTGAAAACCTGTATTGGTTAAACGGTTTTGACTTGATCGCCGCCAAGTAAAATGCATTCAAAAAGCCCGAA
>CACXDS010000231.1 GCA_902766425.1 uncultured Lachnospiraceae bacterium
CCTGCACTTGAAGGAGCATCAGTCGGAGTTTGACATGATGTATGGCGGTCATGAGGTTTTTGACGCATCCATTTTGGATGAGGCCATCGAGACCGTTGCAAAGGTTATTGCCGGAACGGATGACAAATATGAAAAGACCGGAATGATGGGGACATCTGTATTTTATGCCGCAGCAAAAATTGAAAATGGCTATGCCAGGGTTGACGGAAAGCGTTTCAACATGAGCTATGTGCCGACAAATGTCTATGGGCCCGAGAAAACCAAGCAGGTCATTACGGCGGGATAAGGTTTCAGGCAGGACCATTTCCATTGGCAGACAAAGCAGGGCGGCGAGGCAGAGAAAGGTGTCATGTAGGCTCATTCCCATTGACAAACATAGCAGGCCGACGAGACGGAAAGTGTCAGAGAGAATTGTGCCCATTGACATTTGCAGGGCGCCGGATGGATCGTAGATAAAATACGGAAATTTGCAGAAGAGGAGAGAAGAGGATGACGATTCGGGAGAGAGCAGAGAAGGCAGTGGAATTAAAGCTGCGGGGCGGATATAACTGTTCCCAGGCCGTGACGGCTGCACTGGCTGATCAGACAAGCTTGACTGAGGAGCAATTAAAGCAGGTGGCAGCGGGATTTTGCGCGGGCATGGGTAATCTGGAGGCAACCTGCGGTGCCTTGATTGGCGCAGGGATGATCGCGGGACTGAAGACGGAAGGGGCCGGAACCCTTCCCCTGACCAGAAAAATACAGGAGGACTTTAAGGAGCGCTGCGGTGCCACGAGATGCAAGGATTTAAAGAGTATTGTTGATGGCAAGGTGCTCTGCCCTTGTGAGGACTGCGTAAGGAATGCTGTGCTGAGCTACGGGAAAGTCATGGGACTGGAATAAAGTGAAGATTTCCGAGACTTGGAACAAAGGTGTAACTTGACAAGGGACAATTGTTAGTAAAATTAGAACTGACGAAATTATTTGATGTTAAGGGAGAAAAGAAATGAATGATAAAAAGGAGATTCGCTGGTGTGCTATCGGAGATTCCTTCACATACTTGAATGACCATCTTGATGAAACAGGGTATAGAGTCACCAAAGGATACTTGTCCAGAATACTGGAAAAGATCCCGAATCTCCGGCTAAAGAATATAGGGATAAACGGTTCTACCTTCCGGGATTGGATTACACAGGCGATTCCTGAAGCGGATCTCTATACAGTACTTCTTGGAACAAATGATTGGCATCAGGGCATTCCCATAGGAACAGAAACAGATTTTATAAACAGAAATGCTCAGACAATCCTCGGGACCCTTGGAATCCTCTTGGATCATATTCGAGAGGCGGCGCCTAAGGCAAGGATTATTGTGGGTAATCCGGTCGAACGCACAGATTTTGTATATCTATGGGATTTTAATAATATTGCGCAGGGAAGTTATATGCCGGAGAACGGCCAGATGTTGTCGTCCCTTTCATCGTCAATCCTCAGGTGTTGTGAGCTGGAGCATATCCCGACGGTTAATTGCCACGATTTGTCCGGCTTTACACCGGAAAACGCGGTTCGATTCAAACGAGTCAGAAGAGGAAATCATCTGGAAGATTTGGTTTATCCCGATTATATTGATATTCCATTTTCACCTGAGAACGATCCTTATCCATATCCGATAGAGGCAGCCTGGATGACTTATGATGGGTTACATCCTACAGATGATGGATTTGAGATACTGGCTAACCTTTTTGCTACTCGCATCCATGAAATAATCGGTTGACATATGCGATCGATCCGGTTTGTTGGGAGTGTATTAAGAGTGTAAAAGGGAAGACATATGTTGGCCGCAGGCAGATTTGATTGGCAGGGCTTGTGATTGATGAAGATGGTGCGCCGATTTATGAGATTACGATGTAGTATGCGATAAAAAAAGAATATTAATACAATAAGGGGGATAAATCAAAAATGAGTGAGGAACAAAAGACGGAGCGTACGCTTACGCAGGCTGAGATAAGAAGGGCGGAACTGCTGAAGCAAAGGGAGAAAAAGCTTTTTGCGGAAGGCTATGTCAGACATGACCTGACAACCAGCATTGAGAAAGCGAATACGGCAGGGCTTTTGTACCCGCTTCCCTTCGCGGCGGTGATAGTTATTCTATTCATGATGCTGCACGGGATGGGGGATACGATAGAAGTAATAAAGAATAATTTCCTTCTGTGGATGATAGGACTGTTTGTCTTTGCCATTTCCGGCGTTGTGCTCGCGGTCATTCACGAAGGCATTCACGCCATCTTTTGGGCGATAGGAACCGAAAATCATTTTAAGGACATTGAATTTGGCTTCATCAAAGAGAAAATAACCCCATACTGTACGAGCAAGGCCCCCCTTACAAAGGGCATGTACATTCTTGGATCATTGATGCCTGCAACGATCATTGGACTGGGCTTTGGTATCGCCGGCGTCATCACGGGTAATTTTCTGCTTATGATAATCGGCGTCTGTCAGATCTTTGCAGGGGCGGGAGATCTTTTGGTAACCAGCATGTTGCTCCGATACAAGCCTGCGGGGAAGAATGTGATCATCATGGATCACCCTACAGAAGTCGGACTGATCGTGTATGAAATGAATTAGCTTTTATGGAAATGATCTGAAATGACGATGTGGATGTAGCTGTCGTTACACATGGATTCTATATGCATGGGAAGGATAAGTTTAATAAAGCGTAAAGACTCTGATGAGTAGGAGAAAGTTAATGGTAAAGAATATAGTCTTTGATATAAGCAATGTCCTTGCTCCGTTCAGGTTTAAGGAATTTCTTGCAGAAAAAGGGTTTGACGAAGCTATGATAAAAAGAATTATCAAAGCTTCGGCGATGACGCCTTATTGGACAGAATATGAAAAAGGAAAATTGACATATGAGGAGGCTATAGAGGCTTTCCTCAGTATGGATCCCGATATTCGGGAAGAATTACATAAAGCCTATGATTCATGTTCGGGAATAATGGGTAGGTATGACTATACCGAAGAGTGGATAGATGCATTGAAGGATGCCGGTTATAAGCTTTATTGCATTACAAATTTTACACCGGCAGGATATGAGCAGTGTTACGATTGCATTTCGTTTATAGAGAGATTCGATGGTTGCATTTTTTCATTTAGAGAAGGTATCGCAAAGCCGGATCCGGATATATATATGACATTGCTGAGAAGGTATGACCTGAAAGCTGAAGAGTGCGTGTTTATAGATGACACAGAAGAAAATGTGCTTAGTGCTGAAAAACTTGGATTTGCAGGAATTTTATTTACGGGATATGAGGATGCTATTGCCAGGCTTGGTGAAATACTAAAATAAAGGAAAAATGTTTAAAGAATAATTGTCAAAATATCTTACAGGATAATGCAATAATAGGTTTGATCTTCTTGGGGTAGAAGATTAACAGTAAATTGGTTGGAGAGAGATAATGATAAAGGCTTTATTTGTAGATTTTTATGGCACTGTTGTTCATGAA
>CACXDS010000232.1 GCA_902766425.1 uncultured Lachnospiraceae bacterium
CCGCCGTCATCAATGTACATGATCTTATCACAGTTCTTGATGGTGGAAAGCCTGTGGGCAATAATGAAGGAGGTGCGCCCCTTCAGCATGGCGTTCAGCCCCTGCTGCAAGGCCCGCTCCGTCTGGACATCGATGCTGGAGGTTGCCTCATCCAGCACCAGAATGGAGGGATTCGAAAGCAGCGTTCTGGCAAAGGAGATCAACTGCTTCTGCCCCTGGGACAAAAGGGATCCCCTCTCCTTCACCTCCGTCTTATACGCATCCGGGAATCTCTGGATAAACTCATCCGCACAGACCACCTTACTGGCCTGTATGATCTCCTGTTCCGTGGCATCCAGCTTACCGTATCGGATATTATCCTCAATGGTGCCCGAGAAGATAAAGCTGTCCTGCAGCATGATCCCCATCTGGGAACGCAGGGATTTCAGCGTCACCTTCGACACATCCTGACCGTCGATCAGCACTCTGCCGCCATTCACATTATAGAATCTGGAGATCAGATTGACAATGGTACTCTTGCCTGCACCGGTGGGGCCCACAAGAGCCACACTCTCTCCGGGATTCACCGTAAAGGAAAGATCCTTCAGCACGGGTTTCCCCGTCTCATAGCTGAAATCCACATGCTCGAATTCCACCTTTCCCTTTATGGGCGGCATTTCGACTGCATCCTGCTCATCCGCCACCGTCACGGGCTCGTCCATGGTCTCAAAGATTCGCTCCAGATAGGCGATATTGTTCAGGAAATTGTTGAAAATATTGCCAAGGCTCATAATGGGCTGCCAGAATCTGGAGGCATAGGACGAGATGGCGTAAATGATACCAAGGCTCGTATTGCCGCCGAATACCACCAGTCCGAAAATAAAGATGGCGGCGCGCACCAGCACGGAAATGCTGTCAATGCCGGGCCAGACCAGGTTGTTGTAGCGCAGGGCATGCATCCAGGTCCTTCTGCAATTCTCCGAAAGCTCCGCGAAGGTCTCGGCGTTTTCCTCTTCTCTGGCAAAGATCTGGGTGATCCTGGCGCCGACGATGTTCTCCTGAAGATAAGCGTTCAGATTGGAGTTCTTGTTGGAAACCAGCTGCCATGCCTTTCTCTGCTTCTGCTTGATCCACAAAAGGAAAACCATCAGCACCGGCACGCCCGCCAGCACCACCAGAGAAAGCTTCACATCAGTGAGCAGCATGAACACCACGATAAAGATCAGGTTCATGGTCTCCAGCACCACATTGATCAGTCCGTTGGAGAGCATATCGGACACGGAGTTCACATAGTTTACCACACGGATCAGAATCTTGCCGTGGGGTCTGTCGTCATAGTACTGGAAGGAGAGCTTCTGAAGATGTTCAAACAGATCCTTCCGGATATCGTAGATGATGTTCTGGCTGACACCGATCATGATCCTGGAACGGATGGTGGTAAACACCACCCCGATGACAAAGGTAAGCACCAGCAGCCCCGCCAGCAGATAGAGCTGACCATAATCCGCATTGGGGATGGCGCCGTCTAAGGCCCTCTGGGTCAGCATGGGGGAAAACAGCCCCATGATCCCTCCGATGGCGCTTAAAATAAGCGCCAGGATCATCTTTCCCGTATATTTCTTGATATAAGCGGAGGCTCTGAGGAGATGGCGCAGCTCAAAGGGAGTTTCCAAGACCTCGTCCTCTTTATAGGTATTTCTTTTGTTGGCCATTACTCCTCACCTCCCTTCTTCAGATTTTCAACTTCGGCCCGGATCTGCTCATCCTCGCCTGTCTGCAGCTTTACCAGGCTGGCATAATAGCCATCCCTTGCCACCAGCTCATCGTGAGTACCGCACTCTGCAATACAGCCGTTTTGGATCACCAGGATCTTGTCCGCGGATTTCGTTGTGGAGATTCTCTGGGCAATAATGATCTTGGTACAGGGGAAATCCAGTTCCTTCAGACTGTGTTGGATCTGCTTCTCCGTCTCCATATCCACTGCCGAGGTGGTATCGTCCAGAATCAATATGGCGGGGCGGACGGCAAGCGCTCTGGCCAGAGAGATTCTCTGCTTCTGGCCGCCGGAAAGGCCCACGCCCCTCTCACCCACAACGGTATGATAGCCCTCAGGCATCTTTGCGATAAAATCAGCCGCTGCGGAATATCTGGCAAACTTCTCCACATCCGCCTGCTTGATATTGGAATCCCCGTAGGCAATATTACTGTCGATGGTA
>CACXDS010000233.1 GCA_902766425.1 uncultured Lachnospiraceae bacterium
AAAAATCGGAGTGGCGGGATTCGAACTCGCGACCTCCGCCTCCCTAAGACGGCGCTCTAACCAAGCTGAGCCACACCCCGAAGCACAATGGATATTATAAACGGATACTCACAAAAAATCAAGTACTTTTTCAAAAAAACAGTAAAATTATTCACAAAAATTATTACGACTTTTTTGTTCCCCCAAAATTTCTCCGCTATTCATCCTTTGTGGCCAGCAGTTGGATCAGGTAATCCCATACTCTCTGCACGGAAGAAATGCTGAGGGTCTCCTCCGTGGTATGGATATTCTGCATGTTGGGACCGATGGAAACGCAGTCCAGGCCCTCCAGCTTATCCATAAATAAGCCGCACTCCAGACCGGCGTGAATGGCAACGATCTCCGGATCCGCCTCGTACATTTCGCGATATACTCGGATCATCTTATCACGAAGAGGGGATTTTACCAGATACTTCCAGCCGGGATAGTCCCCGCGCATCCTGTACTTTGCTCCGGCCAGCTTGCCGATGGCAAAAAGTCTTCTGATCAGAGCATTTTTCGCGCTTTCCACACTACTGCGAACCGAGAAGCTCAAAAGCAGGTAGCCCGCCTTTAAAATATTTTTTTGTTTCATAACGCCGAAATTCAAGGATGTCTCCACCAAGCCTTCAATATCCTGACTCATGGCCTGGACACCGTTGGGCAGGCTGCAGAGAAAGAGCGCGATCTTGCGGGTATCCGCCGGAACAATGGCTGCCCCCTCTTCCACCTTACCAAATTCCCATGTCAGGGAAAAGTCCGGATCTCTGGTGGCAAGCTCCTCGGAAATTGATTTCTTTATGTCACTGAGGAGGTCATGAATGCCCTCCCGGCGATAGGAGATCCTATCCCCAACATGATTCTGCTCCTCCACAAAATAGAGCTTAGCGGTGGTCTCACGGGCGATGGCGTTATCCGCTTCTCCTCCCTTGACATTGGCGAGACGCACAGGGTAAACCCGGGTGAGCTCCTCCAGAATTCTGCCGAAGATCTGGTTGGAATTTCCTCTCTCCTTGTGGATCTCCACGCCGGAATGCCCGCCCTGCAGGCCGGCAATCTTTATGGTAATAGCAGTGCCCTTCACTCTCTCGGTTGCACCGGACACCTCGAAATCCACTCTGGCACCGCCTGCGCAGCCCACGGTAAAGATACCTTCCTCCTCGGAGTCCAAATTGATGAGTCTGCGGCCCTGCAAGAAGGAGATGTCAATCCCTCTGGCACCGTCCATGCCCACCTCCTCATCCACAGTGATCACCACCTCCAGGCGGGGATGCTTAATGACATTGGAATCCAGAATGGCCAGGGCATAAGCCACCGCTATCCCATCATCGCCGCCCAGGCTGGTGCCTGCAGCAGAGATCAGATCATCCTCCACGCGGAGAATCAACCCATCCTTTTTCAGATCCAGCGGACATTCCGGTGTCTTCACCGCTACCATATCCATATGCCCCTGAAGGATAATGGGCTCCTGATCTTCATAGCCCGGCGTTGCCTCTTTGATGATGATGACATTTTTCAGCTCGTCCTGATAGACCTCCAGACCTCTCTCATTGGCAAACTCCACCAGATAATTACTGATTCCGTCTACATTGCCCGATCCTCTGGGAATCTGACTGATTCTCTCGAAGAATGCAAATACTTTTCTGGGTTCCACATTTGATAAAGTGCTCATATCCCCTCCTAATTGCCATATAACGGAAATCGGGAAGCCAAATGACTTCCCGATCGTACTCCCCGAGTAGGGCTCGAACCTACAACAACTCGGTTAACAGCCGAGTGCTCTACCATTGAGCTATCGAGGAAAGACACTATTATTATATTTTCCAAGCTTCAAAATGTCAATAGTGTCTTAGAAATTCTATTTTTGATTCATGAGAGCCAGGAGCTTCTCAAAGTCATAGCTGTGGATCCATTCCTTGCCCGGATGCTCTTTATCCTTTCCCGAGATGAGGTTGCCTTCACCGGACATTATAGCCTGGACTCTGCTCCTTCCTGCACTGTCGGTTGCCCGGACAGGGGCTGTCGCACACGCGCTGCCGTTTGTCTGTAGGCCGGGGTTGCCGTTCATTTGTACTCCTCCGATGGCTCGCTGCCAGGTTTCCGCCCGGTCGGAGACGATCAGATCGGCCTCTGCGGGATCCGATACCAGCTCTATCGCCGCCATCTCAAAGAAGCGATGCACATTCATCACATTTGTCGTATGGAAGTAATCCAACAGGAAGGTCATCTTTGTCTCACCTGCAACAATGGTATTGCCGGTCCTGCTCACATTCAGCCAGATCATCTCCCTGCTCCTTAGATCCACTCCGAAGAGATAGGCGAAGGTGCTGGGGCAATCAATCCGAAATGCCGTCTGCACAGTCTTAGGCTCATAGATCTCGCCGGAATCCAACAGATCCCTCATCATAAAGCCTGCTTTGCAAAAGCACTTATCAAAATTGGAGCCGGAGAAAACATTGTCGCAAAAGATCAGGTATCGGATATCCGGGAAAAGCTTTTGGAACGCCGCCAGATCAATGTCAAAATACTCGGAGCCCCCATGGTAGCCGCTGGTCTCATCCCCCGAAAAGGTCAGAGCCTCGGATTGATGAGCCGCCATGGTCCTCCAGGAAAACTCCCTCTGGCTTCCGTTGGATGTAATACCGATGACGGAGAGATCGATGTCATTAACCTTCTCCCAATAGGTAAAGGCACGGATCTTCTTCCCCTCGGGAATTGGAATCCTGGAGCCCTTAGTCAGGACGCCAAAGCCCCCTTGAGAAGCGCTCTCCTGCAAAGGCAGAGCAATCTTTTTCATCTCTTCCTCCACATAGACCTTGCCCAGCTTCCCCTTCAGGTTATTTTGCAGCTTTTCCTCTACAAAGCCGGAAATCGCAGCATTTTGCCCCAGGGACAGGACGGATTTCCTGCGAGTTATCTCTTCCTCCGTCTCCATGTGAACGCGCATGGTCCCGTGCTTCACAAAGCGAAAGCTCCTCCCCGACTGCTTTACGGTATCCTGCCCCTTGGCATAATTCAAAAGCAGCTGCAACAGGATGATATTGTTTTTGGTGTCGATGGACTCCAGTGTAAAGGTAAGGTCCTCCGGCTTTTCAATCCGGCTGACGATGTAGTTCAGGTTCCGGAGCAATGCACCCGCTCCCTTGCCCTTCTTCAACACCTCAACTGCCCTGCGGATATCTCCTTCGCTCATGGCCTTCTCAAATGCGGAATAGACGGACTTATTCCCCTTGCTCCGCATAGCTTCCACAAACTCCCTCGCCTGCTCGCACTTCGGCTGATAATGAATATGATGCAGCAGGCCACACCAGAGCGCTTTTTTCTCATAGCAATTGATGAGATCACAGTGGGAATAAGCAAACAATTCATTCATCAGCTCCGTGATCAGCTTACGATCCTGATTGCGCAGATTTAATTTTCTCAAGTCCCCGGAGCCATAGGTATAGAGCTCCTCCACCACCTTAATCACATCGGACAGCATCAGGAATCTGGCAAACCGCAGGCTTCTAAGCGAAATCAAAAGACGGACAGCTGTATGCTTGGAGGCACACTGCTTCACAGGATAGCGATAAGTCTTAATATAATCCCGCACCAGTGCGAACTGACTGTCATTCAAAGGTCTGGTAGAAGTCAGAAGGTTCTCCGCATACTCTCCCAGGCGTTTGATTGCCTCCGTCTCCGTAATGATCTCAAATTCCTTGATCTCGCACTTCTCTTGAAAGGCCATTTTATGGAAGGTCTCCTCAAACAGGGAATGCCCGGCTTCAGCAAAATGACCGTAGCCATAGGTTACGGTATAATGCACCAGCTGATCAAAGAGCAGTTGATCCGGAGAGAGCTCCCGGACGCTCTGCGGGAATCCTTTATAAAAGGGCTCCGGCACTTTCACCCCAAGCATGTCGGAGGCCAGTGAGATCATATGCTCCTGCACCAGCTCCTTGCCCGATGTGACGGATATACCAAACAGATTTGCCAGAGCAAACAGGGTCTCAAAGGTATGAGACTCCTCCTTGACTGCGCTGTTCACCAGTATATGTTTTTCAAATAAATATTTTTGAAAAATCAGTTCCATTTTTCTTCCTCCCCCGGTGACCTTCTAAGCTCTGCCACCCAAAATCGAGAAGGAAACCCCTTTCCTTACCCGATTGTCGCATTCATAGCCAAATATGCGCCCATGCAAGCATGGTATATGCTTGACGGCCTTGTTGCGCATAAAAGCCGACGGTAACGCCGCGTTCAGTACAACAGGACCTCATGGGTCCTGCCAATCAATGGTATTGGAGT
>CACXDS010000234.1 GCA_902766425.1 uncultured Lachnospiraceae bacterium
CAGTCCACAACGATCACATTTGGTTCTTTTTCGGGATATAAGTCCCAGTAAGTAAGAAGACGCTCGTCGTAGCTTGTAGGGTCAACAATGGAAAAATGGCAGATTTCGGCATCTATAACCATGTATGGAGTGGTACCCGGTCCGTGAACCTGATTAGTCACAATCAATACCTTTTCGCCGGGCTTGATATATTTTTGGAAGTCTTTGTTGTTTATGTCGTTTATGTGACAGCACATATATGTGGAAAAGATTCCGATGGCCGGACCGCTTCTCATGACATTTCGTATGCTGGTGATATTGTTTCCTCTTCCGCCGCGTATGGTAAAGCCCTTGCCAACCATACTGACAATAACGAAGCTACAAAGTAAAAACAGGATCAGAGGGCGTCCGGTCAAAGGATAACGATTTGACAGGGCGAACACAAGAGTGACCAGGCAAAAGACGCTTCCCAACAGAGCGTGCGGTATACTGTAATAAAAACTGAGGTCACTAGCATAAACAACTGCCATCAGCGTGATGACAGAGGCAAGAATGCCAAAAGAGAGATAATGCTGTTTGCTGCCGGCATCTTTCCACAATACGATTCCGGCCATTAAACATGTAAACAGATGAAGCTGTGGTTTCTCATAGCAGAATTGAAGAACAAGCCAAAAAAACAATTGGAGGAATTCTGAAAACAGGACTGTTAAGGCGACAAATAAAATCCTCTGGTCCTTTAGTTTTTCGCCTGTTTTTTTACAGTATGGAAGGAGGCAAAATAAAGAAAAAAGCGAACACAAAAGCACAAGTGATACTTCCTCAAACAACTGTTTCAATAGAAGAAGGAGTCGAGTGCCTGCAGACAGCGTTAAGTCGTGTGTCAAATCGAGAGTGACAATATACTTTAAATTTCGGATGAAATCCGAGGGACTGATTCTATAAAAGATAACTGCAAGATACACTAATGCACAACCGGCACATGTGAGGGAAAGGAGGATCGGACTCTTCCATGATTTCTTAGAGCTGATATAGAGATGGATAAGCACATAAGGAAATAAAAGCAAGGAAGAGGGGTAGGAGAGTACTTCTAACGACATGGCAATTCCGGCAAGCAAAATCCACACAGAATGCAAAGCATATTTTTCGTTTGTCTGATACTCCAGAAGAGACAGCGTCAAGATCATCAAAAACCAAAGCTGCAGGTTGCTGAATTCCGGAATCTGGATTAGCTTTGGAACCAGCTGAAAGGACGCCAAACTGATCAAAAAACTATAATCCTTTTCCATAAAACGGCAAAGAACATGATAGAGCCAGAAGCACAGGGCAAATTGAATGAGGACTGTAAAAAAATGCAAAAAAAGAACAATACCGGTATAAGTACCGGTTATTAAATAATAGAGCCGGAGGAGAAAGGTACATAAAAAGGCGGAGGTCTGATGAGGCTCCCACATGGTTCCAAATAAAGAATCTCCGGATAATTGCCGATAGGACATGAGTAATTGATATTCTTCGTCCATGGAATAATCGACAAATATTACTTTTATGGTCGCCAGGATCGTGCCAATCAGTAAAATCAGTTTAAGAATTTTCTGAGTTTTCTTCATCGCTTGGGATCTCCTCTTCTACAATATACGGAGGCCTTTTTCGGGAGGCGTCAAGAGTTCTCCAGAGGTATTCTCCCAATATGCCGAGCATGGAGAGGATTAAACCGGAAGAAAAAAGGATGACACACATTAGGGATGACCAACCAATCAAAGGAACTTGTTTGGTAAAGTATTCGACCAGAACACTGATGAGCATAATGATCGCAAAAATGTCAAATAAAAAGCCAATGTAACTCATCATACGAATGGGTACATAAGAAAAACTCATCATGGAGTCCATGGCAAGCTTGATTTTCTTGGCAAGCGTCCACCTTGACTTACCTATTTCCCTGTTTTTACGATCAAAATAAACCTTGTCTGTGCGGAAGCCTGCCCACATGACCTGAAGTGTCAGACTGGAGTTTTTTTCATCGAGTAAACGAAGCACTTCAATGACCTTCCGGTCGATCAGGTAGCAATCGCAGCCGCCGGCGGGCATGTCCTTGTTGACGAATTTTCGTATCATAAAATAATAGAGATTAGCAAAAAAGACCTTTACGGGATTTTCGTCCCGGGAACGCCTGATGGCTAAAACCACATTGTAGCCCTTTTTCCAGCGGTCGTACATATCAAGGATCAAGGTGGATTCCTCCTGAAGGTCGGCCTGCTTAGTCACAGCGCAATCACCTGTGCAGGCGCATAATCCGGCCAGCAATGCTGCGTGCTCCCCAAAATTGCGAGAGAGATGCAGAAGCTTTACATGGGAATCGAGATCATGAATTTTGTTCATGACTTCCCAGGAGCGATCGCCGGATCCGTCATCTACAAAGACAAGCTCATAGTCTTCTAGTTTATCCAGTATTTTTTCCTTCATGTCCTGGTAGAGTAGCATTAATGTGTCTTCATTATAATAAACGGGGATCACGATGGATAATTTACTCATTTTTGGCGGCTCCTTGTGATTGATGGTTAAGAATCCTCAGATAATCGTCATAATTACGAATATATTCGTTGGGATCGTAATGCCTGCTGGCAAGCACCAGCAGGACGGAGTTTGCCGAAAAGTCATACATGTCCTTCCAGAGCATGGAAGAGAGGTACAGTCCGATCCCCGGTCTGTCCAATAAAATGATGCGTGATTCGGTGCCATTGTCTATACGGACTTTACTGGTTCCACTAACATTGATCAGCACAAATTCCGTTTCTCTGTTGGCATGCTGTCCGCGAATTACCGTGCTGTCGGAATCATACATATAAAAGACTCTTTTGATGTCAAAGGGAATGTCCATCCCTTCTCCTTCGATCACATATAGCTTGCCCCGCTCATCACCAAAGTCACGAAAATCAAAAATACGGTATTGCTCATCTATGTTCTTCTTTTGGTTATCCATATTATTCAAATCGAGTCTCCTGTTCCTCTTAAAATTGATTCAACGCTTCTATGACATAATCCTGTTCTGCAGCCGTCATACCGTTATACATGGGAATGGATAAGACAGTGTCTGCCAATTCTTCCGTAAAAGGATAGCTTCCTGCGGAATGCCCTAAATAGCGATAGGCTTCTGACAGATGTGGAGGGATCGGATAGTGGATGATGGTGCCGATTTCCTTTTCCTCCAAGTAGGAGATCAGATTTTGTCTTTCACTGCATCTGATCACAAACTGATGCCATACATGTCCGCAGTGCACCATGGTTTTTGGAAGATGGATGAGAGGATTTTTGATCTTATCAAGATACTTTGAGGCGATTAGCCTGCGTTCCTCGTTTAATTCCTCCAAATGTGACAAACGGACTCGCAGGAGTCCTGCCTGAAGCTCGTCCAGGCGGGAATTCGCACCGACCACCTGATTATAATATCTCTTTTCACTGCCGTAATTTCGGTAAATTTTCATTGCATGAGCGATGCTTTCATCGTTTGTCAGGATAGCGCCTGCATCCCCAAAGGCCCCCAGATTCTTGGAGGGATAAAACGAAAAACAGCCAATATCCCCAAAGGTCCCGGTCTTTTTGCCGCGGTATTCAGCCCCGTGAGACTGGGCGCAATCCTCCACTAAGCGAAGCTGATACTTTTGACAGAGGGATAAAATGTCCGACATGTTGGCAGCTTGTCCGTACAGATGAACCACCAAAATTGCTTTCGTTTTTGATGTTATCTTGGACTCAATCATGCTTGTGTTGATATTGTAAAATTCATCCGGTTCCACAAAGACGGGAGTAGCCCCGTTGATTGTAATTCCCATGACGCTGGCGATATATGTGTTTGCTTGAACAATGACCTCGTCCCCCGCACCGATTCCAAGAACGCGAAAGGCGAGCCACAATGCATCCAATCCGCTGGCAAGTCCTACGCAGTATCTGCTTCCGTTATACGCAGCAAATTCCTCTTCGAATGAGGATACTTCCTTTCCGAGGATATACCAACCGGACCGGAGTATCTCCAAGGCTTTTTTCTCATATTCTGCTTGATGCATAAAAAAGGCCCTGTCCAAGCGATTTGGCATGATTTTCATATAGTAAACCTCTTTTTAAACAATAAGATGCCCTTATCATAACCCATTTTAATTAAAATGACAAGGGAAATGAAATTGATTATTTCCTGTTGCCAGAAGCAGGAACGATGACATAAGAATTCATGGTATCTTATCTTCACATTTTGCCAATAATTGCCGGGAATATTGTAAGCGTTTACATGAAAAACAGGAAAGAAATAAGCTTTTTTTTAAGTTTTTGGTTGTTTTTTCCTCTTTTTGTGGTATGATAGTCATGTGCGCTCAAGGCAGACAAGTTCTGATTCTCGGGTGAATTGTCATTTTTTTGACAAACTTTCGGATGGGAAGTCGGGGCAGATACGAAAGAAGCGCGCCACAAATTGTTTATAAGGGAGTCTCGTACCATTTCGGGAATTCCCTCATATCAAAACTATATTTTAGGAGGAAAGAAACAAATGGCAAAAAAATGGGTCTATATGTTTAGCGAAGGCGACATGACCATGCGTAATCTTCTCGGCGGTAAGGGCGCTAACCTGGCTGAGATGACCGGCATCGGACTTCCCGTTCCCCAGGGCTTCACCATCACAACGGAAGCTTGTACCCAGTACTATGAGGACGGTCGCAAGATCAACGACGAGATCATGGGTCAGACCATGGAGTATGTTGCAAAGATGGAGGAGCTCAACGGAAAGAAGTTTGGCGATCTGAAGAACCCTCTGCTCGTTTCCGTTCGTTCCGGTGCCAGAGCTTCCATGCCCGGTATGATGGACACCATTCTGAACCTTGGTTTGAACGATGAGGTAGTTGCAGCTATGATCGCCGGCAACCCTGATCCCAAATTCGAGCGTTTCGTATATGATTCCTACAGACGTTTCATCCAGATGTTCTCCGACGTTGTTATGGAAGTTGGTAAGAAGTACTTCGAGCAGCTCATCGACAAGATGAAGGCTGA
>CACXDS010000235.1 GCA_902766425.1 uncultured Lachnospiraceae bacterium
AGCCTTGCGATCATGTTGCTGTTGCTGTTATTTCCTTGCGACAGCTTAACCATAATAACACGGAGGCTTTCACTTGTCAACATCATTTTTAAAAATTTTCCATTTTTTTCAAAAATCGCTTAATGCCGGTGCTATCTCCGATGTATCGGAGGTTCTGCCCATAGGCCCACTCCAGGAATAAACTCTTAATTCAGCTGGATCAGATCAATGGAATCCTCTGTCACCAGCCTATAACGGAAGGGCATATCCGTGGGAAGCATCAAACTGACAGCCTTGTCAAATTTGCCTTCATATTTACGGATACCCGACATTGTATAGACATTGCACTCCGTTGCATTGTATATCACAAAATTTTTTTCCTCGAAAAACACGCCCAGATAATCCATATCAAAATAATGATTCAAAACATTATCCCCCGAGCTGTTATAAATCTTCAGTACATATCTTGATTCCGAACGATCCGATGCAAAGATCAGCCCCACATAATTCTGATCATAATAGACCGCCTTCACTTCACTGTCAAGCATATGTTCCGTCTTGGTAGTGGGAACCTGCGCGCCGGAATAAAACATCAGTCGATTATCCCCAACCGCAAAAGCCGTACTGTTGCTCATAAAATGAATCTCCGGAACCAGCATATCCCGATAGGTATAGGTACTCACCAGCTGATCGCTCTGATTGTCTCCCACGGGTCCATAATTGTAGAAGGCGACATTGCTCACTACATTTCCCTCTTCCACAAAAATAAAACTCACAGCGAGAAGCTCCCCACTGGGCGATAAGCTGAGAGCACAGGGATATCCGCTCTGGCTCATGTGGAACTGCCCCTCATAGACATTCTTTCCATCCGGATCATAGGTGTTCATCCAAATAACATTCGTATCCTCCAATACTGCCGTCACTCTTCCGTTTCCCGCGACCGCAATATTTTTTAGAGGCAGATTGGTCTGGATCTCCCCCAGCTGTTTCTCGGAGCTTTGCACATAAATATTATGCCCATTGTAGCCACAGATTGCAGACATATTCTGGCAGGAAACCAGCTTCAGATCCTGGATCTCAAAGCTCTGGTTCCAGGTCATCGTCCCCTTGATGTCAATACAGTGCGCACCATCCTGGCTATAAGTAAGAACAGAGCTCCCCAGCTTCACATCCGTTGCTCCATCCACCTTTGTCCTCGCAATACTATGTGTCACCTCATATCCGGTATAAATCTTTCCGCGATAGCGCAAATAGACAAAGGTAGCCCCGCCGATCAGTACCACAGCCAGTAGCACAAATCGAAGCCATTTCCAGGTTCTATGCCACTGATAGGCTCTCTCCTCCTTTTCCTGCTCGGACCTGCCATATTTTCTTTTATTGATCTCATCATCATAATTTTTGATCTCAGCCATTTTTCCTCACTCGTACTTTCAAGAGTGATAATAGTATAGCACACTTCTTGTATAAAAGGGGAAAATATTTTTATGGCAGCATTATTTTCTGACCGATCTGAATTGCGTCCGGATTTTGGATCCGATTCAGCTTACAGATTTCCTTCACATGACTCTCCGTCCCGTATATTCGAAGGCTGATCCCTGTCAAAGTATCTCCCTTGCAGACAATATAGGCATCCGGTTTGGTGTCTTTTCCTGCTTCCGTCCGCCCGGTGCCCTCCTCTTCCTTCCCCGCTTGTCCCATAGCCTCCTGCTCCGGCTTCTCAGCTTCTGCCTGATTATTTACAGCCTGTCCATTTTCTTCTGCGCCATTTCCCGTTTGACCCTCCGCTGTCTTCTCAGCTCCTGCCTGACTATTCACAGCCTGTCCATTTTCTTCTGCGCCATTTCCCGTTTGACCCTCCGCTGTCTTCCCAGCTTCCGCCTGACTATTTACAGCCTGTCCATTTTCTTCTGCGCCATTTCCCGTTTGACCTTCCGCTGTCTTCTCAGCTTCTGCCTGACTATTTACTGCCTGTCCATTTTCTTCTGCGCCATTTCCCGCCCGATCCTTATCTGCTTTTTCCTCTTCCTGCTCCTGTGTATTTACTACCACTTCCACCCTTCCGCTGACCGGGATTGCTTCATGCCTTTCGTTCTCTGCCTGCACTGCCTCTGTCAATGTGTCATCCGCAGTCAGGATCTCAATCTGCTCACCGACCCCAGTTCCTCCGGCAGCTTCATAAGTCTCGGATTCCTCCCCGCCAGAAGGCAGCTTTCTGTCCTGAAACTCCGTCTTAAGCTTGTCCCATTCCCCTTCCACGCGTTTCGTCACAGAAGGACTCATGGATACACCCAAGGCACCAACCAGCAATAGCAGCGCAGCTGCTGCCGCCTGCATCCCTCTTTTTTGCGCCTTTCCGATCATCCGATCCGCATCCGGTTCCTTACCGCTCTCCTTTTTGTGTTGAATAAATTTTGCCCTGCGCTTTTCCTGTCTGTCCCGCACCATATCATACTTTTCGCTGTCAACGCTCTCCGGAGCCGCGTCCTCCTGTCTGGATTCCAGCATATATGTAAGCATGGCCTCGTTGTTTTCATAAAACTGTGCGTAGCCCGACACATATCTGCAGATCTCCTGCTCACAGATATGGAAGCCATCCACCATCTCCCCGTTCAAGATACGGTATCCCAGGAACTCATAATCCGCGAAATACTGTCGCCGGATCCTCTCGATCTCCTGCATCTGCGCCTGAGAGAGATGCCTTGTCTCCTTCTGGATAAAATCCAGCTTTCCCGCGCCATAAACAAAGAGATAAGTCTTGTCCTCTTCTGTCTTTTTTCTTCCGTACAGGGCTGCCGCCATGGTCTTGTCCCGTGCAATGGGATTGAGCTGTTTCAGAAAGGAGACCACATAATCCTCCACATAGATCTTGCACTTTGCGTCCGCCTCACCGATCTGCGTAATGTTTTTTGGCAATTCCATAAAAAATACCTCCCGTGCCTTTTTGCTATACATCATAGCATTGGCAAAGGAGGTATTTTATCAATCTTTGTCGGCCGATCCTTAAAAAAAATCGACAAGATTTCCCATCACGCTCATTTTCAACCTAAAACCGATTTCTTCTTTATTCAAAGCGATACACCGTCACAGAATCATATTCCCTGTCTGGCCCGAAAATGCAGGAAGGAAACTCCGGCTGATGTACGGTGTCGGGATAATACTGGGTCTCAAGACAAAGCCCCATCCGCGGCCCATACATCACACCGTCCTTGCCCTTCTGGGGTGCAATGCAGTTGCCCGCATAGAACTGAACTCCGGGAAGCGTGGTATATGCCTTCATCACCCTGCCGCTCTTCTCCCCCTTCAGGGTAGCGATATGCCTCAGGGTACCGTCCGCACCGTCGATCACCCAGTTGTGATCATAGCCCTTGGTGAGAAGCAGCTGCTCCCAGGGCTCATTGATCTCCTTACCCACCACCTTAGCCTTCGTAAAATCCATAAAGGTGCCGGCCACAGGCGCCAGTTCTCCCGTAGGGATCGCACCTGCCACAACAGGAGTATATCTGCTGCAATTTAAGGTCAACTCATGCCCTTCAATGCTCCCGCTGTCATGTCCGTTCAGATTAAAGTAAGTATGATTTGTAAAATTCAAAACCGTCTTTTTGTCACTGATGCCATGATAGTGAAGCTCAAGACCATTCTTTTCATCCAATGTATAAGTGATCTGAACCTTCTTGTTCCCGGGGAAACCCATATTGCCATCCGTATCCTCCAGCGAGAAGCATACACTGTTCTCTCCCACCTTTGCGTCCCAGATTGCCTTATGATATCCCTTTTCAAAATCGCTGTGCAGATTGTTCGGGCCATCATTCACATCCAGCTGATACTTTACCCCATCGATCTCAAAATTAGCACCGGCGATACG
>CACXDS010000236.1 GCA_902766425.1 uncultured Lachnospiraceae bacterium
AGCCTTTCCGGACAGGAGGAGGCTGTGTTAAAAGAATACAGCGAAGTCTTTGCCGATATGGGATTTGAGGTGGAGAGCTTTGGTGGTACGGAATACTGTCTTCGAAGTGTTCCGGTAGATCTGTTTGGATACGGGGAAAAGGAATTGTTTCTGGCTGTTTTGGATGAACTGGAGGCAGGAGTGGCTCAAAAAAGCGCCAAGGTAATCGATCGAGTGATCGCCACTATGGCCTGCAAGTCCGCTGTGAAGGGGAACACCAGGATCAGTCAGGCAGAGGCGGAGGAGCTCATCGATGAGCTTTTGACTCTTGAAAATCCCTATCACTGTCCCCACGGAAGACCGACTATTTTTACAATTTCAAAATATGAGATGGAACGGAAGTTTAAGCGTGTTATCTGACCGATGGAGGTGAAAACATTATAAACACATCCCATGAGATCAAGCATAATATAAATCCTATGGTCATTTTGACCGGTCCCACAGCTGTGGGGAAGACCAAGCTCTCCCTTGGACTGGCCAAAGCCATTGACGGGGAGATCATCTCGGCCGACTCCATGCAGGTCTATAAGTATATGGATATTGGCTCGGCAAAGATCAGAAAAGAAGAGATGGATGGGATACCCCATCACCTGATCGATGTCTTAAGGCCTTGGGATTCTTTTAATGTGGTGGTATTCCAAAAGCTCTGCAAGGAAGCCCTGACCGGCATCTACGAGAGGGGGCATATTCCCATTGTGACCGGGGGAACCGGCTTTTATATTCAGGCACTTCTGAGAGATGTGGATTTCACGGAGAATGAGGAAAGCTCTGAATTTCGAAGGGAGCTGGAGGAATTTGCCAGGGAGAAGGGAGCAGCTGCTCTGCATGAGAGACTTTTGCAGGTGGATCCGGCCTCGGCTGAGAGCATTCACGCAAATAATATAAAGAGGACTATAAGAGCACTGGAGTTCTATCATCTGACGGGACAGCGAATCTCCGAGCATAACGAGGAGCAGCGAGAGCGCGAGAGAGCTTACCGATCCTGCTATTTTGTCTTAAATGATGACAGAGACATTCTCTATCAAAGAATAGAAAAGAGAGTGGATGAAATGATGGAGCAGGGGCTTTTGGAGGAGGTGCGCAGACTAAAGGAAATGGGGTGCACCCGGGATATGGTTTCCATGCAGGGGCTTGGCTACAAGGAGCTCTTGGCCTATCTGGAAGGGGAATGCAGTCTGGAGGAGGCGGTGGCAAAGATCAAGCTTTCCACAAGGCATTTTGCCAAAAGACAGCTCACCTGGTTTCGAAGAGAAAAGGATGTAATCTGGATCCATAAGCCGGATTTTCAATATCGGGAAGATAAAATTCTGGAGTATATGCTGGAAGTACTGAAAAGAGAAAAAGTGATCGGAGTGAAATAGGTTTATGAATGAAATGAAAGAGATGTATCTTCGGATGGGCATCTCCGAGGAGGTTTATCAATATGCTCGTGAGGTTCTTTCTGGTCTGAAGGAGCGGTTTGAGGCCATTGATCAGGTGGCGGAATATAATCAGCTTAAGGTACTGCAGGCCATGCAGAAGCATCAGGTCAGCGAGGCATGCCTCCTTGGCACCACCGGATATGGTTATAATGATTTTGGACGGGATACCCTGGAGGAGGTATACGCCAGCGCCTTTCATGCGGAGAGTGCACTGGTGCGCCCGCAGATCACCTGCGGAACCCACGCCCTGGCCCTGGCTCTTATGAGTAATTTAAGACCGGGGGATGAATTGCTCTCCCCGGTGGGGAAGCCCTATGATACTCTGGAGGAGGTCATAGGAATCAGACCTTCTAAGGGCTCACTGGCTGAATACGGGGTGAGCTACAGTCAGGTGGAGCTTTTGCCGGACGGAGCCTTTGATTATGAGGGGATTCGAAGTAAAATCAATGAAAAAACCAAGCTGGTCACAATCCAGCGTTCGAAGGGATATCAGACAAGACCCACTCTGTCCGTCGGACGGATCGGAGAACTGATCGCATTTATCAAGTCCGTCAAGCCGGATGTGATCTGTATGGTCGACAATTGCTACGGCGAGTTTGTGGAGACCATTGAGCCCACGGATGTGGGGGCGGATATGGTGGTTGGGTCTCTGATCAAGAATCCCGGCGGGGGGCTTGCGCCCATCGGAGGTTATATTGTTGGTAAGAAGGAATGTGTGGAAAATGCAGCATATCGCCTGACCAGTCCGGGATTGGGAAAGGAGGTCGGGGCATCCCTCGGCATACTCCCTCAGTTTTATCAGGGCTTCTTTTTGGCACCCACAGTTACTGCCGGTGCACTAAAAGGGGCGATCTTTGCGGCAAATCTCTATGAAAGGCTGGGATTTGCTGTGGTTCCCAATGGATCAGAAAGCAGGCATGATATTATACAGGCCGTGACCTTTGGAACTCCGGAGGGTGTGATCGCCTTTTGCGAGGGGATTCAGGCGGCCGCCCCTGTTGACAGCCATGTGACCCCCGAACCCTGGGATATGCCCGGATATGACGCAAAGGTTATCATGGCGGCGGGTGCCTTTGTCTCGGGCTCTTCCATTGAGCTTTCTGCGGACGGCCCGATCAAGGAGCCCTATGCTGTCTATTTTCAAGGAGGTCTTACCTGGCAGCACGCAAAGTACGGGATCATGAGATCTCTTCAAAGTCTTGTCGATAAGGGAATTGTGTCGCTATGATCGGAGAGCTGTTAATTGCTCCGACGGAAAAGCATGTTTCATGAAAGCTCTTGTCGATTGTTCCCGAAAAAAAGAAGTTGAATTTTATGTACAGAAGTTCTATTTTGTGATACCATATAGAAGTATGGAAAAAGGGAGAGATACCTAAGAGAAATGGAGGAGATGGGGTGAAAAAAGTCAATTGGCTTTTGATCTTTTTGATTCTGATCGGTTTTGTGGTGGGTGGCTTGATCGGATCCTATTTTGACGGAACCTTCTTGAGCTATGGGAAAGCCTTTGGACTCAGCAGTCCGGTAGTGCTTGATCTGGGCTTTTTAGTGCTGACCTTCGGGCTTACCATACAGATCAACATCGCCAGCGTCCTAGGTGTAATTCTGGCGCTGATCGGATATCGTCTTCTCAGATAAACTAATATTATGTCATTCTCCCGATCTGCCTTCGGCATATGGAACAAGGCATGGAGGAATTCAAAAAACAGAATGTAAGGACAACCAAAAATGATCTGGACGGGCAGGAGCTACCCTATGAGAAATTTCGGCGATTCGGACCGGAGAACCTGACAGAAGCCGAGCTTCTCGCCATTATTCTGAGAACGGGGACAGCAAACAAACCGGCTCTTGCGCTGGCAAAGGAGATTTTGAAGATTGCGAAATTCCCCAGAAACGGTCTGCTTGGATTGTATGATCTTTCTTTAGAGGAATTGATGGAGATCAAGGGAATCGGAGAGGTGAAGGCAGTTAAGCTGAAATGTCTCACCGAATTATCCATGCGATTATCCAGAGCAAACGCCAGCAGGAAACTCACCATGAATCAGCCGGAGACGGTTGCGGAGTATTACATGGAGAAGCTGCGTCATCTGCAGACCGAATGCGTTTATCTCGCCTGCTTTGACGCTAAGAGTCAGCTGATCTCTGAAAAGAAGCTGTCTGACGGGTCGGTCAACAGGTCTTTGATCTCCCCAAGGGAGATTTTTATTGAGGCTCTTTCGGCAAAGGCTGTACATATTATATTGATCCACAATCATCCCAGCGGGGATCCCACACCAAGCGGAAGTGATATTGAACTGACCCGTTCGGTATATCATATGGGAGAGGAGCTTTCTATACCGCTATCGGATCATATTGTTATCGGAGATAATCTTTTTTTCAGTTTTCGACAAAACGGATTACTGCCGTTTCTGACTTGATCGGAACGGCAGAACGGCAAGAAATACGATGAGGAGAAATGAAAGGAGTCAGAAAATTGGTTTTTAATGCTTTCGGTATCGATTTGGGTACCAATAATATCAAGATTTACGATCGGAATGAGGACAAGGTGGTCATTGAAAAAAATATGATCGCTATTGAAAACAAAAATACATTGTTTGCATATGGAAACTCTGCATTTGAGATGTACGAGAAGGCTCCCGGAAATATTCAGATTTCTTATCCGCTTTCCAATGGAGTCATTGCGGATATCAAAAATATGGAAACCCTGGTAAAGTATTTTATCTCTGATCTGCAAAAGGGGTTGGTGAAGCCGGCGGATTTCTATATTGCTGTGCCAACCGATGTGACGGAGGTGGAAAAAAGAGCCTTTTATGATCTGGTGAAGGATGCGGGGGTCAAGGCAAAAAAGATCATGGTAGTGGAAAAGGCAGTTGCCGACGGTCTTGGTCTTGACATAGATGTTAAAAATTCACAGGGAGTATTGGTTGTCAATGTGGGTTACGAGACAACTGAGATTTCGATTCTGTCCTTGGGGGGAATTGTTCTGAGCCGTCTGATCAAGGTTGGCGGTCAGAAATTTGACGAATCCATCCGCAATGCGGTGAAGAAAGAGTTTTCTCTCATCATCGGCGGGAAGACTGCCGAGAATATCAAGATAAATCTTCGAAAGCTTGAGGAGGAAGAGGCCGGAGCCGTAGTATATGGCAGGGATATTGTGACCGGACTTCCTGTGGAGCGTACAATCCCTACCAAGCTGGTTGTGGATTCCATGGAGGAGCACTTTAATACTGTCGTTGATAATGTAAAGGTGATCCTGGAGAGAACTCCGCCGGAGCTGGCAGCCGATATTTTCAGACATGGTATTTATCTGACAGGCGGCGCATCGCAGGTCAATCATCTGGCGGACCGGATCGCATCCGGAACCGGACTTAAGGTGAATCAGGCGGAGGAGCCTATTGCAAGTGTTGCCCTTGGTCTTGCTAAGATCATTAAAGAAGATAACTATAAAACAGTAGCTTATGCCATTGAAGGGATGAGTAAATGAGTCCGATAGTAAGACGAAAGGGGGAGAAGTTTACCATACCGAGTAAGGTTCTCCTCTTGATTTTGACCATCTTTTGCAGTGCCATGATGTTGTTAACCTTTGTGACTGATTTGTTTGAGAAGCCCTTTAACAGTATTATCGGATATGTGGTGATTCCGTTCGAAAAAGGGATCGGATCAGCAGGAGCCT
Organism: uncultured Lachnospiraceae bacterium; assembly: GCA_902766425.1. Taxonomy (GTDB): domain Bacteria; phylum Bacillota; class Clostridia; order Lachnospirales; family Lachnospiraceae; genus Acetatifactor. The sequence continues at coordinate 5,131 of CACXDS010000236.1, forward strand.
GGATCCACAGCCGCTCAGAGGAGCTGGGACAGATTCATAAACTGATTGCAGAGAATCAAGCCTTGAAGGAGCAAGTAGCAAAGCTCACGGAAGAAAACACCCTACTGCAGCAGGATAAGTATGAACTGAATAAGCTAAGGCAATTGTATGAACTGGATGAGCAATATGAGGAGTATCACAAAGTGGGGGCGAGGATACTTTCCCGTGACTCCGGGAATTGGTATTCCGCTTTTTTGATTGATAAAGGTGCGGATGACGGCCTGGAAAAAAATATGAATGTGATTGCCGGGGGCGGTCTTGTAGGCAGGATCAGCTCCGTGGGACCAAATTGGGCCAGAGTGACTGCTATTATCTCCGATAACGCCAATGTGAGTGCAATGACTCTTGCTACAGAGGATAACCTTATGGTGTCCGGAAGCTTGAAGGCCATGAACGAAGGCACAATACTTTTCTCGCAATTAGTGGATTCCAAGGGAGTGGTAAAGCCGGGAGATAAGGTGGTCACTTCGGATATCAGCGATAAGTTTCTGCCGGGTATTCTGGTTGGTTATATTCTCAGCATTGAGCAGGACAATAATAATCTAACAAAATCAGGCACCCTGATTCCGGCGGTGGATTTTGAACATTTATCCGAGGTGCTGGTGATCACGGACAGAAAGCAGACCATAGAGGAGAATCCATGATCTTATGTTGAGTTTTCTGATTATATCAATCGGTGTTTTTTTGGTATTTTTATGTCAGACCTGTATTTTACCGGGCGTGATGCCTTTATCCGTATTGCCGAATCTGTTTATTATCTTAACAGCTTCCAATGGCTTTATGAGGGAGGAGAATTCGGGCTTGGCAGTGGGGTTTTGCTGCGGTCTTCTCTATGATATTTTTTTTGGAGAAGTGATCGGATTTCATGCATTGCTCTACATGTATATTGGGTTTCTCAACGGAAAGTTTTCCAGGGTATTCTATCCGGAGGATATCAAGCTTCCGCTGGCTCTGATCACAGTGAGCGATCTGACCTATAGTCTGATCTGCTATGTTTTTCAGTTTTTGCTGTGGGGAAGATTGGACTTCTCCTATTATTTCTTGCATGTGATTCTGCCCGAGATGGTGGTGACACTTACCGCAACCTTAGTTTTCTATCCTTTGATCCTGCTGATCAATGAATGGCTTAGAAAGCGTGAAAGAAAGAAGGAACAGCGTTTTGTTTGAAATTCTGAGAAGGAAGCTTTTCAATTTCATAACGGGCAGGACTACTATTTTGATGGTGGTGGTTCTGGGGCTTTGCGCTATTTTGATCCATCGCTGCTTTGAGCTTCAAATTGTGAACGGCGAAGCTTATCTGGAGAAGTTTATCCTGATGACGGAAAAGACAAGGGATCTGAGCTCTACCAGAGGAAATATCTACGATCGCAACGGTAATCTTCTTGCTTATAATGAACTTGCTTACTCGGTGAAGATGGAGGATGTATTTGAATCCGGAAGATCTAAAAACAGCCAGATGAACGAGACGATTTATCGCCTGATCAGGATGGTGGAGAAGCATGGAGATCATGTGATCACCGATTTTAAGATTGTGGTGGGAGAGGACGGTCAATTTGAATTTTCCGTTTCCGGGAACGCCAGATTGAGATTTCTTGCGGATGTCTATGGTTATACCTATATCGATCAGTTGAACGCAGAGGAGAGAGCTTCTACCGCACAGGATGTCATGGACTTTTTAAGCAGAAATATCAAAAGCGGATTCGCAATCGGAGACTATGAGGTTTCAGGGGATAAGGAAACCGATTTTATCCCAGGAAAGGGGTACTCGAGGGAGGACTGGTTGAAGCTGGTCACCATCCGTTATAATATCAGTCTGACCTCCTTCCGCAAATATCTGGGGACTACAGTTGCCACAAATGTCTCGAAGGAGACGGTAGCGGCACTGATGGAAAATGCTGACGAGCTTCCCGGAGTGACCATAGAGGAAGACACCATCCGACGCTATGTGGATAGTATATATTTTGCTCATGTGCTTGGATATACCGGAAAAATCTCCTCGGATGAGCTGGCTCAGCTAAACGCAGAGAGAGAAGCGGCGGGAGAAGAAGTGGAATACGGTTTGAATGATGTTGTGGGTAAGAGCGGCATCGAGGCCTATATGGAATCCACTCTGCACGGTGCAAAGGGTCGGGAAAAGGTGATCGTGGATAATATGGGTAAGGTGATCGCCAGTATGGACAGAAAGGATGCCACCTCCGGGAATGATGTGTATCTCTCCATCGACAAGGAGCTTACAGAATCCGTTTATGCGATTTTGGAGCAACATCTGGCAGGTCTTCTTGCCAGCAAGATTGTGAATCAAAAGGAGTATATTGCAAGAGAGAACTCCAGCAGCTCCGATATTGTCATACCGATCTATGATGTGTATTTTGCTCTGATCAACAATAATGTGATCGATGTGAAGCATTTTGAAAAGCCTAAGGCAGGTGAGGTGGAACAAGAAGTTTTCCAGGCATTCCTGACCTATAGGGAGCAGGTTTATGAAAAACTGCGGGAAGAGCTTCTGGAAAAGCATACAGTTTATAACAAACTAAATAAGGAATATCAGGTATATGAGAGCAATATTGTTTCGCTCTTGAGTAAGAATGGTATCATTCTTTCCGATCAGATCGATCCAAAGGATCGGATCTATCAGGCTTGGACGACGGATGAGACCATCAGTTTGCAGGAATATCTGACCTATCTGATCACCCAGAACTGGATCGACGGCAGTAAGCTGAAGCTCACGGAGGAGTATTATGATTCCGGAGAGGTTTATGCGAAGCTGGTGGATTATGTGATAGATATGATCGATGGCAATACGGATTTTCAAAAGCGTTTTTATAAATATATGCTTTTGAATGATAAGATCAGCGGTAAACAGATCTGTATGGTCCTCTGCGAGCAGCAGAATGTGGATATTCCTCTTTCCGATGAGGAAGCCTTGTACAAGGGGAGAATTTCCGCCTATCAGTTTATGATGAATCGTATCAGGAATATTGATATTACGCCTGCGCAGCTGGCTTTGGATCCCTGTAATGCGTCCGTTGTAATGACGGATGTTCATACAGGAGAGGTGCTGGCATTGGTTTCCTATCCGGGGTATGATAATAATAAGCTTGCCAATTCCATAGATGCGGAGTATTACGCCAAATTAAATTCGGACAAGTCCTATCCCTGGAACAATTACGCGACTCAATATAAAGCGGCGCCCGGCTCCACCTTTAAGATGGTTGTGGCAACAGCAGGCCTGATGGAGGGAGTGATCTCCTTAGATACCAGCATCAATTGTAAGGGGACATACACCAATATTACCCCGTCACCCAGATGCTGGCAGGTCTGGGGGCATGGATCCGAGAATGTCACTACTGCGATCAGGGATTCCTGTAACTTTTTCTTTTATGACATTGGCTATAGGCTCAGCACACAGAGTGGGACTTTTGATGAGAAGGCCGGTCTGAATACCTTATATCAATATGCTGATTTCTATGGTCTTACAGAGAAATCCGGAATTGAGATCGCTGAGAGTTCTCCACAGGTTTCCGATAATGATCCGGTTCGTTCTGCAATTGGTCAGGGCGGCAACAGCTTTACAACCGTGGGATTGGCCAGGTATGCTTCTGCCATTGCAAATCGAGGAACTGTTTATGATCTGACTTTATTAGATCGGGTCGAGGATCCTGCCGGGAATGTGATAGAAGATTTTGCTCCCAAGATCCGCAATAAGATCGAAATGCCCGCCAGAAACTGGGACAGCATTCAGAAGGGTATGCGCATGGTGGTGGAAGGCAAAAAATACTTTAGTAATCTGGCAGTGGAGGTGGCGGGTAAGACCGGTACTGCTCAGCAGTCGACCTCCCGTCCGAGCCATGCACTCTTTGTCTGTTATGCGCCTTATCAGTCGCCGGAGGTAGCCATTGCTACTCGTATTCCCTTTGGTTATTCCTCGGATTACGCCGCTCAGGTGACGAAGGATATTGTGAAGTATTATTATGGTCTGGCACCGGAGGAGGATATTATCACGGGTACTGCAAATACACCTGACGCAGGGGTGTCCAATAATGAGCTTTAAAGCAGCTTCAACAGTTCTTTTGTTTTCAGATACCGGGAAGAGAGAAGGATTGCAGATACGATGAAGGATAAAGTTAAAATTAAGAGCTTTTCAAATGGTCTGACATTGCAGATGGATGAGCAGGCAGCTTTTGAGGAATTGCTATTTGAAATCAAACAGAAATTTAAAGATGGAAAAGCTTTTTTTGGGAATTCCGCAGTTGCGATTGCCTTTCGAGGCAGAGAGCTTTCGGAGAAGGAAGAAGAACTGATCATGGAGGCAATCGAGGAAAACTGTAATTTAAAGTTAGTATGTATTGTCTCAAAGGATGAGGCACAGGAACGGATTTTTAAACAGGCACTGCAGCATATGGAAAGAAAAAAGCTGGCTGAAGCTGATCTGGGAAGGGAAGTTCAGGTATTCCGCGGTTCTCTGAAGGGGGGCGAGAAGCTGGAGACACCCAATAGTATCATTGTTTTGGGAGATGTGGAGAGCGACTGCAGTGTAAGCTCTGAAAAAAATATCCTGATACTGGGCTGTTTGTACGGAACAGCGCTGGCAGGGCAGGGAAAGGATGCGGAGGATTGCTTTGTCGCAGCATTGGAAATGACGCCGAATGCATTATATATTGGCGATTTCAAATATAACCCGGGGAAAAAGCCAAAGTGGGGAAGAAAGAAAAAGGATACCCTGACAGTGGCAAGAATACAGGAGAATTCCATTCTGATGGAAGAATTGACCAAAGAAACCCTGAAGGATTTGTAAGATGCTTTGGGGATGACGACAAAATCAGACAATATGGAGGCAAAGTATGGAAAACAATGTCATTGTCGTCACATCAGGAAAAGGCGGAGTGGGAAAGACCACCACTACCGCAAATGTGGGAACGGGTCTTGCTAAGCTTGGAAAGAAGGTTTGTCTGATCGATACGGATATCGGTCTGCGAAATCTGGATGTGGTTATGGGATTGGAGAATCGCATCGTCTATAATCTGGTGGATGTGATCGAAGGAAATTGCCGCATGAAGCAGGCGTTGATCCGGGATAAGCGTCATCAGGGCTTATACCTGATGCCATCTGCACAGACCAGGGACAAGTCCTCTGTTTCACCCGGACAAATGGTAAAGGTGATCGAGCATCTGAAGGATGAATTTGATTATGTTATTCTGGATTGCCCGGCCGGGATCGAACAGGGCTTTCAAAATGCCATAGCAGGTGCACAAAGGGCAATCGTTGTGACAACACCGGAGGTTTCGGCCATCAGAGACGCAGATCGGATCATTGGGCTGTTGGAGGCGAATGGCTTCGGACAGATGGACCTGATCATCAATCGACTAAGACCCGAGATGGTCCGTCGGGGAGATATGATGTCCTCGGACGATGTTGTGGATATTCTGGGGATTCCGCTTCTTGGCATTATTCCCGATGATGAAAATGTGGTGATCGCAACGAATCAGGGAGAGCCTCTGGTGGGTGGCAGTTCACCTGCAGGAATTGCTTATTCCAATGTGGTGGGAAGGATCGAGGGGCAGGAAATCCCGTTTATGAACTGTGAAAAGAGTATTTCCTTCTTTTCCAGAGTGACGGGTATATTTCATAAAGCATAGGGGGCAGGAAGCATGTGGTTTTTCTTTAGACGGAAAAGTTCCTGCCAGGTAGCGAAAGACCGCCTGAAGATCCTGCTCATTACGGATCGGGTCAATTGTTCGCCTGAAATGGTGGAACTCATCAAAAAAGATATTACAAAAGTGATCTCAAAATACATGAAAATTGACACGGAAAATATGGAGGTGCAGATCAGCGCAAAGAAGGGGAACAGCACAAAGGGCGGAAAAGCTCCTGTGTTATATGCCAATATTCCTATTCTGGATCTCCATAAGCAGGGGGGACAGTTCCTTTGATAGAGTTCCGGAGACAGAGCTTCTTTCTGAAAGCCTGTTTTGCAATATGGAATCTGGAAGAACCGGTGTCAGGTAATGAAGGAAGAAAGATGTTTGATGGAATCCAATTACGAAAATATGATATTAAACTTGTATTGCTAATAGTGACTTTATCAGTCATTGGCGTTTATGCCATTGGGAGCGCTGAGGAATCACTTCAGTCCAAGCAATTGGTTGGAGTGATTGCCGGTGCGATCCTGATGGTCTTTATCTCATTTTTCAACTATAGCTTTGTCCTTAAATTTCACTGGTTGATGTATTTGGTCAATCTCGGACTGCTTTTGGCTGTATATTTTCTGGGGGATGATTCGCATGGCGCCCAAAGATGGTTTGAACTGGCGGGAATTCGTTTTCAACCCTCCGAAACTTCCAAAATTCTGTTGATTTTATTCTTTGCACAGTTTATTATGGTATACAGGGAAAAGTTGAATACCTTTAAAGTGATCGTCAGCTGTGTGATTTTGGTTCTGATCCCATGGGCCTTGATCGTGATTCAGCCGGATCTCTCGACCAGTATATTGCTCATCGTTGTATTTTGCATGATCATGTATGCGGCAGGACTTCGGTATCGGATCATCTTCGGGATCCTTGGTGTTTTGATCCCGGCTTTTCTGGTAGGAATTTATATTATTATGGAGGGGGACATAAAGTATATTAAATCCTATCAGCTGGATCGTATCAATGCATGGAGATTTCCGGAGGAATACGCAAATTCCGAGGCTTTACAATCCTTGAATTCTGTTATGGCCATCGGCTCGGGGCAGCTCGAGGGGAAGGGTTACAAAAATAACGAACTGACCAGCGTAAAAAACGGAAACTTCATTTCAGAAACCCAGACAGATTTCATTTTTGCAGTGATCGGTGAGGAATTTGGTTTTCGCGGAAGTGTGGTTGTCATTGTTTTGATCACGCTTATTTCGTTAGAATGCCTTTCCGTTGCCAGAAAGGCGAAGGATCTTGCAGGAACGATCGTTGCCGCAGGAATGGGAACGCTGGTAGCTTTTCAGGGATTCATCAATATAGGTGTTGCGACCTTTCTTCTTCCGAATACGGGTCTGCCGTTGCCCTTTGTCAGCTATGGACTGACTTCACTGATGAGTTTATACATGGGAATGGGGGTAGTATTAAACATCAGAATGCAGTCAAGGGATTTCAGGCTTGAGGAGGAGGATTAAAAGTAAAAGGAGAGGGTATAGACATGAATATTGCATTGATCGCACATGATGCGAAAAAAAAGCTGATGCAGAATTTCTGTATCGCTTACAGGGGGATTTTGAGTAAAAATGAGTTGTATGCCACCGGAACCACAGGCAAACTTGTGGAGGAGGTGACAAATCTGTCCATTCATAAGTTTTTGGCCGGTCATCTGGGAGGGGAACAGCAGATTGGCGCACAGATCGAGCACAATCAGATGGATCTGGTGATTTTTTTGAGAGATCCGCTGACTCCGAAATCTCATGAACCGGATGTGAATCATGTGGTAAAGCTCTGTGATATGTATAACATTCCGCTGGCTACGAATCTGGCCACTGCGGAGCTATTGATAAAGTCTCTTGACAGAGGGGATCTTGAGTGGCGTGAAATGTATCGGTAAAAAAATAGCGACAATTATATGTTTTCTTACAGTGCTGTCCTTTGGCGGTTGCGGTCGCTTAGCCTATTCCCAGCCTTATTCCGTGGATGGCGGTTTTGTGACTGCAAGATACGGCGTACAGGAGAGCGGCGCCAAGGTGGAACCCTTTGCATCTGGTCTTTGTGTTACGGACGAGGATGTGATGCCGCTTTCCGTGGATGCATCCGCCTCCGGGACAGCAGCACTTTTTGATGTGAGGAACAAAACAGTTCTTTATGCAAAGTCTGTGCATGAAAGGATGTATCCTGCCAGTTTGACCAAGGTGATGACAGCTATAGTAGCGATTGAGAATGGATCTCTGGATCAGATTCTAACCACTACGGAGGCTGTTAAGATTACGGAGGCGGGTGCGGCAAAGGCTGGACTTAAAACAGGGGACACAATGACACTGGATCAGGCCCTTCATATTCTGCTTTTGGCCTCTTCCAATGATGTGGCGCTTCTGATCGCGGATAATATCGGCGGAAGCGTTGATCACTTTATGGAAATGATGAATGAGAAGGCCAGAAAGCTCGGTGCTACCAATACTCATTTTTCCAATCCTCACGGCTTGACCGCTCCCGATCATTATACCACGGCATACGATATGTATCTGATCTTCAATCAGGCGATCAAGTATGATACCTTTAACCAGATCATTAATATGTCATCCTATCAGACGACATATTATGATAAAAACGGAAAAGAAATCCCGTATAGCTGCGGTACCACAAACAGATATCTGAAGGGGCAGAACAATCCGCCGGAAAACATCACCGTTCTGGGTGGAAAAACGGGCACCACAAATGCGGCAGGCCATTGCCTGATTCTGCATTCCAAGGACATTCGCGGGAACTCTTATATCTCCATTGTGATGCGTTGTCAGGACAGTGATACGCTTTATGCCGAAATGACAGATTTATTGGAGGAAATCAATAATTAAAGGTTGTTTTTTAGGGGATAATCCCTTATAATAGAATTAAGTTGAGAGATCAACGAAAGCAGTACCAGATTTGCAATAAAATACAATACTTCAGGAGGATATGCCCATGGTTCAGTTAATTGTTGGCGAAAAAGGAAAAGGAAAGACAAAGCATCTCTTGGATAAAGTGAATAATGAAGTAAAAGAAATTTCCGGAAATATCGTATATTTGGATAAGAGTACGAAACACATGTATGAATTGAATAATAAGGTACGTCTGATCGATGTATCCCAGTATCAGCTGGATAATAACGAGCAGTTTTTGGGATTTATCAGTGGTATCCTTTCCCAGGATCACGATCTGGAACAGATGTATTTCGATTCCTTCCTAAAGATCGCTAAGCTGGAGGGACAGGATATTCTTCCTACTATTCAAAAGCTGGAAAAGATCAGCGAGAGCTTCAAGATAGATTTTATTTTAAGTATATCCCTGAATGAGAGTGCACTTCCTGAAGAAGTAAAGAGCAAGATCATTGTTTCACTATAAAGAAAAGCATGATGAAAGCCTCGGAGTATACGCCGGGGCTTTCGATTTCGGAGGGCTTTTATTTTGGCAGCTGGAAAAAAGAAAAAAAAGAATAAAATGGTCTCCTTTGACGATCGAAAACTGCCGAGACCCAATATTGGAATGATCATTATCTGCGTGATACTGATCCAGGTATTGATCTATGTGATCATGTTTTTTAACACCAGTCATATAGAGCGATATGAAGTGAGAGAGGGGTCTTTGGCTGTCAGCAATGTTTATACGGGCATTGCTCTTCGTGAGGAGATGGTTGTGGATAATCCGGCGGCCGGATATGTCAATCAGTTTATCTACGATGGAGAAAGGGCGGCAGTCGGAGATCTGGTATATACCGTGGATGAAACAGGGCGCCTTGAGACGGTGCAAAGCGGACAGTTTGAGGAAAGCAAGCTTTCGGATAAGGAGCTTCGGGAATTCAGAAGCGAAATCATCAACTATATGCATAGCTTTCAGGAGACTAACTTCGATACGGTCTATGACTTTAAACGCAGCTTAAAGAATACAGTTGCCAAGATCTCGAATACCAATCTTCTTCAAAATCTGGAGGAACTGAGTGGCGCCGATATCATCAATTATTGCCACGCTCCCCAGACTGGAATTATTTCCTATTGGACGGATGGATATGAGACCACCTTGGGAGAGGATCTGGGCGCTTCTGATTTTGAAAAAATGAATTATGAAAAGAAACAGATCATTACGGATGAATTGGTGGAAAAAGGCGTTCCCGTCTATAAGATCAATACCAGTGAGCTATGGGATCTGGTCATTCCCATTGATTCCGAGAGAGGGGCGGAATTGGAGAAGGAGGGATATGTCAAGGTGCGCTTCCTCAAGAATCAATATGAATCCTGGGCAAGCACCAAAATGATCTATGGAAAGAATGGGGAGACTCTATTAAATCTCCATTTTAATAATTCTATGGTAACCTTTGTCTCCGATCGCTTTTTGGATGTGGAGCTGATTCTTGAGGAGGAAAAAGGGCTGAAGATTCCGTTGACTTCAATAGTCGATAAGGAGTTTTTCTTGTTGGGAGAGCCCTATCTCATCGATGAAGGGCAAAAGGGGAAGCGCACTGTCATAAGGCAGTGTTATCTGGAGGATGGTACCATTTCCACGGAACGGATCACTGTAGGGATTTACAGCTATGATGAGGAAAGCAAAAAATATTATGTAGATGCCACCTATCTGAATACCGGAGATATTTTGCATCAATTGGATAGTCAGGCTACAGAGATTGTCCGTGAGCGGGCAACCCTGACCGGGGTATATAATATCAATAAGGGCTATGCAGATTTCAGAGAGATCAGCATTCTATACCAGAACGATGAATACGCCATAGTAAAATCCGGTACAGAATATGGATTAAAGGTGTATGATTATATTGTGTTGAATGCTGAGTATGTGAATGACCAACAGTTTATTAATAAATAAACATCACAGATTTTTATCGATAACACAGGTCTGCAAAAGCTTTAGGAACAGGGTGAGCAGGGACTTGAATCGAAAATGGGAGAAGCAGATGGAGAAAGAGGAATCGATTGCACAAAAATATGAGAATGTAAAAAGCAATATTGAAGCCGCCTGTCATAAAGCGGAGAGAGAGCCGGGAGAGGTTACCCTCATCGCAGTCAGCAAGACAAAGCCAGTTGAGCTGCTGCGGGAGGCATATGAGGCAGGAGCCAGGGATTTCGGTGAAAATAAGGTTCAGGAGCTGGTGGATAAAATACCGCAGCTGCCTGGCGATATCCGTTGGCATATGATCGGTCACCTCCAAAGGAATAAAGTAAAATATATCATTGATAAGGTTTATATGATCCACAGCGTGGATTCCTACCAGTTGGCCGAGGTGATCAGCAAGGAAGCGGTAAAGCATGATCTGACCATGAAGATTTTAATGGAGGTCAATGTGGCCGGGGAAGAGTCCAAATTTGGGGTAAGCTGTGAAGAGGCCGGAGCTTTGGCAGAGAAGATCAGAAAATTGCCGGGAATTTCTCTGGAGGGTCTTATGACAATCGCTCCGTATGTGACGGATCCCGAAGAAAACAGAGAAGTTTTTTCAAAACTTCGTCATTTGGCTGTTGACATCTTTGGCAAAAACATTGATAATAGGACTGTGAATGTGCTTTCTATGGGAATGACGGGGGATTATCAGGTGGCTGTGGAGGAAGGGTCCACCATGGTCAGAGTCGGTACCGGAATTTTCGGGGAGCGGAATTACCTGAAATAATAGAGGGCAAAGGAGAGGGAATCCATGGGTGTGATGGATAAGTTGATTACCTATATGAAATTAAACGACTCGGATGAGGATGAGGATTACGATGACGGTTATCTGGATGACGGGGATGATGAAGAGGATGTACCCGCACCGCGGAAGAGCTTTGGCTCGAAAGCTGCGATCAGAGATGACGAGGATGAGGATGATGAGGAGATGCCCGCTCCCAAGCGGAGTGCAGCTGCCAGACCTTCAAATCCTGTTTCTAATAAGGTGATGTCAATGCGTTCCGGGATGAACAGCAGAAAAGCACCTGTGGGAGGTGGTGGTATGGAAGTTTGTGTGATCAAACCTAATAGCTTCGAGGAAGCCAGAGAGATAACGGAAACACTGTTAAAGAACCGTACAATTGTTATGAATCTTGAGGGGCTTGATGTTGATGTAGCACAGAGAATCCTTGATTTTACATCAGGTTCCTGCTTTGCAATCGGCGGTAATCTTCAAAAGATTTCCATGTATATCTTTATTCTGACACCTGCCAGTGTTGATATTTCCGGAGATTTCCAGGAGATTTTGGGAAATTTTGATGCTACACTTCATCCCGGACTTTGATCTCATTGCCATCCTTTACTTGAACGATATTAGACAAAAATCAGCATAAGAATATGTTTCAAAGTTTGTTTTAAAAATTTGATTCAGTCGGAAGGCTTTCCGCAGATCATGCGGAAGGCTTTTCTTGTATTATTTACATGCAATGAATAAAGGAGAAGGATTTTATGGCACAGCGTTTAAATGTTATGTACCAGAAAAAACCATGCTATGACATTGTTTTTTCTACGGATTGGAAGGAGCTTGCGCTGGAATTGGAGGAGATGGATCTGCATTCCCGTAAGCTGTGTATCTGCACGGATTCCACAGTGGACGGTCTCTATGCTGATGCTTTGAAAGAACTTTTGGCTCCCTGTTTTTCAAAGGTGATCAAGTTTGTTTTTCCGGCGGGAGAGGAATCCAAGAATCTGGATACCGTGAGAGATGCCTACAGGCTTTTGATTAAAGAGAAATTCGATCGAAAGGATATTTTATTGGCGCTTGGGGGCGGGGTTGTCGGTGATCTTACCGGATATGTGGCTGCAACCTATCTGCGAGGAATCGATTTTATACAGGTGCCAACCACCTTGCTTGCTCAGGCTGACAGCTCCATCGGCGGTAAAACAGGGGTGGATTTTGAAGGCTACAAGAACATGGTGGGGGCATTTAAGATGCCACGACTTGTCTTTATGAATTTTGAAACCTTGAAGACCTTAGATGACAGACAGTATTTTTCGGGCTTTGCTGAGATCATGAAGCATGGACTGATCAAGGATGCGGAATTTTATGAATGGCTGATCGAGAACATGTATGAGATCTGTGAGAGAGATTTGAATACGCTGTCTGAAATGCTGATGAGAAGCTGCATGGTGAAAAAGCTGGTGGTGGAGAAGGATCCCACCGAAACAGGAGAAAGAGCGATTCTGAATCTTGGACATACCATAGGGCATGCCATAGAAAAGGCAAAGAATTTTGCGCTTTATCATGGGGAATGTGTCGCCCTGGGAACGGTTGCTGCTGCGTATATTTCCTGGAAAAAAGAGCTTTTGAGTATGGAAGAGTTCTATGAGATCAGAGATATGTTTGTTCCTTTTTATCTTCCAATCTCCGTGGAAGGCATTGATCCCAAGGCCATCCTTGAGCTGACCAAATCGGACAAAAAGATGGATGCCGGAACGGTGCGTTTTATCCTATTGAAAAAGATCGGTAAAGCGGTGATCGATACCACAGTTACGGATGAAGAAATCTTGGCGGCGATCCAAGAGATATATTTCGACGAAGAGGCTAATGAATGAAAAATAATAAATGGATCTGGCTTGGTTTAGATTGTGTATGGGTGATCCTTTTGCTGGCATTTGATCAATATACGAAGCTGCTGGCGGTCAAGCGACTGAAGGATCAGGCACCTATTGTGATCTGGAAAAATGTCTTTCAATTGGAATATCTGGAAAATCGAGGCTCTGCTTTCGGACTGTTTCAAAACCAGAAAATATTTCTTTTGGCAGTCGGTTTTCTATTTATGGGCTTTGTCTTTTATTTACTGGTCAAGCTGCCGACGAAAAGGAGATTTCTGGCTTTGCATGTACTTCTTGGATGCCTCATGGCCGGGGGAATCGGCAATATGATTGACCGCTTTGTCCAAGGCTATGTGGTGGATTTTTTTTACTTTATACTCATCCGCTTTCCGATCTTTAATGTCGCCGATATCTATATTGTTGTTGCCGCATTTACGATAGCTTTTTTATTTTTCTTTGTGTATCGGGATGAGGAAATGGATTTTTGGATGATCAGATCCGAAAACTCCGGAAAGGATCCGAAGGAAAAGGTGTGAGGGGGAGCGCAGGGGATGGAACGGATTGCTTTGACTATTCCTGAGGAATATGAGGATTGCAGGCTGGATAAATGTATCAGTGAATTAATGGGGGAGAAGCTATCCCGCAGCAGTATCCAAAGGATGATAAAGAACAGGGAATTGACTGTCAATGGGAACCCCCAAAAAGCTAGTTACCCGGTTACAGTCGATGATCTGATCGAATTTATGATTCCTGATCCGATTCCGACAGATATTGCGCCGGAGAACATTCCGCTTAGTATTCTTTATGAGGATGGTGATCTGTTGATCGTGGATAAACCCAAGGGTATGGTGGTTCACCCTTCGCCGGGACATTATTCCGGAACACTGGTCAATGCACTACTATATTATTGCGGAGAGGAGCTATCCGGGATCAATGGCGTTTTAAGACCCGGAATCGTACATCGGATCGATAAGGACACCAGCGGGTCCCTGGTGGTCTGTAAGAATGATCTGACACATCAGAGGATGGCCGAACAATTCCGGGTTCATTCCATAACCAGAAAGTATTATTGTATTTGTTGCGGCAATATCAAAGAGGATACCGGAACTATTTGCCGCCCCATAGGGAGGCATCCGGTGGACCGGAAAAAAATGTCGGTCACTGAAGAGGGAAAGGGTCGGCGTGCGGTTACTCATTTTAAGATATTGGAGAGGTTCGGAAAATATTCTTTTGCGGAATGCACTTTGGAAACAGGCAGAACCCATCAGATCCGTGTGCATATGGCAAGCATGGGGCATCCTATATTAGGTGATCTTGTCTATGGCAATCAGGATTACAAGGGACTGGGACAGATTTTGCACGCAGGCATTCTGGGATTTCAGCATCCCCGAAATGGGGCATACCTTCAGGTGGAAGCGCCTCTTCCTCCTTATTTTACTCAACTATTAGAAAATTTGCGCAGATCATAATTATTATTTCATTCATGCAAAAACACTTGTGATTTTTCAGAAAATTCGCTATAATATAGTTAGAAATCAGCATCACAGGAAAGGCAGGTGTTTTTATGAATACAGTCATTACCATAGGCAGGCAGTTTGGATCCGCCGGAAGAGAGATTGGCGAAAAGGTTGCTCAGTATTTTGGAATTCAATGTTATGATAAGGAGCTTTTGACCAGAGCAGCAAAGGAAAGCGGTTTTTGTGAGGAAATGATCCAGAATCACGATGAGCGTCCGACCAATTCCTTCCTTTACAATCTGGTCATGGATACTTATTCCTTTGGATACAACGCCTCCTCCTTTGTGGATATGCCCATCAGCCATAAGGTTTTTCTGGCGCAATTCGATACGATCAAAAAAATTGCTAAAGAAGGTCCCTGTGTCATCGTGGGAAGATGTGCCGACTATGCTCTGGCTGATTTCGATAACTGTGTTCATCTCTTTATCTATGCAGATGAAGAGACCAGAGTCAAACGAGTGATGGAACGTTATGAACTCAGTGAGTATAAGGCCCTGGATATGATCCAGAAAAAAGATAAACAGAGACAGAGCTATTATAATTATTATTCTTCCAAGAAGTGGGGAAGAGCCGACAGCTATGATTTATGTATCAACAGCAGCGTGTTGGGCGTGGACGGTACGGTAAAGCTCATAGTTCAGTATATTGAGGACTTTGAAAAGAAAAGAATGGAAGCTAAATAACTATTAGAAGGCTAAAGATGGCATAGTCCCCGAAATATTCAGAAAAAATTGCATTGAAAAATTGCATTAAGAATATAAAAAATGATTGACAGATAAGGCACCCTTATGATACACTACTTTAGTGTGCCGCATAACTAGGTATAAGCGTTTTTTCCTGACATGGAAATGACCACCAAAGTTAGCGAGTTTATAGTGTAAGGAGGTGCCTTATTTATGTACGCAATTATTGCAACCGGTGGAAAGCAGTACAAGGTTTCTGAGGGCGATATCATCAAGGTTGAGAAGCTCGATGCAGAGGCAGGAAGTACTGTTACTTTTGATCAGGTGTTAGCAGTCAGCGACGATACTCTGAAGGTTGGCAGCGATGTTGCTAATGCTGCAGTTTCCGCAACCGTTATGGAGCAGGGTAGAAGCAGAAAGGTCATTGTATACAAGTACAAGAGAAAGACCGGCTACCACAAGAAAAATGGTCACAGACAGTGCTACACCCAGGTAAAGATTGACAAGATCAATCTGTAAGACAGGGTATGACAACGATCGTAATCACAAAATCTTCTGATGGTTCCTATTTAGGATTTACCTGTATGGGACATGCAGAGTATGCAAAAAAGCATTTATTATATACCGAACCGGATATTCTATGTTCTGCCATTTCTGCCTTGACCTATAGTACGGTCAATGTGATGACAGAGCTGATCGGAGAAGAATTGGATCTGGTCATCAATGAGAACGATGGCTTCTTTCGGTGTTTTTTTAAGGATAAACCCAAAGAAAAGTCCATATTTATGATGGATGCATTGGTGTTTTCTCTGCAGACTTTATCGGAGGATTACGGAGAACAGTATTTACAAATTCAGTTCGAGGAGGTGTAAAAACCATGCTGAAAATAAACCTTCAGTTATTTGCACATAAAAAGGGCGTTGGCTCTACCAAGAATGGTAGAGATTCCGAGTCCAAGAGATTGGGTGCGAAGAGAGCGGATGGACAGTTCGTGAAGGCCGGAAATATTCTTTACAGACAGCGCGGGACCAAGATTCATCCCGGTATCAATGTCGGTATTGGCGGAGATGATACCCTGTATGCTTTGGTAGATGGCGTGCTTCGGTTTGAGAGAAAGGGCCGCGACAAAAAGCAGGCTTCCGTTTATCCTAAGGAGCAGTAATCCGTTTATGCTGGGCTTCAAACCTTACAGTTTGGAGCCCTATTTTTTTAGTGAGGATTTCAAATGTTTGTAGACAGAGCAAAAATTGTAGTGCGCAGCGGAAAGGGCGGGGATGGTCATGTATCCTTTCGCCGGGAAAAATATGTGCCGGACGGCGGCCCTGACGGAGGGGACGGCGGACGCGGCGGCGATGTGATCTTTCAGGTGGATGAGGGCCT
>CACXDS010000237.1 GCA_902766425.1 uncultured Lachnospiraceae bacterium
ATGAGCTTTACGATGTCACCGGGGATATAGGGGATCACGCCTGCCATCAGAGCGGCGGGGAAGGTCATACCCGTCTGTACCTTCAGCCAAAAAGTACCAAAGGCATATAAGACAACGGTTCCCAGGACAAAGCCCAACACATGCAGCAGGAGCTTTTCCGGGAATTTTTGGATAAAAAAGCCGCAGATCAGAGCCAAAAAGAGATAGCCGATGATGTAACCGCCGGTGGGGCCCGTGAGCTTTCCGAAGCCACCGCTGAAATTAGAAAAGACGGGGAGTCCCACAGCACCCAGAAGCACATAGAGCAGCACGCTGATGGTGCCCAGCTTTATGCCAAGAACGGATAAAACAAAGTAAATTCCCATACTGCAAAGGGAGATGGGGACGGGACTGATGGGGATATTGAGAGCCCAGGGGCCGAGAATGCAGATGACTGCTGTCATCAAAGCAGTGATGGCCATCTCCTTGACGGATAAAATTGGTTTGGATGTAGATTTTGTGTTTGCGGATTCGTTTGCCATAATATGACTCCTTTGTGATGTTTTGAATTCCGGACTAGTATAACGCGGGAATCATAGAATGTCAACTAGAAAATTGATATGGTTAACAATTCGAATATGCGTCAGGTTAACTATCATAATATTTGACAGATTAACAATTGCGGCCTGTTACAGGCTTGAAGCAGAATTGTAGGATAATGAAAAAATCTGAAGTCAGATAGCCGGATAAAAAAGGATTTTAGGTATGCCCGCAGAATATTTAAGTTACGCGCGGTTTTTCAAAATGTTTCAGGTGCTTTAGGATTTTGAGAGAAAAGGGAGGGAATGACAAATGAAGCTTTATGCTATGTCTGACATTCACGGTTGTCTTGCAGAGTTTGAGGATGCGCTGGAGCTGGTGCTTGACCACCTGGAAGGACCTGACACAATGCTGGTGCTTCTCGGGGATTACATACATGGCGGTCCGGACGGTCGGAAGGTGCTGGACAGGATCATGAGTCTGCAGGAGAATTATGGCAGGGACAGGGTAGTGACACTTCTTGGAAATCATGAAGAGATGGTCCTCCGGGGAGAATCGACGGTAGATTACATGACAAGAAAATTCCTGGAGGAACCGATCCATGACGATGAGGACGACAAATATATTGCCTGGATGGAGGAACTGCCCAGATATTATGTGGAGGGGAACAGCATTTTCGTCCATGCCGGCATTGACGAGGAAGCGGGTGACATGTGGGAGTGGAGTACGGATGACTGGACGCTTACCTGGAGGTTTCCGGCCACAACGGGAAGAATTCCGGGACTCGATGCCAAGGTGGTGGCGGGACATGTCTACACCAGCCAAGTCGCCGGAAATCCACATTTTCATGGCATCTATTATGACGGAGCCAGCCATTACTACATAGACGGGGATGTCCTGACGAGCGGATATATTCCGGTATTGTTAGTGGATACGAAAGAGGATAGTTACTATCGCGTAACCCAGGGCGGCACCTGGAAGATTGAACCATACGAGGAGTTGGATTATTAGATGAGGAGGTAAAATAAGCAGAAGGTGGGGCCCGGCAGAGGGCTGGGAGGATGCCTTCGTGAAAAGAATATGGCAAATTATGTGATTTCGGATCTGCATGGAGAATATGAGCTTTACCTGAAAATGCTGGAAAAAATTCATTTCTCAAAGGGGGATATGCTGTATGTCCTGGGGGATGTGTTGGATCGCGGACCCCATCCCATCAAAATCTTGCAGGATCTTATGAAAAGACCAAATGTGGTGTGTCTGGCGGGCAATCATGAATATATGGCGATCAAATGCCTGAAATTTCTGACGCAGGAGATCACGGAGGAGAGTGTGGGGGCTTTGGAGGAGGATTCCGAGAGCATGGAGCCGATGCTTGACTGGCTCTATAACGGAGCGGAGCCAACGATTAATGAGTTTGCTGCGCTCACCCCGGAGATGCGAAAGAGAGTATATGATTATATCGCGGAATTTGATCTGTATGAGGAAGTGGAGGCCGGAGGTCAGAGCTATCTGTTGGTGCATGCGGGACTTGGCAATTTCAGACCGGATAAGCCAATCTGGGAATATGAGATTCACGATCTTGTCTGGGAGAGACCGGACTATGAAAAGCCCTATTTTCAGGATAAGTATGTTGTCACCGGGCATACGCCCACCCTGTTGATTCCGGGGAATCCTCATCCGGGCTATATCTTTCGAAAAAATCATCACATTGCCATTGACTGTGGGGTATCCTGCGGGGGGAGACTGGGATGCCTTTGCCTGGACACGGGCGAGGAGTTTTATGTGGAATAGTCATCTTGGCGGTCTTTACGGCGCCGTATTTATATTTGATGCCGTCGAGATGGCTCTACTAAAAACGGGCATAAAAAAGGATATATCCGAAATGGATATATCCTTGGTTTCTCTGTTTTATCCGGCGTACGCCATATATTTCTTTGAGATCAGTCCAATTCCCCGCTGATGTATTTTGCCACGATCTGCTGGATCCTCTCACTGGGGTTAAGCAGGTCGCTGATGGAGCTGTCATGATTCAGGGTATCGATGATATAGGCGATATACTTGCTCATATCGCAGCTGATATACCATTCACGCTCCAGAAGCTGGGGCGTCTGATAGATCAGATTGGTAGTGAGGATTCTGCTGATGATACCGCTCTCATAGGCCTTGTCAAACTTGTCCAGACCATTGGTAAACAAGCCAAAGGTAGCAAATACAAAGATGTTTCTGGCCTTGCGCTCCTTCAGGGCCGCGGCAACCTCCAGAACGGACTCACCGGAGGAGATCATGTCATCAATGATGATCATATCCTTGCCCTCCACGCTGGTGCCCAGAAATTCATGAGCCACAATGGGATTTCTTCCGTTTACGATCTTGGTGTAATCGCGGCGCTTATAGAACATACCCATATCCAGACCCAGCACATTGGCGATATAGATGGCACGCTTCATACCGCCTTCATCCGGGCTGATCACCATCATATGATCGGAATCCAGCTTCAGATTCTTCACATTCTTCAGCAGACCCTTGATAAACTGGTAGGCGGGCTGTACCGTCTCAAAACCATGCAGGGGAATGGCATTCTGTACTCTGGGGTCATGCGCGTCGAAGGTGATGATATTGTCAACTCCCATGCGTACAAGCTCCTGCAGAGCCAGTGCGCAGTCCAGGGACTCCCGGGTGGTGCGCTTATGCTGACGGCTCTCATAGAGGAAGGGCATGATCACGGTGATCCTTCTGGCCTTTCCGCCCACAGCCGAGATGATTCTCTTCAGATCCTGATAGTGATCGTCGGGGGACATATGATTCTCATGCCCGCACAGGGAATAGGTCATGGAATAATTGCAGACATCCACCAGAAGATATAGATCGTCTCCGCGGACGGATTCCATGATCATACCCTTGGCTTCACCGGAGCCGAAGCGGGGAACTTTATTGTCGATCAGGTAGGAATCCCTCTGATAACCGGAGAATGCAAGGGAATCCTTATGCTCGCTCTCCCTTTCCCTTCTCCACTTCACAAGATATTTGTCTACTTTTTCACCGAGACTCCGGCATCCCTCCAGAGAGATGATTCCCAGAGAGCCTACGGGAATGGTTTCCAAGTTCCTTTTTTCCTCACGATTTGGCATCGTAAATCCTCACTTTCCTTCAACTTTGGGGCATGGCGTTTAACTTCTGGCACATCCGCACATCGGGGCCGGTGAGCAAGCATATGGTAAAGCTTCTGGTCACTCTGGAAAACACCCGGTCGGAATAGCGATCCCGAAATTCACCAAGATTTAAATTGGTGGAGATTATGGTGGATCTGCCTCGCAGGATCCGCTCGCTGAGGAGGGAAAAGAGCTGGGACTGCACAAAGCTGTTTGTGACCTCAGTCCCCAGATCATCCACTATCACCAACTCATAATTGTATAAGTCTTTGCAGAAATTGTAAAGAGTTTCTTTTTCAAAAGAGCCAAAAGAATAGCGGGCCAGTGTCTCAAAGAGACTGACTGCGCTGAAATAAACTACGGAATGCCCCCTTTGCAGGAGTTCGTTTGCAATGCAACCGGAGAGAAAGCTCTTTCCTGTTCCCACGGTGCCATAAAAGAGGAGATTATCTCCGGAATCTCCAAAATTCTTGACAAAATCAAGTGAGATCCTGACTGCTCCCTGCAGATGCTCCAGATCCTCCGGCTTCCGGCAGTATTCGTAGGATAACTCTGAAAAGCGATCCGTGGAGAGTATGCCCTGCAGATTGGACTGCGCATAGAGGTAATCCACCTCCTGTTTGCGGAAGCAATGGCATTTGTATCTGGTGCCGTCCTCCGAGAGAATATAGCCGGTATCCCTGCAATCTGGGCATGTATAAATGGGATCCAGGTAATCCGCAGGATAGCCTGCACCCTGTAACAGAGCCCTCCGTCTGGATTGTATCTCCTGAAATGGGGAGGAGCCTTCGGCGATATTCGG
>CACXDS010000238.1 GCA_902766425.1 uncultured Lachnospiraceae bacterium
AGTTCAAGCGGGAACCTTGGAGCGGGAAAATTCGTCTTATCGGATAGGAGCGAAAAAGGCTCAAAGAAGAGCGAAAGAAAAGCGAAAGAAAAGCGAAAAAAGCTCATGGAGGAGCGAAAGTAAAGCTCTTAATGAAAGGCGGAAGAGGGAATGAAGAGAAAACTATTGTTGGCACTGACCTTAAGTATGTTACTTGCGGGATGTACGGATGCGGGATCCTTGGAAGAAACAATGATTGCCCCAGAAGAGAATGTAAAGATCACAGAGGAGAGCAGTGAGCTATCCGGCGCAGAAGAAGGCGATGTGGAGAAAGTTAACGAGGAGAGGACCGAAGGAGAAATGACGGAGCTGAAGGCGGAGGAGCAAAGCGGGATTGACCCGATCACTTTGGACAATGCCTATCAGCGAGCAGCTTTTTTGGCGGATCAGGTATATCAGGCCAACGGGAGTAATACGCTGGTAAGTCCTCTTTCGCTGGAGATGGCCCTGGGACTTGCGGCAGAGGGCGCATCGGGGGAAACTGCAGAGCAGTTGTATAAATACCTGGGCGATGAGAACTATGCGGATTGGGTCAAGGACTATATGAGCTTTGCGCAGTCCTTAAGGTCTGAGAAGAAGGAAGCGCCGGAGGATTCCGAAGAAAGCTGGTATTATGATTCAAAGTATTCCTTCTGTTATGAGATCGCTAACTCAATCTGGGTGCGGGAAGGGGATCAGCTGGCAAAGGAGTACCGGGAGGTCGCAGAGGATAAGTTTCAAGCGGAGGCTGCCAATGTGGATTTTGAGCGGGAGCCCAAGGCTACAGCGGACCGGATCAACAGCTGGTGTAAGGAGCGCACCCATGAGATGATCCCGGAGATTGTGTCTCCGGAAATGTTTACCAATGAGCTTCAGGCAATCCTGATGAATACAGTGTATTTTGAGTCTCCCTGGCGTGATAAGTGGGGGCTTAGAGAGCATGAGTTTACAGGGCTTTCCGGCGAGACAACGACGCAGGAAATGCTGGCGGATACCCTCAATGTTTACTACGAAAACGAAAATTGCACTGCCTTCGGAAAGAGCTATTACAATGGCTTTGAATTTATCGGAATTTTGCCGAAGCAGGAAGGGGATTTTAGCATCTCCGGACTGGATCTGAAGAGCCTATTGGACTCCAGAAATACGGAATATGATGTAAAGGCCATTGCACCGAAGCTGGATTTTGACAGTACAGCAAGCAATATTGTGGAGATCTTAAAGGCCCAGGGTCTTACAAAAATGTTTGATGTGGAATTTGCGGAATTTGACAGGCTTGTGGAAGGCCAGGAGCTCCATGTCAGCAATATCCTTCAAAAGTGTAAGCTTGAGCTGGACGAGGAGGGGACCAGAGCCGCAGCGGTCACGGCGATGATGATGGCTACCAACAGCATCAGTGTCGAGAAAGAGCGGAAGGTCAAGGAGGTCTATCTGGATCGGCCCTTTGCGTTCTTGATTTATGATAACACTAACGATCAGATAGTGTTTGTCGGAAAAGTAACGGAGCTTTGAGGGAGGGGCATGGTATGAAGTGGAAAAAGCTGGTATTGCTAGGATTATGCATGGTTCTCATGGGCTGCGGAAATGCAGGAAATTCGGGAAACGGAGCAGGTCAGGAAGGGAACGGAGGCGGAGAATTCCGGAGTGATATTGCAGACACGAGGGCGAATGGCCGGAGCGATGCAGGAGAAGCGAACGGGGGAGCCGGGAGCGAGGCAGGAGACATAAGCGGGGAAGCACAGAGTCAGGGGGGGGGAAGCGTAGTGAAATTAGGCACTGATGAGAGGGAGGAGATACCACCTGTGAAATTAGACAATGCCCTTCAAAGGGCAGCATTTCTGGCGGATCGGGTGTATGAAGCCGATCAGAAGAGCACCTTGGTCAGTCCGCTTTCTCTGGAGATGGCCCTGGGGCTTGTGACGGAAGGAGCCTCCGGGGAGACTGCGAAGGAGCTCTATAAATATCTGGGGAATGAAAACTATGCAGACTGGGCGCGGGAGTACATGGATTTTGCAAAGTCCCTGGACACAAAGGAGGCTCTTGAGATGCCCTCCGCTGATGGGACGGAGAAACTGATCTACGAATCCGGGAGCAGATATACCTTTCACTATGAACTGGCCAATTCCATCTGGGTAAGACAGGATGATAAACTAAAAGAAGCCTATGAAAAGCTGGTCAAGGAGAAATTCAGCGCCGAGGCTGTAAATGTGGATTTCGCTGGGGAGCCAACAGAGACGGCAGCGCGGATCAATGGCTGGTGTGACGAGCATACTCATGGTATGATTCCGAAAATTGTTGAGCCGGAAATGTTTAGCTCTGATCTGGCCGCCATCATCATGAATACGGTTTATTTCGAATCTCCCTGGGCAGACAAATGGGGACTCGTGGAGCATGAGTTCACGGATAAGGAGGGCAACAAAACCACCCGGGAGATGCTCTCGGACACTCTGGGCGTCTATTACGAAAACGAATATGCCACAGCTTTTGCCAAGAGCTATTATAATGGATTTGAATTCATCGGCATCCTTCCCAAGCAGGAGGGGGACTTTGAGATCTCGGATCTGGGGCTGGAGAGCCTGCTGGAGTCCAAGACCTACGATGTGGAAGTGAAGGCTATTGCGCCCAAGCTGAATTTTGACACGGCGACAAAGCCCAAGCAGATTGTCCGGATCCTGGAGGCGCAGGGAATCCACAGGGCCTTTCAGAGTGATGCGGCGGAATTTGACCGAATGGTGGAGGAGCGTTATCTGTATATAGATGACATTCTTCAGAAGTGCAAAATTGAGATGGACGAGGAGGGTACCCGGGCAGCAGCTGTAACGGCCATTATAATGAGAGAGGCCATGGCGATGGCACCGGAGCCAAAGTCTGTGAAGGAGGTTTATCTGGATCGGCCCTTCGCCTTCCTGATCTATGACAGTGTGAATGATCAGATCGTATTTGTCGGCAAGGTGACAGAGCTGTAGAGCAGAAGGCACCGGGGAGCAGGGGGCCAA
>CACXDS010000239.1 GCA_902766425.1 uncultured Lachnospiraceae bacterium
ATCGCTAACATTGAGATCACAATCAGCTGGCCGCCCGTTACATTGGGAGAATAAAAAGAAAACAGTAAACTTGGTTTGCCTGCCAAAATGAATGTGCTTGCGTATTTCCCGATTACAGGCTATAATGAACCTAGTCGCCCCGCGGAGACGGAAGGATGAAGATATTGCCGGTGCGTGAGGGACAAAAGTGAGATTGAGCCATGGCCCGAAGGACCGTGTGCGAAGGAAAGGATCAGGTTTTCCATGACCAGAGAAGAAAAGATAGAGAAACTGAGAAATATGACACACGGCTTTGTGCTGCATTCGCTGTTTACCAGAATGCCCTTTGCGGAGTGCGAGCAGGGGAGCTATTATGACCAGGCATTTCTGTTTGAGACCAGGGAGGATGCCGAGGAGGCTGCAAAGAGGCTTTGTGCCAACGGAGATATGGTGGGAGTGACGGAGCTGAAGACGGTGGAGATGGATCCTCCGGGAGAGGAGCCCACCGGACCCAGACTGGTTAAGCCCGGAGAGCCGATCCGAAAACTGATGAGAAATCAGGTGAGGGAGCATCTCATGAGATTCCCCACCATTGGTCTGAATGCTGTGTTTTTCAAGCCGGACGGGGAGCGGGGGGAGGTGCTGCCCCTGGACGATGTGCTGCCGGATCCCGTGAAGGAGGAGCTTTCGAAGGAACCGAATCCCCGGACGGGAGTGCAGCTCACAGGTATGTATTTTGCGCAGTATATCCGCAAGCAGAATAAGGATCCCAGAAGGGTGAAGGAGTACTACGAGGAATTCTATGCGAATCTGGCGAGGGTGAAAATGCTGCTTCCCATTATTCCGGGCGGGGAGGCTGTACAGGAAAATGGCAGTATCAATCTGACCAGATGCCAATTGCCCATCTTTTCGCCGAAGGGAAAGGACGGACAGCAGGGAGAGGCGGCGCCGGAGATCGAGCAGGTTCATGCCTTGGCGCTCTTTACCAACATGGATGAGGTGATCATGCACAGCAGGGATCACCTGAGCGAGATCAAGGTGGTGGAGGTCGGTCTGGACGAGGTACCCAAATTTGTGCCTGAGCAGGTTAATTATTGTGTGATCGACCCTTTGACCCTCAGTATCACCATTAAGATCGAGGATATCCTGAAGATCTGGAAGGATCTGAAGGGGGAATGAGTCTCCGAAAGGATCTGAAGGAGGGGTGATCCTCCGAAGAACCTAAGGGGGAATGAGTCTCCGAAAGGATCTGAAGGAGGGGTGATCCTCCGGAAGAACCTAAGGGGGATAGTTCTCCGGAAGGATTTGAGGATAATGTGATCCGGGTTTAGATCCGGATCCGGATCCGGTAATGCTTTAGCCAGTACCCCACCTGCAGCAGATAGGCCAGGAGCTGTGGGCCTGCCATGAGCTGACCGTAGAAGGGTCTGCCGTAGTCGCTGGGCTTGGCAATATAGTTTAATAGCTTGTTTCGATCCACCAGCTGTGTCAGCGGCTCATGGGGATCGGACAGGATCAGAAGGAGTTCCTTCCTGAGCAGATCTTCGTAAGCGGGATCGTAGGTCTTGGGATAGGGGCTCTTTTTGCGGTATAAGACATCCTCCGGGAGCAGGCCCTTTGCCGCCTCGCGGAGCAGACCCTTTACCACGCCATTTGGGGCTTTCATCTCCCAGGGAACATTCCAGAGATACTCCACAATACGGTGATCTGCAAAGGGAACTCTGGCTTCTAGGCCCACATGCATGCTGGTCCGGTCCATTCTGTCCAGAAGTGTCTGCATGAACCAGCGGAGATTGAGGTAGGAGATCTCGCGCCGGCGCTTTTCCTGTGGTGCTTCGCCGGGGAGAATAGGACACAGGGAGAGGGTATCCTCATAGGCGCTGTGGGCATATTCCTTAAGGGGCAGGACCGCCAGAACTTCGTCCTTCAAAAGCTCCGTCCTGGGGGTGAAATCCATGGACCAGGGGAAAATATCCGCCTCAAAGCATTCTTTTCTGTGGAACCAGGGATATCCGCCAAAGATCTCATCGGCGCATTCTCCTGTCAGGGTGACCTTGTGATGCTTTGCAACCTGTTTGCAGAAATAGAGCATGGAGCTCTCCACATCCGCCATGCAGGGGAGATCCCTGGCATCCACTGCCTGAAATAAATAATCGAAAAGATCTGTATTGGAGCATTCCAGATAGGTGTGTGCCGTATTGCAGTGGGAGACCATCAGATCCACATAGGGGCGATCCTGGGAGGGCTGAAAGGCGTTTGCCTTAAAATTCTTTTCGTTTCCTACAAAATCAAAGGAATAGGTGTCCAGAGCTTTTCCCTGCTCCCGCAATTCGCTGCTGCAGACCGCTGTGACAAGGCTGGAATCCACACCGCCGGACAGGAAGGTGCAGATGGGAACATCGGAGAGCATCTGCATTCGGATGGCATCCGTCACGAGGAAGCGGACGCGTTCCACAGTCTGATCCCAGGTATCCTCATGGGGCCGGCTTTCCAGAACCCAATAGGGCGACTGTCTTGGATCGCCCCCGCGATATTCCAGCATATGTCCGGGGAGAACCTCGGATAGATTCTTGAAGACCCCTTTGCCGGAGGTCTTGGCAGGGCCCAGACCAAAGATCTCACAGAGACCTTCCCGGTCTAACACGGGCTCAAAATCGGGATGTGCCAGAATGCCCTTGATCTCGGAAGAGAAGAGAAGGGTATTGCCGATCAGACTATAGAATAAGGGCTTTACTCCCAGTCTGTCCCGTACCAGATAGAGGCACTCCAGATTTTCGTCCCAGAGAGCAAAGGCAAAGATGCCGTTTAAGGCTTTTACATAATCTATTCCATGGAGCAGATATCCCTGGAGGATAACCTCTGTATCACAGGTGGTTTCGAAATGAGCTCCCTCTGCTTCCAGCTCGTGGCGAAGGGTGGGGCTATTGTAGATCTCGCCGTTAAAGACGAGGGCTGCGCGATGTCCATCCCCGCTTTGAAATTGACGGATCATGGGCTGGGTTCCTCCGGCGGGGTCCAGGATGGACAGGCGGACATGGGACAGGCCGATATGCGCTCTTAGATATATGCCGTCCCCATCCGGTCCTCTGTGCTTTTGGACCTGCCCCATCCTCTGCAGGATGGGGTAGTATCTGCCCGGATCTTCCCTGAAGTTAATATGATAGCTGCAAAAGCCTGCTATTCCACACATGGCATACTCCTTTTTCGTATTATTATAAGTCTTGGTAATGTGATCGATAAGAGCCGCAACCGCAGCCAAAATCCGGGAGAACATCTCCGGGGCAGACAAAAAGCCATTTTCCGTCCGGTATTGGGAAATGCGGTTAAGAATAGGAGATCAGCACGGGCTGGTATTGCCTGTGCTCCAGAGCCATCTCCAGAGTAGGCACAAGCAATTCCATATGGGCCACGAGGGAGTTGGGCTTTTTCTCCCAGTTATCCTGTCCGAAGGGGACAAAATAAATATTTTTGGTGTTAAAGAGAGATCCGATGTTTTTGAGATTCATACCCAGTCCGTCATTGGTGGAGATGGCGATCACAAGGGGCTTGTTGACCCGCAGATGGGCCTTG
>CACXDS010000240.1 GCA_902766425.1 uncultured Lachnospiraceae bacterium
GGTGGAAACATTTCTTCCGGACTCCGCTCTCTCCTTGGAGAACTGATCCGCCATACGCTTTGCCTCAGCGCTGCCGTAATACCGTCCAATGGCATTACTGATATCTGCTTGAGTTGCGATATAGATCTCAGCCTGATGTCCCGTTACCAGGAAGAAGTCATCCAACGCGCGCAGATCCAAAGGATCGCTCATGGCCAGCTTCAGCAGGTTGGGGTTATTGGAGCTAAAGCCAAACGGCATGATATTGTTCTTCCGAAGGAAATTCTCATCCGTCATGGCAATGATTTCATCTTCAATTTTGAACTCACGTAGATTCACTCTGGGGTAACCAAGCTGACTGGTCAAAGCGTCCAGCATCTGTTCCTCTGTCACGAACCCCTGTTCAACCAGTACTGTGCCAAGCTTTTGACCGGTCTTCTTCTTCTGCTCCGCCAGTGCGGTCTCCAGCTGTTCCTGTGTGATTGCGCCTGCATCTACAAGCAATTCACCCAGTCTTTTCTTTCGGGAATAAGTTACCCAACGCTCCATCATGTCGGCCGTTCCTCCAATGCTCCCAGTCGCAAGCACAGTACAATGCAATCATGCTTTAAATTCATTGTATGCCACATACCTGCCACTGTCAATAATTGATATAGAATTATCACAGATTTGTTACTTTTTTGTAAACTTTGTATGTATAAATCGATCCGCGATCTTTGGAAACCCTTACATTTTAATAGATTATACAACTGTTCCGTTTCTTTTTCAGGATCTTATTGTTCTGATCCTTTACATTTTATGTCCCGAACCTTATATTCCTAAATGGTTTACTCCGGGATTTTTTTGGCTCTATTACTGCTTCGTGGATTTTTCGCTAAGAAAATCATACTACAAAAAAGGGGATTTGAAAAGACTTATTTGCACTTTTACTCGTTTTGCCAGAATTTAGTTGTATTTTTTGTGAGTTTTGCACAATAATTTGTTCTGCAGTTTTATGGTTATAGCAAAAGTGGTCCGGACCCTCCGAACCACTTTAATCAACCATATTCCAGTGTTAGACAACGCAAACACGAACACACTGACGATTTCTGCTTTGCGCTATAAAATGCCGGCGGCGGGACTTGAACCCGCACAATGTCACCATTAACAGATTTTGAGTCTGCCGCGTCTGCCATTCCGCCACGCCGGCTTTTGTTATGAGAGAGAATGAATCAGCGCCTTTTCGCTCACAACAAAATGTATCTTACCACATCCCGGTATAAAATGCAAGGGAAATTTTCAATATGCAATTCCGGCCTTATCCAACAATATCTTAAGGCGCATGCTTTCCTCTTCAGCAGCGTCTGCCCTTGCTTTTTCCCTCAGTGTGCTCTTTCTCTCCTCCTCTCTTCCTTCCTCTCTTCCTTCCTCTCTTCCTTCCTGTCTTCCTTCTGCCCTGCCTTCTGCCCTGCCTTCTGCCCTTCCGTCCTCAATCAATTCCGTTATCGCTCTGCACACTTCCACAGTCTCCTTTCCACTTTCTTTTTTCACCATTGCCATGTCACAGTATTTCGTCAGTTCCTTTGATTCCACAAGCTCTCCCAGCGTCATTGCTCCATCCCCTGCAAGCTTATAGGCCTCATCACATTGATCACAATAATCCTTGAACGCCTCTTTATCATTCCGCTTCTGAAATAACGCCACCATCGTACGCAGATCCGTCTGAAACACTGTTTCGTCCTGAAGCCTCGCCATATCCACAATATGAATAGGGAAGTCCGGAACCAATGTCATAAGCTCCTTTGCGCCTTTAAAGTCAATCGCTTGCTCCCCGCTGTCAGAAGCCCAGCTTCTTATAAATCTCAAACTGGTCGAAGGTGGCAAAATAATCCTTCGGAGTTTCAGCCCGCCTGATCAATTGCACACTTCCGTCCTCCTTAAGGAGTAGCTCTGCCGACTTCAGCTTACCGTTATAATTATATCCCATGGAATACCCGTGGGCACCGGCCTCATGAATGGCCAGATAGTCTCCGATCTCCACCTTCGGCAGCATCCGGTCAATGGCAAATTTATCATTATTCTCGCAAAGTGATCCCGTCACATCATACTTGTGATCACAGGGCTGATTTTCCTTCCCCAGCACAGTGATATGATGATAAGCACCATACATGGCGGGGCGCATGAGATTCACTGCGCAGGCATCCACGCCCAGATACTCCTTATGCGTATGTTTCTCATGGATGACCTTAGTCACCAGATGTCCGTAAGGCGCCAGCATAAAGCGTCCCAGCTCGGTATAAATTGCCACATCTCCCATA
>CACXDS010000241.1 GCA_902766425.1 uncultured Lachnospiraceae bacterium
CATCGCATACAATTATCACAATACCGGCGATCTGGATACGCTTTCGAAAATCAATGAGGCAACGACGATCAAGGCAGATACGGATGATGTCGTGAACCAGCTTCGAAATTTGTTCAACGTACAGATGTAAGAGAAGGCTCTTCCCGGACACGGTGTTCGGAAAATATCCGAATCTCGGTCATGCCGGTTTGGTTCTGCTGAAGCCGGAGCTTTTTGCCGGAAAGATAAGGAGGCTTTGATATGAGTCTTATCTACAGTATTTTAAAACCGATTTTGAGGAAGGCGTCAGCGGGGAGAGCTGTCATGACAAGAGAGGATTTTGTAAGACAGGCTGAAATTGAGCCGGATACATTCCATGCTTACCCGGCATTCACATTTACTCCCGAGGGACGAAGGGGAGAACAGCAGGTTATTGACTTTATTAGAGAAAAACTAAGTCGTTGAACGGAGTGCAAGACAGATATTCTTTGATCTGAGGAGATAGATAGCTATAGGTCAAGGAGTTTTCATAAATTACAGGGAACAGGTACTGAAGAATAACATGATCATCAATACAGGGCAAAGAACAGATATACCGGCTTTTTATGCCGAGTGGTTTTCCAACAGAATAAAGGAAGGGTTTGTATGCGTGCGGAATCCCTACAATCCGAGTCAGGTGAGCAAATACAGGCTGGATCCGGCTGTGGTAGATGTGATAGGCTTCTGTACCAAGAATCCAGCACCTATGCTTCCGTACATGGATTTATTACGGGATTTCGGTCAATACTGGTTCGTAACTCTGACACCTTATGGAAGGGATATTGAACCCAATGTTCCCGATAAACATCGTCTGATAGAGGATTTTAAAACTCTGTCGAAAATGGTGGGAACGGACTCCATCGGTTGGAGATATGATCCTATTTTCCTGTCTGATAAATATACGGCTGAATATCATTTACATGCATTCGGACAAATTGCAGAAGCTCTGAAGGGATATACGAAAACGGTAGTGATCAGTTTTATCGATCTGTATCCGAAGGTCAGAAAGAATGTTCCGGAGGTAAGGGAGGTTTCAAAAGCGGATCGCTCCATGCTTGGAAAAGAAATTATTAAAATCGCATCGGATTGCGGGATGCTTGTCAAGCCCTGTGCGGAAAGCGATGAGCTTGCTATATATGGAGCTGACTGTAGTGGGTGTATGAAGATCAGTGATTACGAAAGGGCCATCGGTAAAAGCTTGATCGTACCAAAGAGGAAGGAGGCCAGAGCGGAATGCTCCTGTTATCTGGCATGTGACATTGGGGCATATAATACTTGCATGCATCTTTGCAGATACTGTTATGCAAATGCGGAACCGGCTGTCATCTACGCACAGAACAGATTACATGATCCTGCTTCGCCGTTCCTGATCGGCAATTATATGGAAGGGGATAACATACACGAGGTTCCGCAGAAATCCTGGATAGACCGGCAGGAGAGGCTGTTTGGACTCTAGGAGATAAATGTGCGTATATATGCACTGGCATTGGATTTATAAAAAGTTTAGAATTCTGCCCTTGACTATTCCTGCTATTGGTGTTATAAAACAATTAGAACAAAAAGCAGAGTGGCAGGGCTCTTTATAGGGAAAAGGAGAAGGCTTGCTGCCACTGGGCAGTGGGCTTTTTTTATACAATGGTACATGAATTCGTTTGTTGGGAGGATTGGGGGTGAGCGGAACATGAAAAAACGAGATTATTATGAGATACTGGGCATCGGGAAGAATGCGAAGGAGCAGGAGATTAAAAGGGCATACAGAAAACTGGCAAAAAAATATCATCCCGATGCCAATCCGGACAATGCGGAAGCCGAGAAAATCTTTAAGGAAGTGACAGAGGCCTATAATGTCCTATCCGATGCGGAGAAGCGAAGACTATACGATAAATTTGGACATGCGGCATTTGATGGTAGCATGGGAGAGGATCCTGAGGGCTTTTCCAGAGCCCGTGAGCAATACGAACACCGTGGAGAAAGAGGCTTTGGCGGTTTTGGAAGAAGGGAGTGGAGTTCTTCCGCCGGAAAGGAATACGGAGGCAGCATGGAGGATCTGTTTGGGGATGCCTTTGGACAATTCTTCCGTGGAAAGGCGGGTTATTCCTTTGGGGCGGAAAATGATTTCGTCTATGACGCTCCCGGAAGTATGGATCTGGAAGGAGAGATCACAGTTTCTTTTCGCGAGGCAGCACTGGGGTGCGAGAAGGTGATCAGTCTGGAGGGAGTACAGAGGCATACGCTTGCTGTTAAGATTCCTGCCGGGATCAACGAAGGTCAGTCTGTCCGTCTGAAAGGCAAGGGAAGAAGGAATCACAGAGGACAGATCGGAGATCTTCTGCTTCGGGTACATGTGGCTCCTGATGGAAAGTTTTCCAGAAAAGACGGGGATGTTTATGCTACGGAAGCTATCCCCTATACAACGGCCATTTTAGGTGGGGAGGCTGAATTTGAGACTCTCTATGGAAGAGTGAAATGTCGGATTCCTGCCGGCAGTCAGGCGGGAAGCAAGGTTAGACTCAGGGGCAAGGGGATTATTTCTACCAAGAGTGGGGGGAACTATGGCGATGAATATGTGACCCTTCAGATCACTGTTCCCAGGGAACTGTCGCCACGGGAGAAGGCTCTTGTAGAGGAACTACAGCGTTTGGAGCATCGCAGAGGGGCGTAACACGAAGCATAAAGGGAAATATGATCAGGAAAACAATCGTAATGGAAAAGGAATGGCGCAGATGAAAGGAAAGGAGTATAATATTTTCAGAGGGGTTCATTCTTGAATAATGAGAATAAGAAAAAGATAAAAGCATCAAAGCTTGTATGCAATCATCTGTAAACGGAGGGAAATGTATGTCGGAGCATGAGATTCAGGTAAGAAAACACCCGGAGAAGAAAAAGATTCAGTTTAAGCCCTATGAGCATCGTACAAAATATCATGAGACAGACCAGCAGGGGATCATTCATCCTTCCTACTATGTGAATTGGATGGAGGATGCCAGGATGGACCTGA
This sequence comes from uncultured Lachnospiraceae bacterium, assembly GCA_902766425.1. Taxonomy (GTDB): domain Bacteria; phylum Bacillota; class Clostridia; order Lachnospirales; family Lachnospiraceae; genus Acetatifactor. Next base: position 3,017 of record CACXDS010000241.1, read on the forward strand.
TGGAGCAGGTCGGAATGGGGTATAAGCAGATGGAAGAGCTGCAGGTATTCTCGCAGATGGTCTCTCTCTCCATTGAATACCGCAGTCCTGCTAAATTCGAGGAAAAGGTAGTGGTGGAAACGAAGCTGGTTTCCTATGACGGTAACCAGATGGAGATCGCCTACCGGATTTATGATAAGACTACGGGGGAGGATCGGGCTATTGCAAAGAGCAAGCATTGCTTCATGAATTATTCCGGAATTCCAATCTCCATGAAACGGATTTATCCTGAATTGGAAACCAAGTTCTTTGAATTTAAATAAATAGTGCATGAGCTTTTAAGACTATTACGGTCAATGGCATTATGCCGTTGGCCTTTTTTATTTGTCATTCTTTCGGTTGTGCAGGGAAAAAGATTGTGATAGAATAGGCAGAAGGAGGGTTTACAGATGCACAAGGAATTTTTAATGGGAAATGAAGCAATTGCATTAGGGGCATTGGCGGCAGGAGTCAATCTGGTCGCAGGCTATCCCGGAACGCCTTCTACCGAAGTTTTGGAGACCATTGCCAAGCGCAGTACGGATAAAACCTATGTGGAGTGGTCCATCAATGAGAAGTCCGGAATGGAGGTGGCGGCGGGGGCAGCCTACGCAGGAGCAAGGGCTCTTGTCACGATGAAGCAGGTGGGCTTGAATGTGGCCTCGGATCCCCTGATGAGTTTGGAATATATCGGTGTAAAGGGCGGAATGGTGGTATTGGTGGCAGATGACCCGGGGCCCATTTCCTCACAGACAGAGCAGGATACCAGAACCTTTGGAATGTTTTCCAAGGTGCCTGTGTTTGATCCCATTTCGGTGAGAGATGCCTATGAAATGATCCAGGAGGCCTTTGATTTTTCGGAAAAATATGGGACACCTGTGATCTTTCGGGCTACCACAAGGGTGGATCACGGCTATGAGGCGGTGGAAGTAAAGGATGAGGAGGAATATTTAGTCCACACCTTTGAGGGGTTTGTCAAGGATTCTTCGCGCTGGGTGATCTTCCCTAAGTTATCCGTAAAGAACCATGGCCTGATCGAAAAGAGAAATCGGGAATTGGCAGAGACTCTGTCCGACTATCCCAAAAATCAGATTCTTCCGGAAAATGCACCGGGATGTAAAAAGGGAATTGTTTCTCAGGGGGCGAATTTCCCCTATGTTTTGGATGCACTCGGAGAGAAAAATGCCAGGGTGATGCGTGTGGCTACGCCGTTTCCATTTCCGGAGCGGTTGGCTGTCTCCTTCCTGGAGGGACTGGAGGAAGTGCTATGCGTAGAGGAATTGGATCCCGTCATTGAGCGTGCCCTTACCTTTCTCTGTGGAAAGTATGGACTGAAGGTGAAGATCCGCGGAAAGCTGACGGGGGATATCCCCAGTGCCGGGGAGAATAGCCCGGAGATCGTATCCGGGGCGCTTCAAAGCTTTGGACTTGGGGACAATGTGGCACATGCTGATCCGGAGAATAGGGAACAGGCACCTGATCTGCCGGTGCGTCCTCCGGTGCTCTGTGCAGGCTGCCCTCACAGAGCTTCCTTCTATGCCGTTAAGACGGCCATGAAGGGGCTAAAGACGATTTACTGCGGAGATATCGGATGCTATACGCTTGGCAATGCACAGCCTCTGGATATGTGTGACACATGCCTTTGTATGGGGGCGGGGATCGGTATCGCCCAGGGCGTATATCATATGGAGCCCGATACAAAATGCTTTGCTTTTGTTGGAGATTCCACATTTTTCGCATCAGGGATCACAGAGGTGATCAATGCCTTTTATAATCAGGCGGATCTGACTTTAGTGGTATTGGATAATTCGACGACAGCCATGACCGGACATCAGCCTCATCCCGGAACGGGAAGAACGGTGAAAGGACAGGTGGTTGAGAAGGTAAGCATAGAGCGCGTACTCAGAGCCATCGGCTTACAGACTGTGGAGACAGTGGATCCCCTGGATTTCGGTACGGCGGTGGAAACGGTAAAGCGCATGCAGCATGAGCCTGGAGTAAAGGCCATTATTTTCAAATCTCCCTGCATCGCCATTACAAAGCCGGTTGCAAAGTCTAAGGTGGATCCGGAAAAGTGTATCGCCTGTGGAAAATGCATCAGGGAGCTTGGATGTCCGGCGTTGATCCTGGGCGAGGATGGAAAAAGGGCTAAGATCGATGTTTCCCTTTGTACCGGTTGTACACTTTGTGAGCAGATCTGTCCTGTGCATGCAATCTCGGGAGGCGGGAAGAAGGAAGAAGCCCCAAGGCATGACCAACGGGCAAAAGAATCAAAGGCAGAGGAACCAAAGACAGAAGAACAAAAGGCGGGGGGAGAGCGGATATGAGTAAAAATATCATTCTCTGTGGTGTTGGTGGTCAGGGAACGATTCTGGCTTCCAGATTGATCGCTTCCGCGTGTATGGGTAAGGATCTCCCTATTCTGACTGCGGAAACCATTGGGATGGCGCAGCGGGGCGGAAGTGTATTCAGTCACATCCGCATTGGCAAAGGGGCAAATTCGCCCATGATCCCTAAGGGACAGGCAGACCTGATCATCGGCTTTGAGCCGGGGGAGGCGGTCAGGCAATTACCCTTTTTGAAAAAGAATGGCGCGGTTGTAGTGAGCAAGCGTTCGGTAATGCCGGTGAGTGCCATGATCGGCAAGTCGAAATATGATGGGGATGCAATGATCCGATATCTGCAGAAAGAGGTGGAGCATCTGACTGTGGTAGATGCGGATCTTGCGGCAGAAGAATTGGGTTCGTCCAAGACCTTGAATGTTGTGCTTTTGGGCGCGGCAATCCGCAGCGGGGAGCTGGGGCTGGAAGAAAAGGATCTGGTGAAGGCATTGGAGGAAAGGGTGCCGGAAAGGTTTCTTGAGTTGAATAAGCGTTCTTTGGTTTGGAACAAGTAAACATGGTAAAAAAGCTTCCGTTACGACGGAAAGGATAAAAAAGCTTGGGAGGAGAGCAGACATGCAGATCAGTGAGGTGCAATTAAAACAGGTAAATACCCAGATCGGGCGGCTCATAGCGGCGGACAATTTCTATGGAAAGCGTTTGAAGGAAGCGGGTGTGGATCAGGTGAAGACAGTGGAGGACTTCCTAAAGCTTCCGTTCTCGGAAAAGCAGGATCTCCGGGGAGCATATCCCCTCGGACTGATGACCTGCAAGGAAGAAGAGGTGGTGCGCATTCATTCCTCATCGGGCACCACCGGAATGCCTGTTATCATTCCTTATACGGCAAAGGATGTGGATGACTGGGGTGAAATGTTTAAGAGATGCTATGAATTTGCAGGGATCACAAATAAGGATCGCATTCAGATCACCCCGGGATATGGCCTTTGGACAGCCGGGATCGGGTTTCAGAATGGGTGCGAGAAGCTTGGAGCCATGGCCATTCCCATTGGCCCGGGCAATACGCAGAAGCAGCTGCAGATGATGATGGATCTGAAGAGCACAGTGATCTGCGCCACCTCCTCCTACGCCCTTTTGCTGGCGGAAGAGATCGAAAAGCAGGGGATCAAGGACAAGATCTGTCTGAAAAAGGGTGTGATCGGCTCCGAAAGATGGGGGAAGAAAATGCGTGATCGTATCTCCAAGGAGCTTGGCATCGAACTCTATGATATATACGGGCTTACGGAGATCTACGGACCGGGTATCGGCATTAACTGTAAATATGAGACCGGAATGCACTACTGGGATGACTATATTTATTTAGAGATCATAGATCCGGCAACCGGAGAGAATGTTCCGGATGGAGAATGGGGCGAAATCGTGATCACCACGTTGGTGAAGGAAGGGGCGCCACTGATCCGTTTCCGGACCCATGATATTTCCAGGATCATACCGGGTGAATGCCCCTGCGGAAGTAAGTATCCCAGACTGGATGTGATCTCCGGCCGAAGTGACGATATGATGAAGATCAAGGGCGTTAATGTATTCCCGAAGCAGATTGAGGAGATTTTGGGATTATTCCCAGAGCTGTCCAGTGAATATCAGATCCGCATCTCCCATCTGGACGGAAAAGACAGCATGAGGATTTATGTGGAGGCCAGCGGAAGCAATGATTTTAAAGAGCTGCAGAAGAAGGTGGCGGATGCGGTGAAGAGCAAGATCGGCTTCACTCCCATTGTGTATGTGGTGGAGCTTGGTTTCCTGCCCAGAAGTGAGAAGAAGACCAAGAGGGTCATCGACGAGAGATTTCAGTAAAAAGATAATTAAGTGAGGATGGAAGATGGGTTTCCATGCTGGTAAGACAGATTCTTTTTGGAATAATAGGATTGTTTGGATAGTCAATATAATGGCGGCTTTGCTGCTTGCTTTGTTAGTGATCAAGGCGCTTCAGCCGCCCAAAACATTTGTTTTTGAAGGGAGTTTTCAGTTTGAAGAGGGTCAGGCGGTCAATGACCGGATTGTTTTTCAAGAATTGAAGCTAAAACAGGGAGTTTATCTGTTCGCATTGAACTACGAGACGGATGCGGATGAACAGGCGTATTGCACAGTGGCTGATGGAAGTGTCATAAGTGGCGGGTTATTGACCAATTATGAGCATTTTTATAGTCAGCTCGGTCAAACCAATTTCGGTGTGTGGTTATTTGAGGAAGCCAAGCATTTACAGGTTCGCGTCAATTATACCGGTGTAGGAAAGCTGAAGGTAGGAAACCTATCCGTCACACAGACAAATCGGCTCTGGACAATGCTGATTATTTGTTTGTTGTTCGTATGGACAGTGTTTATTATGATAGCAGCATATCGCTATTATGACGCAAAAGGCTTTATCAGCACAGAGAAAAAAAATGTCTTCTTTTGGCTGATGGTGATCACACTGATTGCATCTGTTCCCTACTTATATGGTTTTAATGTTTCCGGGGCTGACTTCACATACCATCTTCAGAGAATTGAGGGGGTTAAGGATGGAATCTTGTCAGGTTTCTTTCCTGTGAGACTTGAACCGAAATGGGTATATGATCATGGCTATGCCAATGCAATCTTTTATTGTAATCTGCTCCTGATATTTCCGGCACTATTGCGGATTTTCGGTTTCCCTGTCAGCTTCAGCTATA
>CACXDS010000242.1 GCA_902766425.1 uncultured Lachnospiraceae bacterium
AAATAACGGTTGTGGCTGATTGGTCAAGCGGTTAAGACGCCGCCCTCTCACGGCGGAAACAGGGGTTCGATTCCCCTATCAGCTGCTCACAAGGAATCCTTTTGTAGATTTACAGGAGGGTTCTTTTTTTGCTGATTCTTCTTTTTGTTCGGCTCTTTTTTTTCGATAGCACCAAGGAAGAAAGGGGGAAAAGACTTCTTGTTTTGTTTGAGTTGCGCAAAATAAGAAAATCCGTTATAATATATAAAAGTTAGTCATGGCTTGTCTGGCCTCTCGCCGTTTTGGGGGAGAAATTTGGAAGGAAAAGCCTGCAACTAATGGTGGTTGGCAGCATTGTATCATGCAGAGTGTAATCAGGAGATCAGATCATGGCAGTAAAGCGTCGTTCGATGAAAACAAGACAGCTCCAGGCTGGGATGAAGATCGATCAAGCCATTGTGGATGCATCGGGAAGAGCTTTGATTGAGAAAGGGACCCTTTTGGATGATTTTCAGATTCAGGGTCTGCTCAGCAGAGGCATCATGGAGATTTATATCCGGGAGGGGGAGGAGGATCCGGAGGAACAGGCCAAGAAGGATGCCAGCATTGTGATTCCCCAAGCGGTTCAGCACACGATAGATAGAGTCAGAGTAGCGGACCGGGCAAGGGTTAACCTGAGCGAGAGCGTAAAAAAAAGGGTGAGCGAAGGAATCCAGTTCTTATACAGCCGTACGGATGATCCGAATTTTGCTGAGGCGACAGGAAATATCACCGGTGAGCTGATGAAGGCACTGGAGGAAAATGATGCCATTGCAGTCGATGTGGGTGCACTGAAGGTCAGCGATGAGTACACCTTTAAGCACAGCGTGGATGTGGCAACCATGGCCATGGTGATCGCTAAGAAGCATGGGCTTAGCGATGAGATGGTCAAGGAAATAGGGATTTCGGGACTGCTGCATGATGTGGGAAAGAGTAAGATTCCGAATGAGGTACTCAATAAACCGGCGAAGCTGACGGATGAAGAATTTCTTTTGATGAAGCAGCATGCCGCCTTTGGTTACCAGATCTTAAAGGAGAAGAATTCCTTTAATGACCGGATCCTTCTAGGAGTGCTTCAACATCATGAGAAGCTGAACGGAAAAGGATATCCCATGGGTGTTCCGGAGAATAAGATTCATCTCTATGCCAGAATCATTGCGGTTGCGGATATTTATGATGCCCTTGTGACAGAAAGGCCATATAAGCCCGGTTTTTCCAAGAGGGACGCCGTCGAAATGATCATGGCCATGACGGGGGAGCTGGATATTCATGTGATGCAGAGTTTTTTGGGAAGTGTGATCCTGTATCCGGTGGATTCCATTGTGACGCTCAGCAACGGAGAGAAGGCCAAGGTTGTGGCCAACAACGCCCAGTACCCCCTGCGTCCCACGGTGGTTGGAATTCAGAGCGGGCAGATTTATAATCTGTCGGAAGATATTAAGTGTGCCAGCATCCTGATCATGTGATATGTGAAGAGAAAAAATATTTGAAGAAAAAATGTGATGTGAAGAAACCGATTTGAAGCAGGCAGTTTTTCAAATCGGTTTTTGATTTTTAAATTTTTATAAAGTCCTTGCACTCCTGAGTTTTTTAGTGTATAGTGATTCACGATTGGCTTTCCCATCCCATGATAACAGGAAACGCGCGGTTTCAATGCAGTGTTTTTGACATATTGTTGATCATGGGGAAGGAGGAACCGGAAAAAGAGGATTTTGCAATGGCAAAAAATTTAGTGATTGTGGAGTCACCATCTAAGATAAAGACCATCAAAAAGTTTCTGGGAAGCAGCTATGAGGTGGTAGCAAGTAACGGACATGTAAGAGACTTGCCCAAGAGTCAGCTGGGATTTTCACCGGAGGATGATTACGAACCCAAATATATCACCATACGGGGAAAAGGAGATATCCTGGCAAACCTTCGGAAAGAAGTCAAAAAAGCGGAAAAGATCTATCTGGCCACCGACCCTGACCGCGAGGGAGAGGCTATCTCCTGGCATCTGTGCTTTGCACTGAAGCTGAATGAGATGAAGGATAAAAAGGTTTATCGAATCACATTTAATGAGATCACCAAGAATGTTGTGAAGGAAAGCCTGAAGAATCCCAGGAAGATCGATATGAATCTGGTGGATGCCCAGCAGGCCAGAAGAATGCTGGACCGTATGGTGGGTTATCGTATCTCCCCCCTTCTGTGGACAAAGATCAAAAGGGGACTCAGCGCGGGACGTGTTCAGTCGGTGGCGCTTCGGATCATCTGTGACAGAGAGGCTGAGATCGAGGCATTTACGCCGGAGGAGTACTGGAGTCTGGAAGCTGATCTGAAGATTCCCGGGGCGAAGAAGCCTGTTGTCGCAAAATATTACGGGACGGGAAGTAAAAAACAGGAGCTTAGCAGCGAGGAAGAGGTAAAAAAGGCAAGAAAGGGTCTGGATCAGGCGGATTTTATTGTAAAAGAAGTAAAGCCCGGGGAGAGGACGCGTAAGGCACCCCTTCCTTTTACCACATCCACTCTGCAGCAGGAAGCCAGCAAGGTGCTTAATTTCTCCACCAGCAAGACCATGAATCTGGCCCAGCAGCTTTACGAAGGCGTAGAGATCAAAGGGGAAGGGACAGTCGGTCTCATCACCTATCTCCGTACGGACTCTGTCAGAGTCTCGGAGGAGGCTGCTTTGAGCGCAAAGGAATATATCGCCAAAAATCATGGTGAGAATTACTGTGCTGCAGGTCAGAAGGAAAACAAGAAAAAGCAAAGGATCCAGGATGCCCATGAGGCGATCCGTCCCACGGATATCAGCAGAATTCCCATTGCAGTGAAGGATCAGCTGCCCAGGGATCTTTTCCGTTTGTATCAGCTTATCTGGCAGCGGTTTACTGCCAGCCAGATGGCGCCGGCTGTTTATGAGACTACCTCTGTAAAGGTTCAGGCGGAGAAGAGCATCTTTACTATGGCGGCTTCCAGACTGAAGTTTGACGGCTTTACCTGCGTGTATAATCAGAAGGAGGAAGAGGAGGAAACGGCTACTTTCTCCGGAAAGCTGGAGGAGGGGCAGAAGCTGGAGTGTGCGGGAATCCGCAGCGAACAGCATTTTACCCAGCCACCTGCACATTATACGGAGGCTTCTCTGGTGAAGGCACTGGAGGAACTGGGAATCGGACGCCCCAGCACTTATGCACCCACCATTGGAACCATTCTGGGAAGGCATTATATTACCAAGGATGGAAAGAATCTTTTGGTGACAGAGCTTGGAGATGTGGTGAACCATATGATGGTGGAGGCCTTCCCCACCATTGTGGATGTGAATTTCACCGCAAATCTGGAAGCGCTATTAGATGGCGTGGAAGAGGGCACTGTCAAGTGGAAGACAATTATTGAGAACTTTTATCCGGATCTGGACAGGGCGGTTTTGCAGGCGGAAAAGGATCTTGCAGAGGTAAAGGTGCGGGATGAGGAATCGGATGAGGTCTGCGAGAAGTGCGGCAGGAGAATGGTGATCAAATACGGCAGCAAGGGTAAATTCCTGGCCTGCCCCGGTTTCCCGGAATGCATGAACGCAAAGCCTTATTATGAGAAGATCGGTGTAGCCTGTCCAAAATGCGGAAAGGATCTTGTGGTGAAGCGGACGCAGCGGGGCAGAAGATATTATGGCTGTCTGGGATATCCGGAGTGTGATTTTATGGTATGGCAGAAGCCTTCGACCGAGAAATGCCCGAAGTGCGGCAGCATCATGGTGGAAAAAGGAAATCGCCTGTGCTGTGCCAACGAGGAGTGCGGCTATAGTAGTCTGAAAATTCAAAAAGATTCTGAAAATAAACGATAAATTCATGAAATATGCATTGAAATCTGAATTTATTTATGCTACACTATAGGGGAGCTTAAGCAGCTCCCTTTTTCGTTGTGTGTATTTGGAGGAAAATGTAATGAGCAGTGTTCAACTATTGGATAAAACCAGAAAGATTGGGAAATTGTTACACAATAATAATTCCAGCAAGGTGGTTTTCAACGATATCTGCAGAGTTATGAGGGATATCCTGGACTCCAATGTGCTGGTGATCAGCCGAAAAGGGAAGGTGCTGGGAATCGGAGAGTCCGACAATACGGAGACCATTACAGAGCTTCTGGGCGACAGCGTGGGAGAATTTATCGATCAGATGTTGAATGAAAGGTTTCTTGGGGTGCTGTCTACAAAAGAAAATGTGAATCTGGAGACCTTGGGCTTTGAAAAGATTGATGTGAAGCGATATCAGGCCATCATTGCACCGATCGAGATCGCCGGCGAGCGTCTCGGAACTCTGTTTATTTATAAATGTGACGCCAATTACGATATTGATGATATTATTCTCTGCGAATATGGTACGACGGTTGTAGGACTGGAGATGCTCCGGGCTGTGAATGAGGAGAATTCGGAGGAAAACCGTAAGGTTGCGGTAGTAAAATCCGCCATCAGTACCCTGAGCTTCTCGGAAATGGAAGCGATCACCCATATTTTTGACGAGCTGGATGGCATGGAGGGGATTCTGGTAGCCTCCAAGATCGCCGACAGAGTGGGAATCACCAGATCCGTCATTGTGAATGCTCTTCGCAAATTTGAAAGTGCCGGAGTGATCGAGTCCAGATCCTCCGGAATGAAGGGTACCTACATAAAGGTTCTGAATGATGTGGTCTTTGACGAGATTGAAGAGCTGAAGCGTAAAAACAAGAAAAACTAAGGAATGGACTGCGATGGAACGCTGCCCGCCGGAAAAGGATTTATTGGCGAACAATAAGTCCTTTTTTGTTTTTGAAAAAATTGACAGGATTTGGCACAATATGATGTGTTTTTGGGGAAAATGATAAAAAGATATTGTGTTTTTGTCGGATTTTATTATAATAAAATAAAGTGGGTGTAATGTGCCCTGTTTTTTGCGTGCAAGAAAGGAGAATTCATGATCCGGACCAATGCTTTTGACTATATCAATATTCTGGAGAAGGCTGCTGATGCCAGCTGGCTTCGCAACGAGGCCATTGCCAATAATCTCGCCAATGTGGATACTCCTTATTACAAAAGACAGGATGTTTCCTTTGAGGCGGAGTTGAAAAAAGCCCTTGGAAACAGCAAGTATATTTCCATGGATGAAAAGGTTAAGCGGGTGGATCCGGCGCAGATTAAGCCCAGGCCTTTTACGGATTACGGCGGGTATTCCTACCGCCTGGATAAGAATAATGTGGATGTTGATCAGGAAAATGTTTATCTGGCAGAAAACCAGCTGCGATATCAGGGATTGATGGCTGGGATCAAAACGGAATTCCAGAATCTTCAGGCTGCACTGAGGTGATGGTATTGTTTGAGGAAAGGAGTGGAGATGATATGAGTATGTTTTCATCTTTTGATATCAATGCATCCGGGCTGACAGCGCAACGCTATCGCATGGATGTGATCGCGGAGAATGTGGCCAATGCGAACACCACCCGTACAGCGGATGGGACGCCCTACCGCAGGAAGGTGGTCACCTTTGCGGAGAAGGGCGGTCAAACGGAATTTTCCCATGTTCTGCACAATTGCATCAATCACAGCTATGTGGGGCAGGGAGTTAAGGTGGTCAGACTTTCCGAGGATAACAGCACGGAGATGAAAATGGTCTATGATCCGTCCCACCCGGATGCGGACGAAAACGGTTATGTGACCTATCCGAATGTGAACATTGTTTCCGAAATGACTGATCTGATCGATGCCAGCCGTGCTTACGAGGCGAACGCCACGGCCTTCAGCGCCAGCAAGAATATAGTGCAGCAGGGACTTCAGCTGATCAATTCCTAATTCGGTGAGAGCATTCTAAAGAGGTGATACGGAAATGATAGATTTAAGTGCGATCGGTTCTTTGCAGTCGATCCCTGTAAAGGGGGGGACTGCAGTGACGGAAAAATCCTTGACAGGTACCTTGACAGGCTCCCTTGGCGCCAAGACGCAGAAAGCCAATGGGACATTGTTTGATGCATTCTTGAATTCGGCGATCAGTAATATTAATTCCACCAACAGCCTGTTGTCGGATGCCGAGGATGAGGAAATCAAATTTGCTCTGGGGGAGGTGGAGAATTCCCACGACCTTACCATTGCGCTGCAGAAGGCTTCCACAGCGTTACAATATACCGTTGCCGTAAAGAATAAGCTGATCGAGGCATACAAAGAGATCATGCAGATTCAAATATAAGGGAGAGTGTGAGACATGCCCGACAGAATCAAAGAAATACTTGCGAAAATCAGGGACTGGTGGAACAAATATACCACCAGACAAAAGACAATGATTGTGGTCATAGCGGCTACAGTCATTTTCGCGTTTGCAATTTTGATCTATGTGCTTACCAGACCCACTTATGTGGTGCTGATGCGCTGCGACAATGCGAAGCAATCCTCGGAAGTCATTGAGATCTTGAATTCCAACAGTATTGAAAACAAGACGGATGCCCAGGCACTGACCATCTCTGTATTGGAAAAGGATAAATCCGCTGCTACACTGGCGCTTGCCGCGGGAGGCTTTGTGGCGGATGAGTATAATGCGCAGGACTATATCAATACCAGTATGTCGGCCACGGCTTCAGACAAGGCGAAGCTGTGGAATTCCGGAATCCAGAAGAAGATGGAGAATGATTTTGCATCCCTGTCCAATGTGAAAAAGGCCAGGGTGACGCTTCATATCCCGGAGCAGAAGGGAACCCTTTCCTCGGAGGCGCAGGAATCCTCCGCCTATATCCAGCTTGAGCTGGACGGCACATTTACCTCCGCTAATGCGCAGGCTATGGCGAAGGCGGCAGCCACATTGCTCGGTAATTCCAGCACGGAAGGGATCACCATATTGGATCAGGATGCCAATCTTCTTTTTGTAGGAGGTGACGATTACAGCGCCAGCGGTATCGCTAAATCCCAGCAGGAGCTGCAGAGTCAGGCGGAGCTGATGCTGGAGAGCCAGCTGAAGAGAGTATTGATCGGTACGAATCAATTTTTTACCATTGAGGTGAGCAGTCATCTGAAGATTGATTTTGCTGAGTATGAGAGAACTATCAAGGAATATTACGCCAATGAGGGCAGAGCGGAAGGAATGTATGCCGATCAGACCACTTACGAGTCTGAGAATACTTCTACTGTGGCCGGGATTCCGGGAACAACCTCCAATAATGGTACGGTATATGTATCGCCGGATGATTCGGAGAGCTCTTCTTCCTCTTCGGAGAGACAGATCCATTATCTGCCGAATGAGTCGATCACCCATTCCATTACATCAAACAGTATAGACTACGGTGCCTCTTCCATGTCCATCGCCATGATCAAATACCGGGATGTCTATGAAGAGGATATTCAGAATCAGGGCCTGCTGGCAGGCACTACATGGACGGATTATAAATTTGCCAACGGGGCGGATGTAAAGCTACAGGTGGATCCGGATTTTTACGCCATGGCAGCAAATGCCACAGGTATTCCTCAGGATAAGATCACAATCGTAGCATATGAATCTCCGCTGTTCCATGATAAGGAGAGGCTTCAGATCGAGTGGAGCAGTGTTCTGAGCGTGGTGATGTTTCTGGTGATCCTGGGTCTCCTGGGCTTTGTGGTGCTCAGAAGCATGCGGGTGAAGCAGGAAGTGGCGGAAGAGGAAGAGCTTTCCGTGGAGAGTTTATTGCAATCCACGCCGGAGAGTGATCTGGAGGATATCGATGTGGAATCCAAATCTGAAACAAGAAAGATGATCGAAAAGTTTGTGGATGAAAACCCCGAAGCTGCCGCGGCACTTCTGCGCAACTGGCTCAATTCCGATTGGGCATAAGGGATAAGGGAAGGACTGAAAAGAATGGCAAAAGCGAAGGAAAACACCATCAGCGGGCTGCAGAAGGCAGCGATTCTATTGATCGCTTTGGGACCGGAGCGCTCCGCGGGGGTTTTTAAGCACTTAAAGGAAGAGGAGATCGAAGAACTGACATTGGAGATCGCCAATACCAGAAGCGTCACACCCCAGATTAAAGAGGATGTGATCAATGAGTTCTATGAGGTCTGTCTGGCTCAGCAGTATATTGCGGAGGGCGGTATTACCTATGCGAAGGAGCTTTTGGAAAAAGCGCTTGGTGTGGAGAAGGCCATGGATGTCATCGGGAAGCTGACGGCATCCCTGCAGGTGAAGCCTTTCGAATTTGTGCGAAAGACGGATGCCAGCCAATTGCTTAACTTTATACAGGATGAGCACCCCCAGACCATCGCCCTGATCCTGTCCTATCTTTCTCCCAGTCAGGCGGCTCTCATCATTTCTGCGTTGCCTCAGGAGGAACAGGCAGATGTGGCAAGACGTATCGCAGTGATGGATCGCACCAGCCCGGATGTGATCAAGGAAGTGGAGAAGGTCCTGGAATCGAAATTGGCCAATCTGGTCAATCAGGATTATACCATCATCGGCGGCGTGGATGCTGTGGTGGAGATCCTGAATACGGTGGATCGAAGCACGGAAAAGCATATCATGGAGTCTTTGGAGGTGGAAGAACCGGAGCTGGCGGACGAGATCCGAAAAAAGATGTTTGTGTTCGAGGATATTCTGCTTTTGGACGACAGAGCGATACAGCGTGTGCTGCGTGAGGTGGATAATAATGACCTTTCCATTTCGTTAAAGAATGCGAACGAGGATGTGAAGAACGCTATCTTTAATAACCTCTCCAAGCGTCTGGCTACGATGATCAAGGAGGACATGGAATTTATGGGACCTGTCCGTATGAAGGATGTGGAAGAGGCACAGCAGAAGATCGTAAATATCATCAGGCGGCTTGAGGATGCCGGTGAGATTGTAATCTCCAGAGGCGGAGGTGATGAGATCATTGTCTAGTAATCTGCTGAAAATGGGAATGGCAAGGCCGCAGGGAGAAAAAAGAATTATTGATACCAATGCCCTGATCGCTGCCAGGATCGGCGCACTGCGGGAAGAAATCGGTCAACCGGCGAATGATGGGTTTACCCAGGGCTTGAGAGTGGAAGAAATCGATGTGCAGGCACTGGTGGATGACCGGGCGGCTAATGCTTCAGTGAAGACTCCCGAGATATCCGTGGAGGATGCTAATACGGAGGCACAGCAGATCCTTCAGGACGCCAAGGCAGCTGCCGAGAAAATCCTTCAGGATGCCATCTCTCAGGGAGAACAGGAGGCGGAACGGGTCAAACAGGAGGCCTGGGACGCCGGCTATCAGGAGGGAAAGACTGCCTGCGAAAAGGAATACCAGAAGGCAAAGAAGGAGCTGAGCGCTAAGGAAAGAGAATTTGCGGAAAAGACGAAGAAGCTGGAAAAGGAATACGGGGAACTGACGGCGGATCTGGAACCCAGATTCATAGATACGCTTTCCGGGATCTATGAGCATCTCTTTCATGTGGAGCTGGGAAACTACCGAGATATTCTGATCCAATTGGCGAGCGACTGTATGCGAGCGAATGAGGGGAGCAGGAGCTTTCAGGTTCTTGTCTCCTCGGAGGATTTTCCCTTTGTCAATTCCAAAAAGGCAAGGCTTTTGGAGGCGGCCGGTTCGGGTGATGTTTCCGTAGAAGTGACGGAGGATCCTTCTATGAAACGGAATGACTGTATCATCAAGACGGAAACAGGGATCATGGACTGCGGATTGGATACGCAATTAGAGGAATTGTCCAGAAAACTAAAGCTTTTGGCCTACGAAAAAAGGGACAAGTGAGGATAGACGATTGATCGCACCTGCAATTGACTTTGAGAAATATACCATGCTGGCTCAAAAGACCTATTATCGCAAATTCGGCAGAGTGATGAATGTGGTGGGACT
>CACXDS010000243.1 GCA_902766425.1 uncultured Lachnospiraceae bacterium
CCATTAACTCAATCTTCAACGCAATATTTAACTGTTCATTCGCCGCTGCTTTCTGCCAGAAAGCAATTGCCGCCCCAAATATCTTCCTGCTCACATAGACCCGTTTCCGCTCTGAGAGCCGGACTGTTGGCTCAATTCCAGGATTTCATCATTCAGTGCAAGCATGCGAGCATCCAGATCCGAAACCATCCGTGCACACTCGATCAGCTCGCTGCGGATATGCTCCGGCGCCTGACCCTCGAATTTATAATGGATCTTATGCTCCAGGCTGGCCCAGAAATCCTGTGCAACTGTGCGAATCTGAATCTCCACCTTAGTATCCACGATTCTGTCCGAGAGATAAACCGGCACTGTCACGATCATATGATAGCTCCTGTAACCACTGGCCTTGGGATAGGTGATATAATCCTTGATATTGATCACCTTAATATCCTTCTGCTCCTTGATCATCGCAGCAATGCGATAAATATCGGAAGAGAAAGAACAGATCACACGGATACCTGCGATATCATTTATGTACTCGATCATATTCTGGATGGTTGATTCTTTACCATTCCTCTTTAATTTTTTGACAATACTCTCCGGCGTCTTGATCCTGGCCTTGATGTGTTCTATGGGGTTATACTGATGCACATGCTGAAACTCATCATTCAAAATTTCCATCTTTGTCTGAACCTGTTTCAACGCCGCATTATATACTAAGATCACTTCATTCCAGCTCTCAATGCCATCACCGCTGGTCTGCTTAAATTCCATTTTTCACTCCTGACTCATGTACAATCTCCGGCTCACTTTTACCGGGATTCTAAACATATTCTGTATTCATGAACTAGTTCCCTGCTTCAAGCTTTTCAAAGCCTTGGGATTCTCTCCACACTTTCACTATATCATATTTCGGCGCAGTAATGTATGTTTTTAACAATTATTTAACAAAATTTTAATTTTTGTTGTGAATTTTCACTATAACATTCTTTTCGCAGGCCTACTCTCTATCTATATGCACAATCCTTAAAAACTATAACCGATTTTTTGCAAAAAAGCAATTCTAAAAAGGAAAAGCCCGCAGACTCGCCTGCGGGCAAAGCTTCCCCTTTCATTCAAAGCTTATTCAAAAGGCACCACTGCGCCGTCATACTTCTCATTGATGAATTTCTTGATTTCGTCAGACTTTAATACCTTTACCAAGGCCTGGATCTCTTCGTTATTTTCATTGCCTTCCTTAACTGCAATAATATTTACATAAGTCTTTGCAGCCGTGGAGGAGCTGGACTCATATGCGATGGAATCCTTACCAACGGAAAGACCTGCTTCCAATGCATAGTTACCATTCAAAACCACATAGGCAACTTCGCTTCGTACACGTGCAACCTGGGCAGCCTCAAGCTCCTGAAGCTTTAAGTTCTTAGGATTGCTCGTAATGTCATTAACGGTGGCTGTCAGTCCTGCATCCTCCTTTAAGGTGATCAGTCCGTTGTCCTGCAGCAGCAAAAGTGCGCGTGCCTCGTTTGTGGTATCGTTGGGGATTGCGATCACATCCCCATCGGCAACATCATTGAGAGAAGCCTTGGTTCCGGGATAGATGCCGAAGGGCTCATAGTGAATACCGCCGGCATTTGCAAGATGCGTTCCCTGCTCTTCGTTGAAGGACTCCAGATAGGGAACATGAACAGCATAATTGGCATCCAGCTCACCGCTTTCTACGGTTGTCATGGGCAGTACATAATCGTCAAACACTGTGATCTCCAGCTTAATGCCCTGCTTCTCCAAAATGGGTTTTGCCTGTTCCAAAACCTCTGCATGAGGCGTCGCGGATGCTGCGATCTTAATAACCTTCTCCTCCTTAGTGTTTGCATCTGCGCTTTCCTTGCCGCATCCCGCCAGGGAAGTCAACGCCAATACTCCTGTTACGATCAGTGCCAATACTCTCTTTTTCATAATCTTTCTCCTCTTTTCTTTTACTTTCTTTTTTCCACCTTTTTAGCAATTTTCATGCCTATTGTTTGGAATATCTGAAACAGTATTATGATCAGTAATACTGTAACGACCATAATGTCGGTCTGATACCTATAGTATCCATAGCGGACGGCGATGTCTCCCAGACCGCCTCCGCCGACGGTTCCCGCCATTGCGGAATACCCCAAAATAGTTCCCAGTGCAATCGTTGCTCCGGTGATCAGGGAAGTTCTCGCTTCCACAAGCATGACCCGAAAGATCACATCGAAATCCGATGCTCCCATGGATCTTGCCGCCTCGATCACCCCCTTATCCACCTCCTTCAGGGAGGACTCCACCAGCCTGCCAATATATGGCGCCGCTGAAATTACAAGCGGTACGATCGTTGCGCTGGAGCCGTAGCTTTTTCCCACCACAAACCTCGTAAACGGGATCAGGACGATCAACAAAATCAAAAACGGAACACTTCGCACGATATTGGAGATCATATCAAGGATGCGATATACCACCTTGTTCGGTCTTATTCCATCCTTGTCCGTCACCGCCAGGATCACGCCCATCGGAAGCCCCAGCGCATATCCGGCCAGGGTAGAAGTCAATGTCATGTATATGGTGTCTCTGATGCCTTCCAGCAGCATCCGGATCGTCTGCGGTTCAAACATTATCATCCACCTCCTGTATCTCCAGTCCCCTTTCACGCAGGTAATATTCCATGTCCACCTGTATGTGTCGGTTTTCCGGAAGTCCAAGTATCATCTCCCCTTTTGCAATGCCGCCCACATTTCTTGTCTCGGCCCTAAGGATATTCACGGGTGTTTGAAATTGCAGGATCATGTTTGCGATCACCGGTTCAAATGCGGAATTCTTTGTAAACACGATCCGGATCTTCTTCCCCGCAGACATCTCCTGTGCTTCTTCCATTTTTTGGATGACCTCAGATTCGTCCCCGTAGATCAGTCTGCGTCCGGCCTTTGACTGAGGTGCATTGAAGATTTTTTCCACTTCACCGTTTTCAGCGACCTGTCCATTTTCAATAATGGCCACCTTGTTACAGGCTTCCTGAACGACACTCATCTGATGCGTAATGATCACCACCGTAATCCCCAGCTCCTGATTGATCCGCTTGAGGAGCTGCAGAATGGACTGCGTTGTCTGCGGATCCAACGCACTCGTTGCCTCATCACAAAGCAGGATCTTTGGCGAGGATGCCAGGGCTCTTGCAATGGCAACCCTTTGCTTTTGTCCTCCCGAGAGCTGTGCGGGATAAGCTTTTGCCTTATCTGCCAATCCCACCAATTCCAGCAATTCCATGGCTCTCTTTTCTGCTTCCTTCTTGCTGACCTTAAGGAGCCTGAGCGGGAAACATACATTGCTGATAACATTTTTTTGCATCAGCAGATTAAAATGCTGAAAAATCATGCCTGTTTCGCTTCTCTGCTTTCTGAGCTCCTTTTCAGAAAGCTTTGCAAGGTTCTTTCCATCAATCAGGATCTCCCCCTCCGTCGGTCTCTCCAGGAAATTAAGACATCTTACCAGAGTGCTTTTTCCGGCACCGGACATACCAATGATCCCGTATATGTCAGACCTTTCTATTTGCAGATTTATGTCCTTTAGCGCATGTACCGCACCTTCCGGCTGTTCATAAATCTTACTTACGCCCCGCAGCTCAATGAGTGCCAAATGCTTCACCTCCTTCACATACGCCGAAATCAGCGCATTAGAAAACCGCCCATGCTTGATCGCGGGCGGTCAGTTGACTCATTTATGAACCATAGTCATAAAATCATGCACAGCCAAAAAAGCCTTCATGCACAGTCAACCTATCTGCCCGGCGATCATACATTCGACAGCAGCATGCCATGTTCCCTTGTACGATGACTGTTAATCGGCTCATGTTCTTTGGCTTCCTTTCGTTTGATATCGTTGATCATACACTCGTTTGCCTACTTTGTCAATAGGTTTACTATATTTTTATCATTTTCTTTCGTATTCTTCCAAAAAGTGATGTCTCACGCCATTCTTTTTATATTCAATGACGGTGTCCAGATTCACATTTTCCATGCTTCTGAAAATATTTGACTCCACAAAGGGATTCGTCTTTTTCAGTTCCGCGATCAATTTCTTTGTTTCGAGGCGCTTCGATGAGGTGGTCCCGTCCTCATGGCAAGTCGTGCAGGTATCCGTAAAATGGCAGGCACACTGCAGAAAGTGAAGGTCATTATAATCCCGCCATGCACAGATGTCGCTCTCCCTGACAAGATAAAGGGGGCGGATGAGCTGCATCCCCTCAAAATTAGTGCTGTGAAGCTTTGGCATCATTGTCTGGATCTGCGCACCGTGAAGCATTCCCATCAAAATGGTCTCGATCACATCATCATAATGATGACCCAGCGCGATTTTATTGCAGCCAAGCGCCTTTGCCCTGCTGTACAGATAACCGCGCCGCATTCTTGCGCAGAGATAACAGGGACTCTTTTCTATGGAATCCACTGCATCAAAAATCGTACTCTCGAAAATAGTGATGGGAATCCCAAGCGCCGCCGCATTGCTTTCGATGAGCGATCTGTTTTCCCTGTTGTAACCGGGATCCATCACCAGGAATGTAAGCTCAAACGAGACCTGTCTGTGTCGCTGTATTTCCTGAAAGAGCTTCGCCATGAGCATGGAGTCCTTGCCACCTGAAATACATACAGCGATATGATCTCCCTCCTCGATCAGCCGGTACATCTTGCAGGCCTTGGCAAAGGGCGAAAAGAGCTGCTTACGGAATTTCTTTCGGATGCTCTCTTCCGCCCTCTCCCTCTTTTCCTCTCTGGCAGCCACGCTTTTCATGTCTGCCCTGACATATCCGATGTACCCCTCCGCAAGACTGTAGCAATCGCGGCCTTCCAGATAATCAAGGGTTTCATCGATCTCCCGGGACATGCGCCCGACCTCACAATAAAAAATCAGCTTTTTCTCCTTGGGAATATCCTTAAGCTCCTTGCTGCCTTCCAGATCTTCAATATAAATATTGATGGCACCCTGAATCATCCCGTAAGCCACCAATCCCTCGTCCCTGATATCGATCAGTTCATAAGAATCCTTGGGAAGGACTCTAAGCTCCTCATATGTGATTTCTTTCATTTAGTCATCCTCGCTTTTATCCGCTGCAGATCTGCAAGCCTTCCATATACCTACTTATCCAGTAGGTAAATTCGATATTATCACATTTTATAAATTCCTACAAGATATTTTCAAAAGCACCCGGCTTGCGCTCTCTCAAAGAACATGCTATACTGATTCACAACTGTCAACCGATTCATGGCAGCCGTCAAACAAATTTCGGGGAGTGAGAACATGTTTAAGCTTTGGGTCAAAACCTTGCACCACACTCATATCATCAAATCCGTCTGCATCGAGGATCCCACCGAGGATACCCGCACGCATAAGGTTTTTCATGCTCTGGAGAAGGCCTGCAATGAATTTGATCTCCCCGCTCCCATCTGGCTGGACAAAAATATAGCGGACTTCCGGCGCTTCGCCAGGGTCCGCTTTGATCAGGACAACTTCATCGAAACCATCGATTTTGATCATCTGGAGATTCAGGTCATCGAAGAGGACTGACTTCAACACCAACTCACCCAAACTTTTTCTTGACTTTTTCCACACATTGGCATATTCTTTATTTATTACATAGTTTTAAATACTACATATTGGAGCTTTCCAAAATTTGTCATATTGTTTTGCAGGCTCCAACCATATTTTCCATTCCTTTGCGAACAAGCTTTTTGCCTTCCTTATTGGTTTGAATCTGTCTTGAAACTATGTTTATTCCCATCTGTGCTGGGAATGCTATCAGTTAAGCTACTTTTGTTGGAATGCCATCAGTTAAGCAATTTTGGTAGAGCGCCATCTTTTAAACTACTTTTGTTGGGAAAGCTATCAGATAAGAGAAGATCGGAGGTTAGAATATGCAGATCACTATCAGAGAACCCGGAAGTGCCATCACCCATTTTATCGCTATGATGTTAGCTGTTTTCGCAGCGGTTCCGCTGCTTGTCAAAAGCGGAGTGCAGGGCGGAGAATCCTGTTTCATTGCCATGTGCATCTTCATGGCCAGCATGATCCTGCTCTACGGAGCCAGCGCCACCTACCACAGTGTCAATCTGACAGGGAAAGCTCTTAAATTCTTTAAAAAGCTGGACCACATGATGATCTTTGTGCTGATTGCCGGCTCCTACACCCCTGTGTGCATGATCATCTTAGACCGCCCTCTGGGCTACCGGCTTCTTGCCTTTGTCTGGACGGCAGCCATTCTGGGCATGATCTTTAAGCTGCTTTGGGTGACCTGCCCAAAATGGATCTCTTCCGTCCTGTATATTTCCATGGGATGGGTGGCAGTGTTCGCCTTCAGTCCCTTGTATCATGCGCTTTCCACCCCTGCCTTCCTCTGGCTCCTGGCCGGCGGTCTGATCTATACCGCAGGCGGGGTGATCTATGCCCTGAAGCTCCCGCTTTTTAACGCAAGGCACAAATACTTTGGCTCCCACGAGATCTTCCACCTCTTTGTCATGGGCGGAAGCATCTGCCACTTCATCTTCATGTACAATTATGTTGCTTAGTCCGCGTACCCGTTGGGATTATTCCTCTGCCATCTCCAGGCGTCCTCGCACATTTCCTTGATGCCATACTGTGCTTCCCAGCCCAGTTCCTTCTTAGCCAGGGAGGCATCCGCATAGCAGGTGGCGATGTCACCGGGACGGCGGGGTTTGATGCTGTAGGGAATATGCACGCCCGTAGCAGCCTCAAAATTCTTTACGATGTCCAGAACACTATAACCCGTACCGGTGCCGAGATTGTAAATCTTAAGTCCTGCATTCTCTTTGATCTTCTGCAGAGCCTTCACATGTCCGATGGCCAGATCCACCACATGAATGTAATCCCGCACGCCCGTTCCGTCAGGGGTATCATAATCATTTCCGAACACGCCCAGCTCCGGTCTCTTGCCCACAGCCACCTGTGTCACATAGGGCATCAGATTATTGGGGATTCCGGAGGGATCCTCGCCGATGGTGCCGCTCTTATGCGCACCGATGGGGTTAAAGTACCGCAGAAGGATCACATTCCACTCCGGATCAGCCTTCTGGATGTCGGAGAGGATCTGTTCCAGCATGGACTTGGTCCAGCCATAGGGATTGGTGCACTGTCCCTTGGGGCACTCCTCCGTAATGGGAATGAAGGCAGGATTGCCATAGACGGTGGCACTGGAAGAAAAGATAATATTCTTCACCCCGTGCTTTCTCATAACATCCACCAGAGTCAAGGTTCCCGCAATATTATTCTCATAATACTCCCAGGGCTTTGCCACGGATTCGCCCACAGCCTTCAGCCCCGCAAAATGAATCACCGCATCGATGCTCTCCTTGCTGAAAATCTCCTCCAGAGCATCCCTGTCCAGAATATCCGCCTTGTAAAAGGGCACCTTCTTGCCTGTGATCTTCTCCACTCTCTCCAGAGATTTCTCACAGGAGTTGCTCAGATTATCCAGAACCACCACATCATAATCAGCGTTTTGCAGCTCCACCACAGTATGACTGCCGATAAAGCCTGCACCGCCCGTCACCAGAATTCTCATGTCTTATCCTCATCTTCCCGCGTGATCGTCAGTTGAATCACGCCAATATTCCCAGGCACATCACACCTTGCCTTTCAGCTGCCAAGCTTGCTCTTCCACAGCCTCCGCACCTTGCTTTAAGCACTGCGCCGTTTCTGCTTTGCCTTCGCACCTTGCTTTAGGCACTGCGCCGTTTCTGCTTTGCCTTCGCACCCCGCCCTACAGCACCACGCCGTTCTTCTTCAGAAGCTCCCTGGCGCTCTCCACGGAATCCACGCCGGTCTTATTCTTAATGGGAGCAAATTCCTTCTCGCGCACCACCTCAAAGGGCAGACAGCTGGAAAGCTGATGGATCATATCCAGCACCAGGCTCTCATACTTATAGCCGTTGGGTGCTTCCGGC
>CACXDS010000244.1 GCA_902766425.1 uncultured Lachnospiraceae bacterium
CCGAAGGCGAGATCCGAACCCCGGTTCGCGGGCGATACGCCCGCGAAAAAATAAGGAGATATGCCTTCGCATATCTCCTTATTTTTCTACGTGCGTTAGAGGATTCGAACCCCCGACCTTTTGGTCCGTAGCCAAACGCTCTATCCAGCTGAGCTAAACGCACACTTAAGCTGTTGCATTCCTGCAACAGTATGTATTATAGCCTTTTTATTTTCAAAAGTCAAGCATTATTTTTGATTTGAATCAGCGATTTGAATTATATTTCTCACGAAGCAGGCTGATCTCTTCCCTGCCAAGTCCAAGGGCCTCCGAAAGATAGCCGTTCACGCCTCCGAATTGCTTTTCCAGAACTTCAAACACTCTTGTCAAATATTTCTCGACTGCGCCACCCGCCGCAAAGATCATGACCTCCAGCATTTCCGGACTAACACCCTTCGAAGCGTACTTTTCCCGGGCTTTTTCGATCACGGAAGCGTTGGCTTCGTTTGTCAGAAGATAATCCTCAAAAATGCTCTCCCTTGACGCTCCCAGAGCGGCAAGAAGCAGCGCTGACGCCAGCCCCGCTCTGTCCTTACCGTCAGTGCAGTGCCATAGAATTGCTCCGTTTTGAGGTTCCGCTTCAAGCAGGATTTGGAAAAAACTCTTATAGGCCTTTTGGCCTCTGTCCCCCAGCAAAAAAAGCTCATATGTTTCCGGACCGATCAAGCCATTCTTGTATGCAAGCCCAACCAGGGTCTCTCTATCCATTTTTTGAGAGAGATACTGCTTGACCAACTCAGGATCCCCCAGCTTCGCCATGTAATCATCAATCTCCACTACGGGAAGGGAAATATTCTCCGCTCCCGGGATTTCGGGATCCGGAGCCTTCAGTCGCTCATTGCTCATGCGGAAATCAATGATTTTTTGAACATGGTATTTCTCAGAAAGTTGCTCGATTGCCTTGGGCGAAGCAGCGTTAAGTGCCCCCGTCCTGAGCAGGATTCCTTTTTTTACATATCCCCCTCCGGCGGGGTATGCAGCGATTTCCCGAGCATTCGATATTCCCGGGAGCTCAATCAAATTTTTTACCATCTTAATATTCTCCATTTAAGGGATCGGATGAAGCTCTTTTGGGAGTGCATTTTCAATTTGGTGATTCATTTCACTCATCCTCAGCCCTCCGTTTCACCTTGTATCAATCCCGGCTTCGTCAGTTCTTCATGCTTATGATGATCAATGCCTTTCGGCACGAAACAGCGCTCCGATGGCCTTCGCATTTGGCAGGACAATGGGCCGAAGCAGATTATCCATTATGAAATTGGCATTCTGCATAGCCCGTTCACTTCCGGAGCCGGGTACCAGCGTTACATTAAATGCATATAATAAGCCAAGCTTCTTGAAATAGGCCTCAAGCTCCGCATCATCCGTGATCCCGGTGTATTTCTTAAAGAAGAGCCGACCCACCCGCAGGATCATCTCCGATGGCATACCTACGCTCTGCTCCATAAGTGCCGAGTTCTTTTGGGGGGCGGAGATCATGTCGCGATAAATGGAGATCAGGTCACAGATGGGCGGCCCCATGGTGACCTCCGGCATGTCGATCAGCACCAATTCTCCATCCTGAAGCATAATATTGCCGGGATGCAGATCGTTGTGCGTCACAGTATCCGCATCGGGAATAGTATCGATAATGTCATGCAGCTGTGCGATCTCCTCCGGGGTACACCATTGTACCAGGTGATCGGCCCTGTCGTGCATCACATCCTGAATGCGGGTAAAGCTTCCTGCGGAGACATGCGTTGAATGCAAGGTCTTTGCCAAGGCAACATATTGATCCACATAGGCCTCCAGCTGATCGGGATTCTCTCGCATGGCATGTCCCAGCGTATCTGATCGGAGCAATTCAAATACTACCCCAAGGCAGTCTCCCACCTTCACGGTATCATAGGCGATCACTGAGGGAATCCCATTGATAAAGGCGGTCTTTGCAAAGCTTCGCTCCTTGTCGATCTCTTCCTGCTTCATCCAGGGCCTATAAACCTTGACTATCTTATCCTCATCCAATCGATAGACCGCCCCATTGCCGCCTTCCCCAAGCTTCTCGCAACCTTCAACGCTGATCTCTCGCAATTGTTTCCGGATCTTAAAAAGCTGTGTAAATCCGGTCACCTCAAAGATATCATATACCTCCGGTGAGACATGAATGATCTCTACCGGCTCATTGCAGAGCTTGCTCACCTTCATAAATACTCTAAGACCGGCGCTGGAAACATATCGAAGCTTCTCCGCGTCAAAACAGATTTCCTTTCCACTCTGTGCTGAGAGGAGCTCCATAATTTTCTGTTCCGTTTCCTTTGCATTGCCCGTTTCGATCCTTTCATCCAACTCGATCACAAGTTTGTTGTCTTGTACTGTTCCCTTCATTTCCTTCCTCCTATTACTTACCGTTTTATGCATCAGCGTCACCCTGAATATTCAAAAACAGCCCGGATTTCTCCGGGCTGATGATTCATTTTGGAATATCAAGTCCTTACTTTTCCTGCGCCTTCAGCCTCTTTGCATTTGTATTCAGCTGTTCCATCAGCTGGCTGACCTGCTCCACCATACGGCTGTTCTCTTCGCAGGACTCATAGGTCTCACTGGCATGGGCAGATACCTCTTCTGTGATCGCCGAGATAGTCTGGATCTTCTCTACAATCTCACTGTTTGCGACATCCAGGGATTCAACCGCTGCAGCCAGTTCCTTCGTCTGCGCATTGATGCTGATGGTCTCTTTTGCGATACCGTTAAAGTTCTCACTGACAATTCTGGTGCTTTCCGTATTCTCCTGATTGCTCTGGGTTACGATCTCCACTGCTGCGGAAGCCTCTCGAAGCTCCTTATTAATGCTGTTGATCAGTTCCGTAATATTAACGGTTGCAGCCTTGGTCTGGTTAGCTAGGCCTGAGATCTCGTCCGCCACAACGGCAAAGCCGCGTCCTGCCTCTCCCGCTCTTGCCGCCTCAATACTGGCATTCAAAGCAAGCATTCCCGTGCTGTTTGCAATGCTGGTGATGGTCTCGATGATGGTGTTCATCTTCTGGGTATAGGTATCCA
>CACXDS010000245.1 GCA_902766425.1 uncultured Lachnospiraceae bacterium
TTGCGACTCTGTTTGGAATCCTGCGCCAGACTCCTTCTCTGATTCTTCTTTTGATTCTATAGTTGGTTCACCAGGCTTAATCGAAGACTCATTTTTGAAATTCTCTTGCTCTTCTTTTTCTATCTTATCCGCCGGTTCGCTTTCCGATTCAAAATCCGGTTTATTCTCTGCATCCTGAAATTCCTCTGTTATTCGTTTTTCCTTGCCAGCCAGTGTAAAGAAAAGTACCTTTACGATCGGCTTTTTGGGGGAAGGATAATCAAACAGCAATCTGAAAAATCCAAAGAGCCAGGAAACCTTTGCCGATATTTTCAAGTCTTCCGGCTGTTTTTTTACCAGAATGCGATAACTGATCGGAAAAAAGAGAAGCAACAGCAACAGGCTCAGCAGCAGGCCCAATATGATAAGCAAGATCTTTCCCACTACTGCCATGCCAGAAACTCCTTTATAGCACAATCCTTTCGGGCCGAGAGACAATCCTCCACGATCTGAGATACAAGCTCATACGCTTCCTCCTTTGTACGAGCCATACCCGCTATCTTCAGGGGATACTCCCCATAGACAGGCTGAGCAAGCTGCTTGGAATAGACGATATCCAATTGATCGGATTCGTTGTCGGATAGGATCAAAAGACAGACGCTGGTCAGCATAGGCTTTCTCCGCAGCCTGCTTTTTAGCTTATCCAAATGCTCTCGATCAATACCATTTCCAAGATACAATCTCGGAGAAAAATCCAATTGTCTCTTCTTTTCGGTCTTAAAAATCCCTCGCATAGAAAAACCTCTGATCTGAAATTAACGACTTCCCCATGCATTATTCTTCTTTAATTCCTGATATTCCGCATAGGCCTTCTCCAAAATCTGCTTTTCGTTGGCAAACTTTAAAAGATGATATGCCTCATGGTACTTATAAAAGCCGGAATCCACAAAGTATTCTTCCCTCTGTGGCTTGCTGTAATAGCTGTCAGCCATCATCAGATACCAGTGAACCTCTTTTTCCACCACATCCTCCGGAACGGAAAAGGTGTACTCGCTCTTCCCGACATACTTTACAATGACAGCCTTCGCACCGGATTCCTCCCGCACTTCCCGCAGGGCCGTCTCCGGATATTCCTCCCCCGGTTCTACCGTTCCCTTCGGGAATACCCACCCCTCATATTTATTGCGGACATTTTTGTACAAAAGCAATATTTTCCCACGAAAAATAACGACGCCGCCACAGCTTGTTGCTTCAATCATTGCAATTCCTCCTGCAGGCGCTAAACACAACCTAAGGATTAGTATAGTCTAAAACTCCATTCAGTGCAAGTGTTTTTATAAAACGCCTCTTTTTTCATGCCCGGTCGTATATTGGGAAAAAGGCCTATTCCGATCATCAAACTGATTTCCCCAAAACCATCTCAAGATGGCCTCCGTATTTTCGGCGGTTTCCATGGTAAAATGCATTCTAAGCCCCACTTCATTCCGCTTCCATTTCTCCATTTGCGCGTGAAGCGAAAGCGGACAGGAATTATAGATCACATTAAAGCAATGCCTGCAATTTGTCTGCACAGGAAAAAGAACCCCTTTACGATCTCTTATGCTTATGGTTTCACGCCATTTTTCGGGACGAAGGGCCCTGCAGTCACCGTCCGTCTTCGCCACACAGTTTGCGGTAAGCATCATGGGAAGATATCCATAAATGATCTTATCAAAGAAAAAAGATCTTTTTTCCGGCAAATTGCAGGAGTCAAGAAGCTTTCGCTCCTCCCCCTCCTTTAACTCCAATGGAATACACGCTCCATCCAGTTGATCCTTCCAGGAAAGATACGCATCCCGATTCCAGAGATAAAAATTGTGATCTGCGATCACCCGGAATCGATGCTCCGATCCCTCATTTTTCTCTCCCCAAAAACCGATACCTTCCAGATTTCCGCATAGGATTCCCTCAAAAACCGGATCATTCGTCATAAAAAAATAGAGCTGTTCCAAGTATGGATGATCCTTCTCCCTTAAAACCTGCGGAAGGGACAAATAAAGGCTCAGCTCCGGATTCAAGGACTTAGCATCGATCAGCAGCTTCCGCCAACTCTCCGGATCATCCAATACATTATCAGCATCCAGATAAATCCGATCCACATAAACCCTGCAATTATCATACACTCTCAAGAATGCTGCAAATTGCTCCGGATTCGTACAAAAGATGCGAAATCTTATTTTATTCTCATCATTCTTATCATCGATCATGAATGAGCGCCTCCTCCAAAGCATTCACAGCCACTCTTCGCAGGTCATTGATCTTTTTCAGCGGATAAAAACATCCCTCGTCCATAACGATCTCAAGAGTATCTGAATTGATATCCCCTCTTAATTCAAAATTGGAATCACCCAATTTCGACAGCTGTGAGATCAGATTTTCCTTGGTAATAGGACTTTTGGATGCCTTTTCCACCGGATCTCCCTCTATGCGGATCCATTCGTCCTCCTGATCGGCAACCGATCTGATCCAGACCTGCGCCG
Organism: uncultured Lachnospiraceae bacterium; assembly: GCA_902766425.1. Classification (GTDB taxonomy): domain Bacteria; phylum Bacillota; class Clostridia; order Lachnospirales; family Lachnospiraceae; genus Acetatifactor. The sequence goes on from CACXDS010000245.1 coordinate 2,499, forward strand.
CTTCACCGATCCGAAAAACGCCTCGCATCTCAACAGGAATCCGAGCCTTCTTTTCCAAATAATTTGCTCGGATCTCTTCCAACAGCTTCTCCTGTGCGCCGCTGTAGGCCGGACTGTCCAAGGTGATCATATTCCGTCCGTTTCTGCAATGATAATAGCCCGTCCCCACTTCACTTCGGATGTATAAATGCCGGATTTTGTCCCATTCCACACGGGAAGGCAGTCCCCATTTTCCCTCCAGACAAAGATCCAGAAAATGCCTGTAAAAGGCAGTGACGCCGGCGGTATATTCCGGTTTTTTCATTCTGCCCTCAATCTTAAAGGATTTTACTCCGGCCGCTACAAGCTCCGGTATCAGCTCCAGAGCACACATATCCTTTAAACTCAAAGGAAAGGTATCACTCTGTTCCTTTTTTCTCCCCTTACCTTTGCCGGAAAAGCCTTCCTTATTTTCAATCTGATAGGGTAATCTGCAGGGCTGGGCGCACCGCCCCCTGTTTCCACTCCTGCCGCCCAGAATACTGCTGAATAAGCATTGTCCGGAATAGGAATAGCACATAGCTCCATGGATGAAGCATTCCACCTCCATCCCACTGTCTTGCACCAGTCGCCGGATTTCATCCAGACTGAGCTCTCTGGCAGGAACGATTCTGGATACTCCGAAGCGCTTCAATTGTCTTGCGCCATAGACGCCGGTGATATTCATTTGGGTGCTGGCATGTAGCGGCAGTTCCGGAAACTCTTCATGGATTCGCCTCAAAACGCCGAAATCCTGGACGATCACTCCATCCAAGCCTTCCTCCACAAAGGGCTTCAGAAACTGGGGCAGACGCTCCAGTTCCTCTTCCTTCACCAAGGTATTGACGGTAAGATAAATCTTTTTATGAAAGATATGTGCATGGCGAAGGCAATGCAGGAGCTCTTCCTCGGAAAAATTATCCGCATAGGCCCTTGCACCAAATTCTCTTCCACCCAGATACACTGCATCCGCCCCGGCATTTACCGCGCCGTGATACCCTTCCGGGCTGCCTGCCGGAGCCAGTAGCTCCACGATTTCCTCTTTCTTCATTTAACTCCTCTTTTACAACCATTCAAAGCAGTGCTTAATAAGCTTGTTCACACTTACCTCTTAAAAAAAGCTGCCCGAAAAACGGACAGCCCATCCTTATTTGTTTTTTAATTCGGTCTCTAAGCGAATCACTGTTCGTTTTAATTCCTCACACTGACTCTGTAATTCCTTGGCCTGATTCTTAGCGGTATCCAACTGGATCTGACAGGATACCAATTCATGCTTCAGATCCGTATATTCCTTTTCCTTGGACTGCATTTCCGCCTCTACAATAGCGATCTGCCTTTTGGCCTTAAAATAATCATCTGCAATATTCAGTTGAAGAAGTGTGGACTGCGTATCCAGGGATTGTTTGCGAAAACCGTCTAAACGATTATATTCATTGATCTTATTATTTATATAATTCGCAACCTTCTGCAAATACTCTTCGCTTTCATAGCCGCTTAATTTCAGTACCTTTCCACCGATCACTACCTCTGCATCTGTCTTGGCTGCCATATTGCCACCCCTTATCCTATGAATCTTGATCAAAATCCGTACTAAAATCACCATAAACACATTACAATTATAGCGGATTTGTAAAACAGAAACAAGGGGTTTTATAGAAATTAGTCAATTTTATGCATTCCAATTTCTAAATTCTGCATCATATTAAGGCTTTAAATGCTGATAAGCCAAATCCGTGCAGACCCTGCCCCGAGCTGTTCGGTTGATAAATCCGTTTTTTATCAGATAAGGCTCATAGACATCCTCAATGGTACCGGAATCCTCTCCGATGGCTGCCGCCAATGTGTCCAAGCCCACAGGCCCGCCGTCAAATTTGTCCATGATGGTGAATAAAATATTGCGATCCACATGGTCGAGCCCAAATTTATCCACATCCATCAGATCCAGAGCGATCCTGGCAACCTCTTCTGTAATGATCCCCTCATATCTCACCTGGGCAAAATCACGTACTCTCTTGAGCAGCCTATTGGCCAGTCGCGGTGTTCCGCGGCTTCGGCGGGCCATCTCCACCGCTCCGCCCGGCTCGATCTCCACCTCCAGAATCCTGGCAGAATGCATGATGATCTGCTGCAATTCCGCATTCGTATAAAATTCCATGTGATGGATCATTCCGAAACGATCCCTAAGAGGAGCGGAAAGAAGTCCCGCTCTTGTAGTAGCGCCCACCAGAGTAAATTTGGGGAGCTCTAAACGAACCGAACGGGCGGAGGAGCCTTTCCCGATCATAATATCGATACAATAGTCCTCCATGGCAGGGTACAGAACCTCTTCCACCTGTCGGTTCAGTCGATGGATCTCATCCACAAAAAGGAGATCACCTTCCTCCAGATTATTCAGAATAGCTGCCATTTCACCCGGCTTTTCAATGGCAGGTCCGCTGGTCACCTTAAGATGAACCCCCATCTCATTGGCAATGATACCTGCAAGAGTAGTTTTCCCAAGCCCGGGAGGTCCGTAAAACAAAACATGATCCAGGGCATCCCCTCGCATCTTAGCCGCCTCGATATACACCTTTAAATTCTCTTTTATCTTGGACTGACCGATATAATCCATTAAGGTCTGTGGACGTAGGGAACCCTCAAGCTTTATATCTTCCTCCGTCACATTCGTCTCAATCATTCTTTTGGCCATAACGATCCTCATTTCATCAAATCAGATTAACTTCATTAAATCAGAACATCTTCTTTAATGCAGCCTTTAGAATTGCCCCGGAATCCATTCCTTCCAGATCAGGTATGGCTTGTAGAGCCTTCAGACTCTCTGTCTGACCATAGCCCAGGGCAACCAGGGCATCCAAAGCCTCCCTCATCTGGTCAGATGTTATGGCCAAAGGATTCTCTCCTACTCCCTTCGCGTTTGCCGCAATCTCCCTGCCGATCATTTCATCATCGATGGCAACCTTATCCTTCAGCTCCAGGATCAAACGCTCCGCTGTCCGTGCACCGATACCGGGAGCTTTTGCAATGGCTTTTTTATCCTCGGAAACAATGGCATAGCGAAGACTGTCAGCATCCATAACGGACAATATGGACAACGCTCCCTTTGGACCGATTCCGTTAACCGTAATACATTTCTTAAAGATCTCCAGATCGGCTCTGGTCAAAAAACCATAGAGCCAGAAGGCATCCTCCCGAACAGAGGTATAGGTATAAAGCTTCGCCCTCTCTCCGATTCCCGGAAGCTTAGAGGCTGTGGTAGATGAGATCTTAACATTATAACCGATGCCATTTACATCGATCACCACATTGTCCGGTGCTATTTCTGCAATTTCCCCGCTTACATATGCGATCATAGTTCATTCACTCCAAAATAAAAATAGTTGTGTTATCAAGGGCTAATCCCAAAACTAAATACAACCCATGGATTGCTCTCATCCAATATAGCACATTCGAACATATGTTTCAAGCAATTCCTAAAGATTTCACCTGCGCCCTCTGTCTTTGCATCTTCCATTTTAGCTCAAACTCTTTTAGCACCTTTTTCGCCCTTTTCCTATTTCTCTACTAAGTTCTCTTCTTCACTTTTAAAAAAACAATCAAAAAACAGAACAGATGCGCCATAAAGGTCAGTCCCCAGCTGATGGGATAGGATAAATAAAGACAGGTCAGTGTGTGGAACTTTTGAAATACTGTGCAGATCCAGATCACACGAAAAAGGCATGCTCCTGTCAGGGAAACCAGCATGGGCATGATCCCGTAGCCCAGGCCCCGGATGGAACCCACGATCACATCCATCATCCCGCACAAAAAATAAGAGGTACAGATGACACTCAATCTCAACACACCATAGGAGATTGCCTCCGGATTATTGGTATAGAGCTTTAGAATGGTTCCGCCAAAGAAATAGGCGCTGTTCCCAAGCACCAGTCCCACCCCGATGACAAGCCCCAGACAGATTCCCAATATTTTAGCGATCCGGTCAAATTTGCGGGCGCCGTAATTCTGCCCGGTAAAGCTGATGGAGGTCTGATACAGAGCATTCATAGAGGTATAGACAAAGCCCTCGATATTGGAAGCAGCTGTGTTTCCGGCCATTGCAATCTTTCCAAAGGAATTGACCGAGGATTGTATCAACACATTGGAGATAGAAAAAAGCGCTCCCTGCAGCCCGGCCGGAATTCCGATCCGTATCATCTTTCCCAGCTTTTCCCAATTAATCCGCAATTTAGAAAGCTCTAAGCGGTAATCGGATTCCGTTTTCATCAGACAGCGCAACACCAGAAGCGCCGACACTCCCTGAGAAATAACCGTTGCAAGTGCTACTCCGGCAACGCCAAGGTGAAAAACGATCACAAAGATCAGATTCAGGATCACATTGATCACGCCGGCGGAGGTCAGATAATAAAGGGGTCTTTTGGTATCCCCTACTGCTCTCAAAACGGCGCTGCCAAAGTTATAAAGCATCATCACCGGCATTCCGGCAAAATAAATCCTGATATAGAGCACGGACATGCCGATGACATCGGCGGGTGTCGCCATCCACTCCAGAATGGGCTTTGAGAGAAATACTCCCACAAATATCAAGAAAACTCCACTGACAAGGGAAGTCAGAATGGAGGTATGCACCATGTCCGAGAGCTCTTTTTTCTGTCCTGCGCCGTAAAATCTGGCCACCAGCACATTCGTACCCACGGACAGACCGATAAACACATTGACCAAAAGATTGATCAGAGAGCTGGTGGAACCCACTGCAGCAAGTGCTTCATCCCCCGCAAACTGCCCCACCACCACAATATCCGCTGCATTAAACAAGAGCTGCAAAATACCGGAAAGCATCAGAGGAATATAGTAAATGATGATCTTTCCCAGAAGCGGACCATTGCACATGTCCATTTCATATTTATTTTTCTTTTTTACTGAATCGTTATTTGCCAAAATCTCACCGTAGGGATAATCCCAATCTTCCTAATGATTTCTTCCTAATGATTTGCGGGGCAGAAGCCCGAAACTTCTACCAAAGACCTGGCATAGATCGGACTTCTGCCCCTGTTACTTTAGGTGTATTACTGCTGATTAATATAGTTCACTAACCCTTCCGCCGCTATAATCTTTTGCATGAAGGGAGGGAATGCCTGCCCCTGAAAGGTGGTACCCTTGGTAAGATTGGTGATCACACCGGTATCGAAATTTACTTCCACCTCGTCCCCGGCCTCGATCCCCTTGGAGGCCTCAGGGCACTCCACGATTGGAAGACCGATATTAATGGCATTCCGGTAAAAGATCCGGGCAAAGGTCTCTGCAATGACACAGCTCACGCCTGCAGCCTTAATGGAAATAGGAGCATGCTCTCTGGAGGAGCCACAGCCAAAATTCTTATCCGCCACAATTATATCGCCCTTTTTCACCTTTTTTACAAAATCCTTGTCGATATCTTCCATACAATGGGTGGCCAGCTCCGCCGGATCGGAGGAATTTAAGTATCTTGCGGGAATGATCACATCCGTATCAACATTATCGCCGTATTTGAAAACAGTTCCTTTTGCATTTTTCATATCTGTTTGCCTTTCTCATTTATATTTTTTAGTTCCTTTGTCATACGCCGGCAAAAGCTGTCAGATCAGCCTGTATCATTATCAAATCCGGCTTTACACTTTGCGGATTCTCAACTCCGGAGGCTATTTTTACAGTTCACAAGGGCAGGAAATCTTTCCGGTCACTGCACTGGCAGCAGCCACAGCGGGGCTTGCCAGATAGATTTCCGAAGTAATATGTCCCATTCTGCCCACAAAGTTGCGGTTGGTGGTGGAAACGCAGCGCTCTCCCTCCGCAAGGATTCCCATATAACCGCCCAGGCAGGGACCGCAGGTGGGAGTACTTACCACAGCGCCGGCCTGAATAAAGGTCTTGAGAAGCCCCTCCTCCATGGCTTGCATATAAATACTCTGGGTCGCGGGGATCACAATGCAACGAAGGCCCTTCTTTACATGCCGATCCTTTAATACCTCTGCGGCGATTCTCAGGTCATCGATTCTACCATTGGTGCAGGAGCCGATCACCACCTGATCGATCAGAATATCATCCATCTCATGGATCTCGTCAATGGTATGCGTATTCTCCGGAAGATGGGGGAAGGAAACCGTAGGGCGAAGGGTACTCAGATCAATGGTATAGGTCTCGTCATAGACTGCATCCTCATCCGCCTCATAAATGGTATATTGCTTTGTGGAATGCTCCTTCATATAGGCGATGGCCAACTCATCCACGGGGAAGATCCCGTTCTTTCCGCCCGCCTCAATGGCCATATTGGCAATGGTAAAGCGATCATCCATGGTCAGATTGGCGATGCCGTCCCCTACAAATTCCATTGACTTATAGAGGGCTCCGTCCACGCCGATCATACCAATGATATGCAGGATCACATCCTTGCCGGACACCCACTTGGAGGGCTTTCCCGTGAGCACAAATTTAATGGCGGAGGGTACCTTAAACCAAGCCTTTCCCGTTGCCATACCTGCAGCCATATCCGTGCTTCCCACGCCCGTGGAGAAAGCGCCGAGAGCTCCATAGGTACAGGTATGGGAATCCGCACCAATGATCACATCCCCGGCCACGGTCAGACCTTTTTCCGGTAGCAGTGCATGCTCAATGCCCATCTCTCCCACTTCAAAATAATTTGTAATCTCATTTCTCTTGGCAAATTCACGCACACATTTGCAATGCTCCGCAGACTTGATGTCCTTATTGGGAACAAAATGATCGGGGACCAGCGCGATCTTATCCTTATCAAACACGCCGTTCACCTTCATTTTATCCATTTCCTTAATGGCAACAGGACTTGTAATGTCATTTCCAAGCACAAGATCGAGCTTTGCTTCAATGAGCTGTCCTGCTTCCACCTTATCAAGACCTGCCGCATGCGCCAGGATCTTTTGTGTCATTGTCATGCCCATGACTGTTTCCTCCAACTCTCTTAATATTTCTTCTGTTACAAAAACCTATCTATGTTATCCTATCACAAATTTAACGAAAAAGGAATAGACGGATTTCATCAAATTATCCATTCGATTCAACAAAATATGAAAAGAAATACAAAAAAAGGAATCCGGCCGCATCTGGCAGGATTCCTTAATTTTTTTCTTTTCTTAAAGCTTAGTTATTGATCAGCTTGTCAGCCTCGTTGTTCCAGCTGTAAAGCTTTCTGATCTGCTCGCCGACCTTCTCTGAAGGGTGCTCGCTTGCAAGCTTTCTCATAGCCTTGAAGTGAACCTGCTTTCCGGCGGGGCTCATGTCAAGAAGGAATTCCTTAGCGAAGGTACCATCTTGGATGTCCTTCAGGATCTTTCTCATGGTCTTCTTGGTCTCCTCGGTGATCAGCTTAGGACCGGTGATGTAATCACCATACTCAGCGGTATTGGAGATGGAATATCTCATTCCTGCAAAACCGGACTGATAGATCAGGTCAACGATCAGCTTCATCTCATGGATACACTCAAAGTAAGCATTTCTCTCATCATAGCCTGCCTCTACAAGAGTCTCAAAGCCTGCCTGCATCAAAGCACATACGCCGCCGCAAAGCACAGCCTGCTCACCGAAGAGGTCGGTCTCGGTCTCGGTTCTGAAGGTGGTCTCAAGAACGCCCGCTCTTGCACCGCCGATGCCCAGTGCATAAGCAAGTGCGATGTCCTGAGCCTTGCCGGTTGCATCCTGCTGAACAGCGATCAGGCAGGGAACACCCTTTCCGGCCTGATACTCGCTGCGAACGGTGTGACCGGGTCCCTTGGGAGCGATCATGGTGACATCCACATCTGCAGGAGGTACGATACAGCCAAAATGAATATTGAAACCATGAGCAAACATCAGCATATTGCCTGCTTCCAGATTGGGCTCGATATCCTTCTTGTAAAGATCTGCCTGCTTCTCATCATTGATGAGGATCATAATGATATCAGCCTTCTTTGCAGCCTCTGCAGCGGTATAAACCTCAAAGCCCTGTGCAACTGCCTTGTCCCAGGACTTGGAACCCTGGTAAAGACCGATGATAACATGACAACCGGAATCCTTCAGATTCAGTGCATGTGCATGTCCCTGGCTGCCATAGCCGATGATCGCGATTGTCTTGCCCTCCAGAAGGGAGAGATTACAATCTTCCTGGTAGAAAATTTTAGCCATTTTTCTTTCCTCCATGTACTTATATGATTATTTTTTTGCAATCCGGTAAGTTATCCTGCCGGGTTGCCTTTCTATAACTGATAGAAGCTGCTAACGCAGATCCTAGAGCTAACAAGATAAAATGAAAAACCGGGAAACAAACTGTCCGTGAATCCTTTTGACAGGATCAGAGCATCACCACTCCCTCGGTTCCTCTGCATAGACCGGCGATACCTGTACGGGCGATCTCCAGGATCTCATATCCCTCCAGAAGCTTTAAGAACGCCTCGATCTTACTCTGGTTACCTGTGAGCTCCACAATGACACTGTCTGCGCTCACATCAATGATATTGGCGCGGAAGATATTGGCAACCGACAGAACATTTTGTCTCTGATCGGCTGTCACGCTGATCTTAATGAGAACCAGCTCGCGATATACACTGTCCGCAGGCTTTAACTCCTTGATATCCTTGACATCCACCAGCTTCTCCAGCTGCTTCTCGATCTGCTCCAGAATATCATCATCCCCACTGGTGACAATGGTGATACGGGAATACTTAGGATCTGCGGTCACACCTGCTGTAATGCTCTCAATATTATAACCTCTGCGGGAAAAAAGCCCGGTGATACGGCTCAATACGCCGGAGGTATTATTGGTCAAAAGCTGAAAAACCTTCTTGTGCATAAAATCCCTCTTTTCTAAATCCACTTTAACATAATAAACTGTTAAAGCCCTTAAAGTTAAATATAACAAGCTTTCTGTCGAATGTCAAGCCAACATTGCCCTACCATTGGAAACAATCACTCATTTTCCACACATTTTGAGAGTGCCAGGGTTCCGGTACGAGCCACCTCCACGATGCTGATCCCCTGGAGCATATCCATGAGAAGCTTGATCCTCTCGGGTACATCACAGATCTGTATCATCATCAGATGCTTGGACATATCCACGATCTGAGCATTCATCACCTCACAGATTTCCATGATCTCGCGGCGATTGCTCTTATTATACTTCACCTTGATCAGCATCAATTCTCTTGTCACACACTGCCATTCATCAAAGGTTTTGACTTTAATGACATCCAGCTTCTTGTTGAGCTGCTTTTCAATCTGCTCAATGGTCCGCTGGTCACCGCTGGAGACAATGGTCATGCAGGATACATCCTTGGCGTCCGTCTCTCCCACCGCAAGGCTGTCGATATTAAAATTTCTTCTGGAGAAGAGTCCGGCCACCTTACTCAGTACACCGGAACGATTTTCCACAAGAACGGAATAAATCTTCTTTTTCATGAGTACCTCCCTTACACAAGATCCATGGGATCGATGATGCATTCCAGCAAAATGGACTCATCCCTTGCCAGAAAGGCATCCAGCACTTCCGAAGCCTTTTCCATATTGTCCAGTCTCAGATACGGCATATCGTAGGCGCTCACCAGCTTTTCCAGATCCGGACTTCCGGAGAGATCTACAACGGAATAATGATCCTGATAGGTAAAATGCTGATATTGACGAACCATACCAAGATAATTGTTTTTCAGCACAATGATCTTGACCGGAACCTTATGCTGTCTCATGGTAGCCAGCTCCATCATGGACATTTGGAAGGAACCGTCCCCGCACACGGCGATGACCTGTCTGTCGGGAGCCGCCAGCTTTGCACCCATGGCCGCCGGTATGGAATAGCCCATGGTTCCCATGCCGCCGGAGGTCATAAATCTCCCCTCCTTCACGATATGATAGCCGCAGGACCAGATCTGGTTCTGTCCCACATCCGCCACATAAATCCCATTGTCCTCCATCTTTTCGGACAGCATTGTGATAAAGGCAGCCGGATCCACATAATCCGGATTCGGATTGCGCTTGGGCGCCATGGAGATCCTGTTTTCCTCCAGCACCTTGATCCAATCCGCTGTATCACACTCTAATTCCTGTGCGAGAAGATCCTCAAAAATATGCTTGCAATCTCCAACGAGAGGAATGGAGGGCCCTGCATTTTTGCCAATCTCCGCCGGATCCACATCGATATGCACCAGAATCTTATTCTTAGTGATGACCTCCGGCTGATTCACCGCTCTGTCGGCCACTCTGGCCCCCACCATGATCAGCAGATCCGCTTCGTTCATGGCACGGTTGGCATACGCCTTACCATTGTTGCCTACCATGCCAAAATATAAAGGATTTTTTGTTGGCATAACGCCGATTCCCATCATTGTGGATACAACGGGAATCCGATTTTTCTCGGAGAATTCCCTCAGCTCATTCTGCGCCTGCGCGAGTAATACACCGCCCCCCGCACAGATCAACGGTCTCTTTGCCCTTTCAAGCTCCTTGATCACTTTCTTGATCTGAACCATATTTCCCTTTACCGTCGGCTTATAGGTCCTCATATTGACCTCCTCCGGATAGGCAAACTCATTCACGGGAGCGTTTTGGATATCAATGGGAACATCCACAAGTACCGGCCCCTTTCGCCCGGTATTGGCTATATGAAAGGCCTCCTTCATGATTCTGGGAATTTCCTTTGCATCCCGCACAAGATAGCTGTATTTCACAAAGGATTCCACTGCCCCTGTAATATCCGCCTCCTGGAAAACATCGCTTCCAAGGAGCTCACTGTTTACCTGACCGGTGATGACCACCATGGGAATACTGTCGGCGAAGGCTGTGGCGATTCCCGTAATGACATTTGTAGCCCCGGGGCCGCTGGTCACGGCGCAAACACCGGGCTTCCCTGTGATCCTTGCCATACCGCTTGCGGCATGGGCTGCATTCTGCTCCGTCCGGATCAGCACCGTCCGGATGGAGGAATCCAAAATACTGTTATAAAAAGGACAGATTGCAACGCCGGGATAACCGAAAACCACATTGACCCCTTCCGCCTCCAGACATTTTACAATGGCATCTGCTCCATTCATTCTACCTCTCCTCCCGATTATGTAAATATTGATCAGCCAATGCTGTCCGTTTAGACAAGCATCTTTTATTATAAGCCTTTATTGCTCCGAATTCAAGCGTTTTGCCAATTTCACCGCATCCGCCGCATCTCTGGAATATCCGTCAGCACCGATCTCATCCGCATACTCCTGGGTGATGACAGCACCTCCGATCATGACCTTCACGGGGAGCTTGATCCTTTTCACCTCTTCCACCACCTCCCGCATTCTCTGCATGGTAGTGGTCATAAGCGCGGATAAAGCAATGATCTTTGCATTGTATTTCTTTGCGGCGTCTATGATCTCCTGCGCCGGGACATCCTTTCCGAGATCGATCACCTTGAAGCCATAGTTTTTCAGCATCAAAGCCACCAGATTTTTCCCGATATCATGGATATCGCCCTCCACTGTGGCAATGACAACCACTGGCATATCCTGTTCATCGGAGCCCTTTAGCAAAAGGGGTTCCAGAATCTCGATGGAATTTTTCATAGCCTCCGCGCTGGCGATCAGCTGGGGCAGGAAATACTTACCCCGATCAAAGAGCTCCCCCACTTCATTAATGGCCGGCAGAAGAATTTCATTCAGCAGTTCCCCGGGCTCCTCACCCGCAGCAAGAGCGTTTTCCGTAATTTTTGCAATACCGGAACGGTTTCCCTTCATGACGGCCTGATATAAACCGGCTCTCTCCGGGGATAGGACAGCTTTTCCTTGCGCTGTGTTATCCCCTTCTTTTCCTGCAGTGCTTCCCGGGACTGCATTTCCGCTGGATTGCAGAATACCGGAGCCACCCTTTTCATAGGCGGCGAGCCGTTCCTTGATGCTGCCTATCTCTGCCTCCTTCTTCTCTCGGTTTTCTTTTACAGAGGCTGCATATTCTATATAGCGAAGATCTGCATTCTCTTTTTTGAGCAAGAGGTCCGTGGCAAGCGCGCAGGCCACCAGCATTTCCTGACCCGGATTGGCTATGGCCATGGAAAGCCCCGCGCGGATCATCAGGCTTAAAAATGCGGTGTTGACATAGCTTCGCTCCGGCATGCCAAAGGAAATATTGGACAGACCACAGATGGTGGCAAAGCCCTGGGATTTGGCATAGGAAATCGTTTCCATACACTCCAGAGCCGCAGCCTTATTGGCGCCGATGGTGGCCACCAGTCCATCCACCACAATATCTTCCCTGCGCATCCCAAGCTCCTCCGCCCGGGTATAAATCTTCTGAATGATCTCCTTTTTCTCTGTCAGATCCTTAGGCAGCCCTTCATCCGATAAAGGAAGCAAAATAAACATTGCTCCGTATTTAGCGGCAATGGGCAGAAGCTTTTCAAATTTTTCCGATTCATAAGAAATGGAGTTGATCAAAGCTCTTCCGGGATAATGCCTCAGAGCCGCCTCCAGAACAGTCACATAGCTGGAATCCAGCGAAAGCGGCAGGCTTGTAACGCCGCAGACCTCTTCGATGGCCTTCAGCATCATCTCTTTCTCATCGATACCGCTCATACCCATATTGATATCAAGGATCTGAGCACCCGCTTCCTCCTGCTCCTGGGCAAATTGGATCACCTTCTCCATGCTGCCCTCTCTCAGAGATGCCTGAAACGCCTTTTTACCTGTGGGATTGATTCTCTCCCCGACGATCATGAAGGGATCCTCCAAGCCAAAGGAAAGTGTCTGCCTTTCACTGGTAAGATAGCGGATCCCTACAGGCCTTCTGGGAAGGCCTTTGATTCTTTCTCTTCCGTATTTTTGCGCGATGCCCCCAATATATTCCGGATCGGTGCCGCAGCATCCACCCAATACGGAAGCTCCCGCATTTACGAGGATTTCCATCTCTCTGACGAAATCCTCCGCCGACATGTCATAGCAGGTCCTTCCATCCGGATCCAGATAGGGAAGTCCGGCGTTTGGCTTTGCTATAATGGGAATTGTGGTAACCTCCGCCATCCCCCGTATCACCTTTTCCATATGAGCCGGTCCGGTGGAGCAATTGGCACCCACGGCGCATGCGCCCAGACTCTCCGCTACGATCGCCGCAGTTTTTGCATCCGTACCATATAGAGTCCTGCCATCCTTTTCAAAGGTGAGCGTTACCATTACGGGAAGCTCCGTCACCTCCCTTGCTGCGATCAGGGCAGCTCTGGTCTCTGCCAGACTCATCATGGTCTCCACCACCAGCAGATCTACCCCCGCCCTTTCCAGGGAAAGGATCTGCTCCTTGTAGATATCGATGAGCTCCTCCAACTCCATTGTTCCCATGGGCTTTAGGGTCTGTCCGGTCATGGTGAGATCCCCTGCCACATAAACCCTTCTATCCGTACAGGAAGCGGCAGCCTCTCTGGATATGGCGACAAGCTCACGGATCATGGAGTCCATTTTTTGTTCCAAGCCGTATTCCGCCAGCTTAATTCTGTTTGCCGTAAAGGTGGGGGCATATAAAATATCCGTCCCAGCCTGAACATAGCTGCACTGGAGCTTCAGCATGACTTCTCTGTGTTCCAGAATCCACTGCTCCGGACAAACCCCGGCCGGCATTCCTGCCTTTACCAGATTGGAGCCGGTAGCTCCATCCAAATATAGATTATTCTCTAATGCCTTTTCCAAAAATTCTTTTTTCGTCATAGCCTCACACATCCATTTCTTAAAGAGCCATTCTGCTTCTGTATCGATCCCTTCGTGGTTATAGCTTACAAATCGGATGCTTTATACTATATCAAAAAACAGAAAACAGGTAAAGTACTATTCTATGTTTTTAAGGCATTTTCATGTTGCTTATTTGGGAAAAATGTGATAGATTGATACTGTTTAGGATTTTAAGCATACCCTGGAGGAATTCTTATGTTTAAGCGTTTCCCTTTACTTGCATTGACCTGTCTGGTCGGAAGTCTGATGCTTGGAGGCTGCGGTCAGCAGGAAGATCCGGTAACCATGAAATTTAAGAATGATATCGAAAATTTTTGCAATAGCATTTCTGAACTGGATACTTCCATGAACAATATTGACCCCAATTCAGACAATGCTCCCACCCAACTGTTACAGTATCTCGACGAAGTGGATATGCGCTTTCAGAGCTTTGCGGAGTTGGATTTTCCCGAGCAGTTTGATTATCTGGAGCCTTTAGCGGACGATGCCAGCAAATATATGACTGAAGCAGTCACATATTACCATAATTCTTATTCCAACGACTCCTATAATGAATATACTGCGGAGTATGCGCAGGAAAATTACGCAAGAGCCATTAAGAGGATCAAGATCATTATTTCCTTCCTCCATGGCGAAACTCCCACGGATGAGGGCGTAGTGATCTCCTACGAAAATACTGCGGAATAGATTGTTTTCCGATTGGTCAAGAGATAAAATGTAATAGTATATATATCTAAATAAAAAGACAAGTCCGAAGAGAAA
>CACXDS010000246.1 GCA_902766425.1 uncultured Lachnospiraceae bacterium
GCTTCCTAAGGCTTCGCCTTAAGATTTATCTCTTACCCTTCAGTTTATCTAAATCACAAAGAATTTTCAAGAACACACTCTGATTTGTTTGGTTCCTATGGAAAGATTACTCTATCATAGGATAGTACTTTTATTAAATAATCTGATTCACAGCAGCCCCTTCAGGTACTCCGCCGACTTTAACATAAAGCCCAGCTGATCCGGCGCCCCAAAATGCTCGATGGCAAAGTACCCCTCATAGCCCTGCTCCTTTAGCTTTTCCACAAGCTCGGCAATGGGCATATAACCATCCCCCACGGGCACGGGCTTCATTCCCCGGCGATGCTCCAGGGCTTCTCCAAAGGGCCGTCCCAGCTCCTCCCAGATGGCAGGATCCTCCTCTTTTTCTTCCCCGCGATCCTTACAGTGCACATGCCCGATCCTGTCGTGGAATAGCTCATAGGCCTCCTTTGCACTCTCATTGCTGAAGGCATAGTTTCCCATGTCCAAAGTGTGCTTCAGATCCGGTATCTGCGCAAGGAACCACTTTAGTGGATTCATCCGGGCAATGGGAGAGGTAAAGCTGTCAAAATCCTCCATGGAGACCATGATCCCCCTATCCTTTGCATATCCCACCAGCTCCTCTAAGGCGTCACGCATGGCCAGGAGCTCCGGGAGCTTACTCATATAATCTGCCGTTTCCTCATAGGAGGAGCTGACACGATTGAGCTCACGGCTCTGCTCCTGCGTAAGGAACCCCGGAATGATCATGACTCTGGTAATCCCCATCTTCTTCGCCATATCGATCATTTTCCTGCCCGTATGCATTCCCGCGGCATATTTATTTCCAAAGTCAAAAAACTGATAAAGATTCGAAATCTCCATCCCCGCATTCCTGATCTTCTGATTGAGCTCCGGATGCTCATACAAGGTGGAGAACTCCATCTCCACGCCCCGGATCCCGGCATTCCTTGCCTCCCGCAGCAATTCCTCAAGGCTCTTCCCCGTCTGCTCCTGCGCTTCCCGCAGATGCTCGTAAAAGATGGAGAGACGGATCCCCTCTCCGTCCGCCACTTGTTTTACGGATTGATTTCGCATGTCTGTCCATCCCTTCAGCCCTTCCCCGGCCATCACTTGTTTTATGGAATCCTGACATTCTTCAAATCTTCCGTCCTGTGCTGCCTGCTTTCTCCTTGCCTTCATGGCGTAGCCGCTGATTGCCTCCGGTGGCACCTTGGCCTCCTGACAGTCCGGATCCGCCTTCAGGCGCCTTACGGGCTCACACCAATACACCGCATTGGTGATGATCCTCTGGATATACTTGTCATGATAGGTGGGATAGGCCTCATGCCCCGGTTGAAAATAAAAAATCTTTCCCAGACCTCTGGTAAAGGTGCAGCCGCTGCGGAATACCTCCCCTCCCGCAAACCATCCGGTGAACACTACATCATCCGGCTTTGGAATATCGAAGTATTCCCCATACATCTCCTCCACGGGCAGTTCGAAATACTCCGGTATATATTTGGCAATGGGATGGGACGGAGCCGTCACAAAAAGCCTTTCCCTGTCCCCGTGCCGCCATTTCAATGTCATAGAGGTGCCAAGAAGCTTTTTCATCATCTTGCTGTAATGTGCGGAATGCAATGCGATCAGCCCCATGCCCCTCAGCACAGCCTGCCGAATCCTCTCCGCCACCTCATCAGAGAATTCCTCCTGCGCCATATGACTCCAGTAGATCAGCACATCCGTTTGATCCAGCACCTCCTGCGTAAGCCCATGCTCCGGCTCATCGAAGGTCGCCGTCCGAATGTTCAGATCCTCATTGTAGCTCAAAAATTCTGCAATGCAGCCGTGAATCCCATCCGGATAATTCTGCCGGACCTCCTCCTGAAATTGCTCATGCAGATTCTCATTCCACACCGTTACATTGATCATATTATCTACCTCGCTTCCTGTGAACTAAAATGGCAAGCGTCCTTTTCCGATATTCCAGGCAGTATCCTTGCCATCGGCCGCCTCCTTTACAGTGATCCATCCACAGCATATTGCTTCTGGAAGAAAAGGATCAGACATGCGACACCGGCCAGAAGTAATGTCAGATTCATCACAAACCATGGTGTTCCTGCCAAAATAAACCCATTGCTCTCATAATAGACCGGCTCTCCCAGAAAAAGCATCTGCCCCAGCGGTATATAACACATCAGATTATGGAGCGCATGCTCCAGGATGGTATATAGCAGATTTCCTGTCCGGTAATAAACATATGCGCAAAGCAGGGTACAGACAAAAATCTCCGCTGTATTCTGCAGATTGTAGGTATGTGCCGCTGCGAACAGTATCGTGGAAAAAAGCAGCGTAAATACCGCTCCTGAGTTTTTCCTGAGAAGCTCCATATAGCCGAAACGAAAAATAATCTCTTCTATGACCGGTGCACAGATCACAATGCTGATGAAATACACCCATCCGCTCATCTCCATCGCATCCGGCTCTATTCGCACAAAGCCTGACAGGATAAGTCCCATAATATGATCGCATACCTCACCGAGAGACCAGGCTGTAATGGTCAGAACGATCACTAAAGTGAAGTGGAACGGTTTCCTCTCCAAATGATCGGACAAGCGTTCACCGGTCTGCCGATAAACGATCTTGCAGGCAAGAAAAGCTGTCAGAGCCAGACCGATATTGCCGAAGACCTCTGAAATAACCTCATCATACATGGGATGTATACCGATCAGATCCGCAGCAAATACAGCAGCAAGGGCAAATCCCCGCATAAAGACAAGCATCAGCACTGTACAGACCAATATCCCCAGGATTCCCTGCACTCTGGAATTTGCTTTCAGCACTGATTCCTTTTCCCTCACCACAGCCATCATCCCTTCTTTTCCGACCAATTTCATTCTCCGCAGAAAGTGCCCCTACTCCGTCCGGATCCAATTGGACCGTTCAAAAAGACTTCCCCCCAAAAAACGATACCAGACGCCACTCTGTGTATCAAGCAGATTCCCCGGCGCCTGATCAAAGTGATCTGCCGTAGTGATCATCAGCTCTCCTTCCTCCTTCTCCCTGTCATCGATCCTCTTACCGGTAAAGGGATTGACAGGATCCTTCAAAAGATCCTGCAGGGCCAGGGTCGGCACATCTGCGTTTGTCATAAAGGTGTCCGAGGTCCGAAACTCTCCATCCCCAAAATCCTTCACAAGCAGGATGGGATGATATCCCTCCAGATCCAGCTCCTCAGAAACCATCAGATCCTCAAACTGCCCAAGCGTCCGGCCATGATCAGCTACTAAAATGATACGGGTATTTTCATATACCCCCATTTCCTTTAGATAATCCATCCAGTCGGCGATTCTAAGATAGGTTGCCATATTGACATGATAATGCTCCAGTTGATAGGAATTGTCCATCCGCATCCTGCGTCCGTTCACAGTAAATCGGCTGCTATCCTCGTAGGCGCCATTGTTCACATCGTCCGCAGGAACATAATCCGGCATCTGCAGAATACAGGGCTCATGAGGCGCTTCATTATCGATCATGACAAACCCGCCCGCACTGTCGTCCCGGATATCCGTCAATGCCGCAAGATTTGTCAAAACAGTGTAGGACTCCATAAAGGCCGGGCTTTGCGTATTATTCTTCAAGGCCTCAAAATATGCACCGCCATCATATAAAAACTTTTGCAGGATCGGCGGTGCTGCCTTCATGATGGCATAACAATACAGATTTCTCTCCTGACTGTCCTGGAGGCGCCTGACATACTTCTCATCATCTCCCAGATAGGCTCCCATGGTAATATATCCCTTAATATCGGGATAATCATCATAGATGGAGAGGTCAGAGATCTCCCTGTAGCCCGCTAGGGGCGGATCGCAGACCGTCACATCATACCCCATGCCATCAAACAAAACCGGCATGACCTTCAATGCCTCATTTTGCTTTTCCACTGCGGGAACATCATCTCTTTCATTCATCGCCCATGGTGTATATTCATATCCGCCGAAGATGGAGGCAGAGGCGTATACAGTGTATTGCCCAAAGGAAATGGTATTGGGATAATAGACAAATCCGGAGAACCTTTCCCGCAGCTCCGGCTTCTCTTCCAAAATATAGGGGAAGTAATCACTGATGGCGCGATCCAGCATGAATACCACCACATTCTTTCCAGTCCTGCTCAGCGTCAGGATCGGCGATACCTCAAGAGCAGTATCGTCCTCCGCAATATTCTTGACATAATCCATCTGCTGAAGCTCTTGCCCGGCAGATACTACATCCCAGAGACCCAGCCCTCCAAGACTGATCACAAAAATAAGCATCACCGACCGGAAAAATCTTACCTTTTTGGCGGCAAGGAGCATTAAGCCCGCAACCCCTGCGATCATGGCCATACTGAGCACCAATGTCTGTCCCTTAAAATGCAGACCTTCATGGTAGGTAAAAAGAGGAGAAACAGTCCCCGTCAGACTGCCGAAGATCATATAGTCCGCCAGGCCGATCAGGCCCAGAAGGCAGATCCCCCACTCAACATACCTCTTCCCGGGTGCATCGCACAGATAATACAGAATCCCTCCCCAGATCAGAAAGGTACCCGCCGCCGTGCAAAAAGAGAGCCACACAAGCTGCAGGGGATTGCGATACGCATTCAGGGAGATAAATTCCGCCGGAGATGCTCCCACTACGGAAACAGGAATGACAAGCCCTAAGAGGAGAGTGCATAGCAGTGCTCCCAGCCAGAAAAGAGCCGGGCCACCCTTCTCTTCTTTTCCTTTTTTTGCAGCTTCTGCCGGGAAGGCAGCCTTATTTCCCCCGGCTACATTTGTTCCCTCCGTAAACCTGCCCTTTTTCTTCTCCAAAAACGGCTGCAGCAGCTTCATAACAATATTTTTAAAAAGGGAAAACAGATTGTTCATGGTCCAATACAATACAAGCCCCGACGGACTCTGATACAGGACCACCAAAAAAACACAGGCAAGCACATAAAGCTGAAGCTTATCCTTCAGCCGAAAGCCTCTTGTATAGATCGCACCGGAAATAAAATTGATCAGCGTCATCAGGATCGGCATCAAATTCAGAGCTTTACCGCCGATCCGAAGCAAATGATCCGCTTCTCCGAGATTCGGCAAAAACAAAAAAGAGGCCCCCTGTATATTCACATGGGACAGATAATGATAGGCCGCAATAAAGAACGGAATCTGCAGCAAAAGAGACAGGGAGCCGCGCACAGCATTGATTGGCTGATAATCCTGCTGTCTGTAATAGGTGGAAAGCATCATAAAACGCTCATCGCCATGAAAGGTTTTCCGGATATGCTTCACCCAATGCTCCATCTGCTTTTGTTTTTCTCTCTCCTGCTCCTGCATCTCATCGGAACGCTTATACAACGGAAAGATCAGCAGATTCACCACAACGCTCACCATGATAATGGCTATGCCATAATTGCCGAACAACCTGTACATCTCGGTAAAAATAAACTCGATCAGAAGCACCAGGGGCTGTATCACAATAAAAAACAGTGTTTTTCCCATATTATGCCCCTTTCGCAGTTAACTGCTCATATTTATGTACCATATAATCCACCGTCAGGGCTGCGCTCTCGCCGATATGCTGCCATGCTTCCCCTCGCACGCGATCCCTGGCATCATCCTTTATACCACTTTTAACCAATGAATCGATGAGACCTTTGATCTGCGGGATTTTTTCCTCCTGTAATGGTTCGCCCAGATCCTTTAACACCTCAAAACGCCACATGGGCTCATCGATCCATGCCGCATCATAGGGAGCACTGTCGAAGGAGGTGTCCGCATATATGATGGGCTTACCGAATACCAGCGCATAGTCAAAAATGATCCCGGAGAAGTCCGTGATCATCACATCCGCCCTTCTCAACACCTCAAAATTGTCATTGTCATAATTCCACTGAAATCTCTCCCCGTCCGGAAATGCCCTCTGAAGCGGTTCCATCACTTCTTTTTCGGAAATTAGGGATTGCGGATGAGGTCTCACCACAATCTGATATCCCGTTTCAGAAAGTGCCCGCAATATCTTGTCCCCGTAACGCGATAAAATACCGCTTTCCCCCCAGGAGGGAGCCAACAGCACGGTGAGTGTTTCCTGCTCTTTTTGTTCCGAAGCCGCATCCAGCTTTTCCTTCAGGCTGTCCATATAGGTGGAACCCGTTACCGGCAGCTCCTTCGCCGGAAGGCCTCGCAGCTCCTCCAGCTTTCTGATATATCGCTCTTGAAACGCCCCCGTCAACAGGATCGCATCATAATAATCCATTCCAAACATGCGATAGCCGGTTCCTTCATCCACTGCATGAAAAATATGTGTATACCAGGCAACATTTCTCGAACGCTTCCACTGATACACATCAAGCCCCGGAGTCGTGGAAAGCAAAATGCCTGCATTCAAGAGATTCAGTCTGGCATAGGCTCTGTTGTTTTCCCCAATGAACTGACAGTGCACATAGTTAAACTGCATCAGAAGAGCGGGATCATCCGGCGAGGCCGTAAGGTATTCCACTTTGATCCTGCGCTTTTCAAACTCCTCGCAAATCGGCCGAAATACATTCCAATAGCGCTTGCTGTCGCTGAAGATCACATAAGGCAGATAATTCTTTTCCCCCTCACTGCGCCCTCCGCTCATCAGAAATTTCAGTTTGATAAACAATTTCTTCCAAAAGAACATTAAGCTGGAGACTATACTGATCAAAATTGTGAACAGCATGCTTCCCGTTCCCGGATCGATATAGTGCAAATGATTCACCGAAAAGTTACCCCCGATTTATTTCATGATCTCTGCAAGCGCCCTGACAAGCGCCTGATTGTCCTCCCTGCCGCGTATAGCGATGCGCACATAGGGTCCACCTGTTTTGGCGGAGAGATCCTTGATCAGGATATCATACTCTTCCAAAAGTCTCTCTGCCAAACAAGGGGCTGTGATCCCTTCCAGCCGGACCATAATATAGTTTGCCTGGGACGGGATCACGCGGATTCCCGGGATCCTTCCCAGCTCTTCGGAAAGCCATTCCCGCTCCCCTGCCACAAGCCTCGTAGAAATTGCATAGTCCTTTTCATATTTTCCGAAAATCTGCATAAAATGCTCTGCGAAGGAATTGATATTCCATATGGCCACTTCCTTTTTCAGAATATCCACAAGCCGCCTGTCGGCACTTGCTGCTATTCCGAGCCGCAGACCCGGTATTCCATAGGACTTGGAAAAGCTTTTTACAACAAATACATTCGGATACCTTGAAAGAAGCTCCTCTCTAAGCATACTGCGCTCCTCTTCACAGGCAAAATCGGAAAAGGACTCATCGTAGATCAATGTAATTCCCTTTTCCTTTGTAAATTCAAACAGTTCCATCACCGAGGAAGCATTCATATAATTCCCCGAAGGATTATCCGGATTGATCACCACAAGATTCTGAATATCCTTTTCCCGGAAAAAAGCCTTTATATCCGAAACCGCATAAGAATAGTCCGGCTCCTGGGGAGAGTAGACTACCAGACGCTCCTTAGAGACGCGATGCCCGTACTCCTCAAAGCTCGGGCGGATGATCCCGATCCTTCCGTCCACCATTTCCATGCATGCCTTGATCAGCTCTGCCGCCCCGTTGCCCACTACCACCATTTCTTCCGGTAAGCCAACCATCCTTGCCGCCAAAAAACTATTGATAGCCATGCCTGAAGGATATGCACCCAGCAGGGCATCGTAGGATGCCTTCATCTCCTCCTTCATATGAAGCGAAGGAAAAAAGGGATTCACCAGATAACAGAAATCCTTCAGAGACGGGTATCTCCAGTAACCGCCATAGCTTGCCTGGATTCTGCGGAGCTTCTCCGGTCCTTTTGCAAACAGTGTGGATGCAATGGCCAGATCCTGCGCATCATCAATTTCGTACCACTTCTGCCCGCTGAGGCGTTTGGCATAGATGCCCGCATCCTCCAGAACGGCAAGCACCTTTAATACCTGCTCATAGTATTCATTATTTCCGAGGGCTTTGGAGTAAGCCTCCAAAAACGGGACATAGCGTCTGGAGGAAAAAAGTTTTGAAAACTTATAGAGATTTACCGTCTTAAAATACAGGCCCCGCTCCTGGAACTGGAGCTTCTTTCCCGGAATGAAGGCCTCTATCGAGTCATCCTCCCGCAATTTCAGACAGGTACCGTCCATCCAGCTCTCATAGTGATCCACCAGAACCAGAGAGTCCCTCGGATCCTGTATCAGCTCGTCTAACACGGAAGGCTCGAAAATAATATCCGACTCCAGAAGCAGAGTGTCCTCGCTGACCAGATAATCCTTTGCCAAATATAAAGAATAGATATTATTTGTGCGATCATAGATGGGATTATTCACATATGAAACAGGGGTTTTGATCTGAAGAGCATCTACAAAATCCCGTAGCTCCTTCCCCTTATAACCGATGACCAGAACGATCCGGCTCAGACCCCTGCTGTCCAGATCCCGCAAGGCTCTTTCAATAAGGGTCTGCCCGCATACCTCTACCATGCATTTTGTGTTATTTTTTGTATAGTCCTTTAGCCTCTTTCCCATACCGGCTGCCAAAATGATTGCCTGCATACCAACCTCCAAGCACTAACTCTTTTGAATTCTATGTTTCTTATACCTGTCCGACTTTTTCGGTAATAGTGTGCTATCAATTTCCATTTTTGTCAACCCGGAAATACTCAAATGACTCCCAGACTCCTCAGCAAAAAGAGCCAGAAAGTCAAGGAAAAGGAACAGCCGAAGGTGGTCAGCATGATCACGCTGCTGCTCAGTGTCCCCTCATGACCCATACTCTTTGCCATGATAAAGCAGCTCACTGTCGTCGCGGATCCCAGCATCACAAGGATCGCCACAATCTGCTCCCCCGTAAAACCAAGAGCGACTGCAATAGGAAGGAAAATCGCCGCCAGCCCGAAAAGCTTGATAAACGCCGCCACCAAGGCGGGTCCTATCTCTTTCAAGGCCTTCCGGAATTCAAAGGTGGCTCCCATGGACATGAGTCCCAGCGGTGTGGCCAGCGCCGCAATATTCGAAACAATGGTCTGAAAAACCTTGGGCTGCGGAAGCTTGATTAGGGACCAGACAAGCCCTGTAAAAATGCCGATAATGATGGGGTTGGTAATGATGCCCAGCAGTGTTGATCGAAGCATTGCTCCCTGCGCCTTCCCGGATACAACCGCCTCCGGCATCCCTGCCTTCTCCATCGTCACAGTCCCCGACTTTCCCGTTGCCACCATCTCCGACATTCCCGGCTTCTCCGCTGTCACCGTCAGCACGATCACCGCAAATATGTTATAGAGCGGCACCGATCCCAGGATCATGAGGGGCCCCATTCCGATGGCACTTTCCCCGTAAATGTTGTGAATAAAGGCAATTCCCAAAATCGCTGCACTGCTGCGATAAGACGCCTGAATAAATTCCCCCCTCTTCGCCACATCCTTTACAATAAGTTTAGACAAAAGGGAGATCAGTGCGATGCTCACCGTTGTCGCTCCAAAGCAAAATAACACAAATCTCCCATTCCAGGTTCCGGCGAAATCCTGGCTCGCCAGATCCCGAAACACCAGAACCGGAAGGGCAATCTTAAACACAAA
>CACXDS010000247.1 GCA_902766425.1 uncultured Lachnospiraceae bacterium
CCAGCGACAAGAGCGAGACGGATCTGATCGAGCGGGCGATTGTCAAGAATATCCTCAAGAAGGATCCTGGAGCCTCCCTCACCAAAAAGCAAACCTATTACAGAACCAATTATCATTATTATCAGGATGCCTATCGCACGGCCCTCGGGCAGAATTATCATGCGGAATTTGTGTTTCAGCCGGATGGGACCAGAGGAATGGTGGTATATTTATATGTTTATCGGGAGAAAGCCCATCTGGATCAGGTCATGCTGACCATGAGATTGCTGACGGTGCAGTAACAAAAGATGATGCCGCAAATTATTTGATCAGGAACAGGCAGCATCGGGAAGGCATGAGAAGGGAATGCGATCTGAAACAAGAATGGGGACGGGGACAGATAAGGCTGTCAGGTATTTACAGATAGAAATACGATAAGGTAAATGTCGGGAGGAATTATCGGATTATGAAGAGAAAGCTGGTTGGTTTGATTTTAGCCCTTGCCGTTTCAACCTGCCTCGGAGCCTGCTCTGATCAGGGATCCGCAGGAAAGGAGGGGCAGCCGGAGGTCGGAAATGCGACAGTGAGCAGTGAGTCCGTTGCAGAGGAGAGCAACGAGAGTCAGAGCGGAGCAGGAAACCAGGGGGCACAGTCCGGAGCCGGTGAGGAAAGCGGCAGGAAGGATGCGGATCACTTGCAGTTTGCAGGTAGAATGCTTCGGGCTGAGAATGGCTCCAGGGTATATTGCCTGGATGACTCGGGGAATGGAGTGAAGGAATACTCCTGGGAGGATATCACTGACGGACTTAAAAAGAAGGGCTATGAGCTTGGGGAAGCGGCGATCATGACTGTGGCAGACGGCGTTGCTTATTGTTATCTTTATGAATCCGTGGGGCAGGGCTATCAGATCAATGTGTTTGCGGTGGATCTGGAAGCAAAGGATGTGACAAAGGTCTGGAGCGTGGATCCGGGCTGTAATCTGGATAATCTGGACTTTTATAAGGATACTCTTTATGTGACCTATTATTCTTACGGGGATAACGGAATGATCCATCGGGAAAAGGCATTTGCCAAAGCATCCGGAAAGCTGGAGTATCAGGAAAAGAATATCCTTTCCGAAAATTTTTACAATGCGATCGACAGGTGCTCGAGCCTTTTTCTGAATTATGCCACTGCGGAAGGTGTTGAAGATAGCTGCAGTATGTCCAGAATTCTGGATGGATGCGGCTATGTCATCGGAAGACAGGATGAGCAGTATGTCATGATCTATGCGGACGGCAGGAGCAGTAGCATATCCAGAATGCCGGGGGAGTATGTCTATATAGATTCCTATGATGAAAATTATGTGATCTATCAGACTTATGATGAGGATTGGAATACGGTATTGAATATCCTGGACCACAGAACCGGACGCATTCAGACCGTTGAGAAGATGACTGAGTTTCTCGACTATGAGGATGGAGTGGTATATTTCAGCGTAGATGAATCGGAGGATTTTGTCCTCAAAAAAAATGTGGTTTATCGGTTGGATCTGGCCGGGGAAGCTACAAGTGCACTCTATGAGATGGAAACGGTCCCGGGGGCGACGGATATTCAGCCGGGAACCCAGTGGTTCCGGGTGCTGGGCGGAAGGATCTTTTTTGCAAAGATGGAAGGGGACGCCTGCAAATGGTTCCTTGTGGACACGGATGAAGGAAAGACGACATTTCAGGATCTGGGATGTACGATCAATACCATCAATGCTTTTCAATACGGTAATGTCATTTATGACGGGGTGGTTAAAAATTGTAAGTTCTGCGGGATCACTCTGGAGAAGTTTTATGGAGAGGCCTTCCAGCTGGATCCTAAGTATTCGACAGAGTACAGGAAGATCAACGAGGCTCTGGCAGCAGAGCTTACGACCTCGATGGAGTTTTATGAAACTGAAAATGAGATGACGGAGGATGACTGCGAGGAGCATCAGGAATATCCGGATATGTACTGTGAGACTGATGAGGAGTATATATCGGATGTACGGATCTATAAGGATCGCTATCTGATGGTGGATTCACATGGGTATTGGTTTGCGGGCGGAGCTCACGGGATGCCGTATATCGGTCAGCGTATTTTTGATCTGAGCAGTGGCGAGGAGCTGGGTGTCAGAGACTTTTATCAGGGCTCCGAGAAAGACTTTAAGGAGCTGGTGGCAAGAAAGACCAAAGAGGATTTCGAGAGCTACAGCCTGTATGAGAGTCCTTATTACAGCGAAGACGGAGATCAGGTTTATCAAACTGCATATGAATATGCAGATTTGGATGCTACTCAGGTGATCTTTGGGGAGGACGGCGTGGTCATTGTGTATCAGCCTTATGAGATGGGGCCTTTTGCATCAGGATTTATTGAGGTAAGTATTTCCTATGAGGAGTTTTTGGGGAGAGGGGAGTTATAAAACTCGCTGCTTCGTCATATATCCACCGTAAAAAAGCAAGAGCCGCTGGAATGCAAGCATTCCGACAGCTCTTGTTTTTTACGGTGGCTGCATGGACTCAGCCGGTTATTCATATTGGCTGGCGTAGAGTTTGTAGTAGGCGCCTCTGCGCTCCATAAGCTGCTCATGGGTTCCCTGCTCCACCACATCGCCGTTTCCGATCACCAGGATGTTATCCGCATTCTGAATAGTGCTGAGTCTGTGCGCGATGACAAAGCTGGTCTTTCCCTTCATGAGACTGCGGATGGCCTTCTGGACCTGGCGCTCGGTGTTGGTATCCACATTGCTGGTCGCCTCATCCAGGATCAACATATTGGTATTGTAGAGCATGGCGCGGGCAATGGTGAGAAGCTGCTTCTGTCCCTTGGAGATATTACCGCCATCCTCATAGATAATGGTGTTATAGCCCTTGGGGAGACGCAGGATGTAATCGTGGATCTTAGCTGCCTTCGCCGCAGCGATCACCTCTTCCTTTGTGGCGTTTTCTTTGCCATAGGCGATATTGTCAAAGATGGTGCCCTGGAAAAGCCAGGTATCCTGAAGCACCATGGCATAATTCTTTCGGAGACTCTCCAGGGTATAGTTGCGATATTCTTCGTTATCCACCAAAATCTTGCCGGAATTCACATCATAGAATCGCATGAGGAGATTGATGATGGTGGTTTTTCCTGCTCCGGTGGGACCCACAATGGCGATGGTCTGTCCGGGCTTTGCCTCCAGATTCAGGTCATGCAGAATGGTCTTTTCCGGCACATAGCCGAAGGCTACATGCTCTGCCTTTACATCTCCCCGGCAATGGTCGAGGAGCTTAGCATTTTCAACATCCGCGGCTTCCTCCGGCTGATCCAGAAGATAAAAGACCCTTTCCGCCGCCGCCAGAGCACTGAAGATCTCGTTGATAATATTCGATATTTCGTTAATGGGTCCGGAGAATTTGCGGCTGTATAGGATAAAGCTGGAGATCTGCTCAAGACCTACGATATTCTTCATGTACAGTACTGCGCCGCCCATACCGATGGCGGCAAGCCCCAGATTGGAGATCATACCGATGGTGGGGCCCATTTTCATGCCCATGCCATCGGCATTCCGGTAGGCTACAGCGGCATTCCGATTGATCTCGCTGAATTTTTCGGAAATTTTATCCTCGCAGGCATAGGCGAGAATGGTCTTCTGACCGGTAAAGGTTTCTTCCGCATAACCATTCATTACTCCATAAGCGGCACTGCGCTTGGAATATAATGGTCTGGTGATCTTTCCCATATGCTTTGTGTACCAGATGGAAAGAGGTATGGTAAAGATCATGCATAAAACCAGCGGGATGGAAATCGTGCACATGATCACAAAGCTCCCCACTACGGTAATGGTGCTGGTCAATATTTGGATCACATCCGTGGAAAGGCTGGTGGAAACCACATCAATGTCATAGGACACACGGCTGATGATATCCCCGGCCTGGTTGCGATCAAAATAACTGACAGGCAGCCGCATGAGCTTTTCGAAGACATCGCTCCTTAGATTCTCTGCCACCCGCTTTCCTACACGGGTCATTCCGATGCTTACCAGAAAGCCAAGGATGTTGGAGCCCACATAGGCTGTCAGCATGAGAATGGTGTAATGAAGAACCCTGTCCATATCCACCATACCCACGCCCCTTTTGTAGCCGTCTTCCGCAACGCCAATGGCCTGTCCGGCAAACCGGGGCCCCAGCAGATTTCCCACATTGCTGACTACCGCAAGAATGAGAAACAGTAGCACAAACCATTTATACTGAGCCAGATACCGCAGGATCCTAAGCAGTGTTCCTTTGGTATTCTTCGGCTTTTCCTTTTTTCCACCTCGATCTCCTGCTCCGGGCATGATTCTCCTCCTAATGTAGTCCGCTATCGCGGACGATGCTTTGTTCGCCTGCGCCCCTTCGTGGCAATAAAAAATCCGCGCCATATTCCGGCTCGTGTTTTTTATCGGGGGCACTCGACTTCACTTCTCTTATTATATTCGCTTCGGGTACCAGCGTACCCTTCGGTACGCCCTCGCTTCGCTTCGGGTACCGGATTTGCGAAGCAAATCCGGTACTAAGTAATAGACCCCATCTGGATTTCGTAGGTTTCCCGATAATCCTTGCAGGTCTGTAGGAGTGTCTCATGATCCCCGTATCCAATGCATCTTCCATTGTCCAAAACAAGTATTTTGTCCATATTCATGACGCTGCTCACTCGTTGGGCGATCATGATCAATGTGGTATCCGGATGATGCTCCAGGATTGCTTTTCTCATGGCGGCATCCGTCTTATAGTCCAGAGCGGAGGAGCTGTCATCCAGAATCAGGATTTCCGGATTTCCGGCCAGAGCCCTGGCCACAAACATACGCTGCTTTTGTCCGCCGGAGAGATTGGCTCCCTTTATGGTGGCTTCGTATTGCAATCCCTGCTCCAAGCCATCCACATACTCGGCGGCCATGGCATCCTCCACAGCACTGCGGATGGCGGCGGGCTCTAGCTTTCTTTCAAAATCAATATTATTGTAAAGAGTATCCTGGAAAATCATATCGTTCTGGAATACTGTGCCGAATCTGCGGCGAAGTGAATCCTTGTCATACAAGGAGACGGGTTTGCCTTCCAAAAGAACCTCCCCTTCATCCGCGTCATAGAAATGCATCAAAAGATTGACAATGGTTGATTTTCCGCATCCCGTCGGACCGATGATCCCAAGGGATTCTCCTTTTTTCATGGAAAAGTTGATGTCATTTAAGGCCTTTTCCCGACCCTCGCCGCCGAAATCCTCTGCATTACCGGAGCTTTGACCATAGCTGAAGGACACATGCTCAAAGCAAATGTGATCCGGTTCGGTGACACAGCTTGTTTCATTCGTTGAAAGGCTATTTTCAAGGCTGTCCGCCTCCTGCAGGGGAGGTAATCCCTCTTCCGCCGTATCCAGTACCTCTGCGATCCGGTTGGCGCTGGCGCTGGCCTTGCTCATGGTGGTAAAGATTCGGCTCAGTCCCATAACGCCCATGGTGATCATATTAAAATAGGTCAGAAAGGCAAGGATTACACCGGGCTTGATCTCGCCCAGGTTGACGCGGTAGGCGCCAAACAGGACGACAATGGAAAGGCCGATGTTCAGCAGAAATTGAATAACGGGGCCTGGCATTGCCATTACCGTTGCCGCAGTCACATCGCTTTTGGTCAGTTCTCCGTTGGCATCGGCAAAGCGCCTTTTTTCAAAAGCTTCCTTGCTGAGCGCCTTTACCACCCGGATGCCGGTGATGTTTTCCCGCATTACCCTTACAACGGTATCCAG
>CACXDS010000248.1 GCA_902766425.1 uncultured Lachnospiraceae bacterium
GATCAGCTTTGCGGAAACAGTGGCGCAGATCTTAAGGAAGATGGTCACGATCAGACCCCAGAAGGTAGAAGTCAGCGCCACATCCAGGGATTTGAACATGCTCTCCATATCCTGGGACTTCAGCTGCATCACCAGACCGGATACCGTTCCCAGAATACCCAAAAGAGGAAACAGCGGAATAAACTGCGTACAGGCATTGTAGCCGGAAACTACCTCGTTAAAGGCTCTCTCATAATCCCGGATGGTGTCCGGCGTCACTGTCTCAGAGATTTCCCTCTCCTCCACCTCCCCGGTCTTTGCGTTGAGATAGGATTCCTTATTTTTCCGATTCATGGCGTCATGAATGAAGCTCTTTTTGGTATAGAGCTTTATATAATTCTTGATCAGGAAAAAAAGCACCACCAGACCACCGAGAATGATGATCGCATTCATATACTTACCCAAAAAACCCACTATGGCCATATCCTAAAACCTCCCGCCGAAACACCCTATACACCACTACTTTTCACTTTCTTAATCATTCCGTACAAAGACTGTCCTATTATGCCTCGGTCATGCTTGCAAATCCTTCGTAAAGCTGCCTCTATCCCTTGGACATGCTTTCGAATCTCCCGCAGCTTTGCTTTACTCTACTTCGATCAACTCATACTCCGTCACGCCGATGCCCATGGCCGCCGCATGATCAATGGTGTGCTCCCCGTTTCTGGATGTCACCCTCTCCATAAAATGTGCAACGCCCGGGTCACCGCTCTTTTTCACCAGATCAATGCATGCCCGGTCAATGGCAACCGGATCCGTGGAGGCAAGAATGCCGATATCCTTCAGGCAGGGATCCTCCGCCACACTGCAGCAATCACAATCCACCGACATATTGGCCATCACATTCACATACACGATATTGTCATGAAAATGATCCACCACTGCGGAGGCTGCCTCTGCCATGGACTCCAAAAATGCATCCTGAGGAGGAAGATCCTCCCATACAATGCCCTGCTCCTCCGCCTTTGTGTATTTTCCTGCGGAGTGAATATTCACCTTGCCCGCTGTGGAAGCACAGCCGATGGACAACTGCTTCAGTGCTCCGCCGTAGCCGCCCATGGGATGACCCTTAAAATGTGCCAGCACCAGCATGGAATCATACTTCATAAAACTCTTTCCCATAATATCGGACTTTAAATGGGTGTGATATCTGGGAATGGGAATCTCCACATCCGGTCCCTCCAGATCCATCAGATCCACATCGAAGCATGCATTCCAGCCGTGTCCTTTCAGCAGCTTCATATGCTTCTCCGAAGAGTTGCGCTCCCCTTCATAGGCGGTATTGCACTCTACGATGGTGCCTCCCACATGCTCCACCACAGGCTTCCAGAACTCCGGCCGCAGGAAATTCTGATTCCCGGCCTCACCGGAGTGAACCTTGATCGCCACATTTCCCTCCAGCCTCTTTCCAAGCTTATCATATAGCTTTACCACCGCCTCGGGGGATACCTCTTTGGTAAAATAAATCTTTGATACAGAGCCCATTCACACTTCCTCCTATTCATTCTTCTGTCATTTACAAGCTCCAAATTCGGGAATCCTCCCACCCCTCGTCTCTATTCTACCACATATTTCGGAAAAACCCTATAATAGTTTTCTATTTCAGATAAAGTTTTCAATCAAAAAAACACCGGAAACCAATCGTTTCCGATGCCTTTGCGCGTTGGTGAGGCGACTCGAACGCCCGATCTTTCGCTTAGGAGGCGACTGCACTATCCACTGTGCTACACCAACATTTTGAGGAAATCCTCTGTAAAACTATATGTCATCGGGGAAATTAATATACCCCTGAAGCCACACCGTACCCTTAAATCTGCGACCCACCTGCGGCTCGCCCAACAAATCTATTATATTGATACAGACATCAAATGTCAATTCATTACAGCAAATTGTTAAAATATAAATTTTCTCACCCGTCACATGATTGGTGGCGAGACGCATTCCCACGATCTCTCCCATGATGGAATACTGATCGCATTCCATGCCATAGGGCATAAAAAAGGTATCCACAATGGAGAAAATATCCTCATGCTGAATCCGGGCATTGACAGCGGAGTAGGTATCCATATCCTCCAGCGTCAAAGTCTCCATGGCTTCCTCGCTGCCTTTTCTGGCCTCCTCGATCAGGCGGTGACGCTCGATGGAATGACGCCTGCTCTGATCCTTCTTCTCCTCATCCACATGGATGGGAAGCAGGATCGTTCCCCCAAGGGACAGGGCAGAAAGCGTCAGAGTGGTCCCCCGAACCGGGAGTCTCCCGGTAGCCTGAGCCTTCACATAGGGGATCATATTCTGAAGATAAAAGATCATGGAAATCCCCATGTTCATATCCTCCACCACGCCCGCATAGGAATCCCGTGCAATATGGCGCTCCACGGACACATCCTCCGATGTGGTGATCCCCTCCCCCCGCAGATAGGGATAATAATAATCGTATATAAATTTATCTTCCTCGTCAAATTCCCCACAGACGGCAATTCCCATATTGTCGGCGAAATCCTTGCAAAACTCTCCCAGGAGTATATTCTCCGAATTCAATGTATAGGCGCGTCTGTCAGAAGTCTGTATGGCATCCGTCAGAATATCCTTCAGCTTAGCGCGATCGCTCAGCTCGCTGAAGCCTATGGCCCGCAGATATTTATGCATGGATCTCACCTCCTCCCGTCTGGCGGGAATGGCCTCCCGTCCGCACACATTTCATCCCGCTCCTTCGCGGGAGCAAATCCTTATGAAATAGATGTGTGCATATAATATAACTGATAATCGGCAAAATCGCAAGCATATATTTTAAATGATGCTGCTATTCCTTATATTCCATCAGATCCCCGGGCTGACAGTCCAGAGCCTTGCA
>CACXDS010000249.1 GCA_902766425.1 uncultured Lachnospiraceae bacterium
AAAATGCGCTTCGGTGCAGGGTAGTCTCAGCTCTTCGCCTTCGCCTCATTCATCATCTGGCGCGGCCACTCCACTTCATAGGTGAAGACTCTGGCGATCAGTTCGTCCACAATCCGCTTCCATGCGTCCGCTGCCTTCGCGTACTCACCCATCTCGCTGAGGCAGCACGCAATGGAAAACATCGGGTCCATGGGCCAGGCATCAGCCTCGAGCGCCGTTTTCCCATTTGCTCACCGCCTGAAAGGTAACTCCAAGCTTATTTGCCAGCTGCTCCTGCGTCATACGCCTTGCTTCCCGGAGACGCTTTACATTGTCTGCGATATTATTGTGATTCATCTTCTTACCCTCTCAAAATAATGAATCTTTACATCTTGGTGTCGCGCTACAACGCCTCTTTCACTTTTGAAATCCACTCTTCCTCAAAGCGCTTTATCGTGGGAATGTGTATCAATACGCCATTTCCTGCATATTTCTCCAGCAGGTGCCAATATGCTTCATTACAAAGATACTCCGTCGGATGGGAAGCCACGGGTGCCTTCAGTCCGGCCTTGGAAAACCTCGCCGCGAGGTCCTCCGGATCAAGTGCCGTGGAGCAAAGGATACCGTCCTTTTCCGCAACCCGCTCGATCCGGACGGAAGTCTCTAAACCTTTATCAACGCCAAAAAGCCAGACTTCGTCATAATCTGGCGGCAAATCCTCTATATCTTTCCTCAACCCCTCAAAGGAGTTTGTCAGCAAACAAGATTGAGCTGACAATGCACTTACCAAAATGGCAGACGAGTTATTCTTCCCCTTAAAACCAACAAATAACTTTTCTTCCTTCACGCCAAAACTCTCCTTCAAAGTCATTGCCGCGTCATCTTCAAACCGGCCTTTAAGAATGCCGCGCTTACCGTGCAATATATGATGTACGTGATCAGCATTCCGAAACACACATCGGAAAGAAAATGGTTTGTCATGTGAATCCGATTATAACCATAGATGACAACAAAACACGATGCAACGAAAAAGCAAATCAGGTTTTTGGTGCGGGATCTTTTTTTCAAAAGATCTGCGAGCATGGGAAGCGAAAACATCATGCTTGCGATCGTCATGTTGCCGCTCGGCCAGCTCTTGAAGTTGTCATTTGATCCGGCAAGATTTGGGATCATCTGCCACCAGTTTCTGAAAGCTGCCCTCGGGTCATCTAATGTTATCAGGTACTTATACCTAGGTCTTGAGGCGACCTGCTTCAGCCACAAATTCACGTTGTCCGCGAAAATGCCGGCTACCAGTATGGCAGCGCCCGTCATGATCAGCTTGTCGGGATCCGCTTCGTCCAAAACAAAATAACAAACAATTGGCACCCACGCATACAGTAAAACCCAAAAGACCCAGCTAAGAACCGACCAGATTGCGCTTGTCTCACCTGCAATGTATCCAAAAAGCTCCCTCACCTTTGCGCCGTTATAACTGTTGCTATAGTAAACCGCCATAAAGTAGCTTACTGCAAGAGCAGCCATGCAAGCATTTTGTAATTCTTGCTTTTTTTCATCAGTCCCTTAAAGATACAGGTTCCTGCCGCCGGATACAGACAATATGAAAAGTAGGAACCATAGGTCGCAAAAAATGCTCCCAAGCTCGTCTTGTTTGCCAGCGCAACATTTATGTCGTAATCGAAGAATGATCCAACGATGATGCCCAGAATGCAAAAAATGACCACGGAAAAAAAGCACGCCCGCGGAACCGCCATGATGGTTTTCTTACCCATAAACCCTACCCCCTTACCTTCCTTAACTATCCCAAGATCTCCCGGATCGTCTTCGCCTCCATCACGCGGGCATAGACATCTCTGACAAGGTATTTGAGATCCTCTCTGATCTCAGCGTAATCCTTAGTCAGCTTATCCTGAATGAATTTTAGGGACTGTTCATCGTCTAATCCCATGACCTTATGCGCCAGGGAATATAAGCTCTTGTATGCATCGAAATGCGCCAGACCGTCAGCGCATTCCAATAGCTCCTCTTCCGGTGTCGTCCGATACTGCGCACGCTTACTGCTGTGATTCAAAATGCATTTTACAACAAGCTGAAGCTTTTCTTCCGGATAGTGCTGCTCCCTTAAAAGCTGCTCCGCCATGGCACTGCCATATTCATTATGCTTCGAGCGGTCGAGACTGGGATCTGTCATGGATATGTCATGGAGCAGCGCGCTTAACTCCACGATCTCCTTGTCGACGGCTGCATCCTTCGAGAGCATGACAGCGTACTTGTAAACATATTGCACGTGCTCCCGGTACAGATTGTACTCATCCTTCGTGCCCTTCGTCTGCTCCTCAAACAGGTCGCTTCTGCGGATGATCTCCTGTCGCATTTTCTCGACGATACCATTTTCATGCAGTATCTGATCGAGTATGTCCGTATAAGATTCCCCTTGGATCAATTTCTTACTATAATACTCCACATCGATAATCGTCCCATCCGGATATGTCTCCTCGCCGGTTTTCAGATAATCCGTGAAACCCCAATGCTCGTACATTTTTTGATGCCAATCATCTGATACGGCCACCCCAAGGATCGCTTTCGTAAATCCCCGTTTCCTTAAATCCTCCAGCATAAAATCCTTGAGCTTAGAAAAATACCCCTGCTCCTGAAATTCATCATTGGTTCGGAAGGCACACAGATAGACTGCGCCCTCTCTCATCATCCCTTCACTGTTTTGAACATATTGCGGATCCGTCACGGCCGTCGCCTCACAGATGATGGTTCCATTCAGAATGCCATAGTAGGGAATGGATACTCCCTTCTTAAAATTCTCCACTGCCTCCTCTTTCCAGATGGGCCAATTTCCGTCCCCTGGATTCTGAGCGATCTCATAATCCCATTTCCGGTTCAGATCCTCCAGAGACGCAATCTTACAAACATAGTTTTGCGCTTTATGATAACAATCCCATATCTCCATAAAATCATTCCCTCCTCCCGCCCCATGACATTTTGGGGGATATAAATCATCTTATCACATAATCATGGTTTCTAGCAACAAACCAACATTCGCATGACTTTAATCCTATTATTACTAATATTTTAGCAATATCTTGACATATCCACCTTATTTTACTAATATATTAGTATAAATTGAATGGGGTGACAACATGGAAAACTATGATCAGCTTTTGTTCGCGCCATCCGATGTGGCAAAAGAGTTGGCACAGCGCTTAAAAAGAATACGAAAAAGAAAAAAGATCACGCAAAGACAGCTTGCATTGCGATGCAACGTAAGCTACGCTTCCCTCTGCAGGTTTGAGCAAACAGGGCTTATATCGCTCGAGGCGTTCATTAAACTATCCATGGAACTTGGCGTGATAAATGAGGTAAGGGATCTTTTCACCCGCCCTGTTTATGCCAGCATAGAGGAGGTAATAAATGAAACGCACTAAAAAACTGGAAGTATGTTGTTACGGTGAGCTGGTCGGATATCTGGCTGAAACTCCCGATCACGTGATTGCTTTTCAGTATGCGGACGCATGGATCAGGAATGGTTTCTCAAT
>CACXDS010000250.1 GCA_902766425.1 uncultured Lachnospiraceae bacterium
ATACTCCGCCGGGATCACATAGCCATACTCCTGCAGCTTAGCCGCATAAGCAGGATTGCGAAGCCTCCTTTTGGATTCCTCCAGATACCTGTCATTGCTCTTTTTTGCAAACCCCAGCTTCACCCAAAGCGCCAGCACCAGCGACCCAATGGTTCCAATGGCGCCTACGATCACCAGCGCCACGGCCAGCGTATGATAATACCCCTTATAGTGAATGGTGAAATAAAGCCAGCCTCCGGCTATTGCAGTCATAGCCAAAAGGATGACAAAACACTTTATATAATAGACCGCGCTAGTACTCTTCGCATCCAGGCCACTGATGGCAACCTCCCGAAATCTCCGATCCAGATACTCTTGCTTGCACCTCTCACAAAACCGAATGGGTGAGCCATAGGCAAAGGCATTGCACCTCTCCCTCGTCCTCTCCCCGCAATGGGGACATGTCCCCTCTAAATACCCAAAACCTGCCATTATTCTCTCCTAATGAAATCGCTTCGCAATGATGCTGCGTTCGCTCGCACCTAATTCATTCTCTTAAAGTGTACATACCACTCCAGACTCCGCAGAGACTCATCCTCCAGCCTCTCCTGCGCTTCTTCCAATGTGAGGGGAGCTCCCAGAATTGCCTCCTCCCCGGGCTGCCAGTTGGCAGGCGTGCTCACATTCTCCGCATCATGCAGCTGCAGGGACTGAACGATTCTCTTGATCTCCGGCAGATTTCGGCCGGTACTCATGGGATAGTACAGGATCGCACGGATGATCCCCTCCGGATCGATGACAAACACAGCCCGCACCGTCTGGGTTTTTGCCACTGTCTGGAGCATGCCGTACTTCCTTGCCACGCTCATACTGATATCTGCGATGATGGGGAATTTCACCTTTACCGCTCCCGTGCCATCCAGATCAATTGTCTCGATATTTCTCGCCCAGGCCAGATGAGAGTGCAGCGAATCAATGGAAAGCCCAATGAGCTTTGTGCCAATCTCCGCAAATTCCTCCGCCATCTTGGAAAAGCCGATAAACTCCGTAGTACACACCGGAGTGAAATCTGCCGGGTGAGAGAACAATACCACCCAGCTCCCTTTATAATCCTGTGGGAAATTCACCTTTCCCATCGTCGTCATCGCCCGAAACTCCGGCGCCGGATCCCCGATCATGGGCATGCGCCCCATCCCTTCCATTTCGTCAGCCATTTATTCTTCCTCCGTTTTTCAACTCTGAATACTTCAAGCTTCCTCTGATTCAATCCAAATATCCTTCCAACCTACCGCAAGGCAAATGTGGTGAAGCCCAAAAGGTAGGTCACCAGATACAAAAGTCCGATATGCGCCGGATAAAAAACATAGAAAAAGTACTTATTCAGCTTCATGCCCCTCTCTCCGTTATACTTGGAAACAGGGATCAGCATGAAAAATGCCGTCGCCTCCACAGGCGTCATCAAGGTCAGCACCAGTACGCCAAAGCCAAACGCCTTTTTGCGGTTTGCCCGAAGGAGGTACATCACCACAATGGTGAGCACGCCCCCGCCGCTGTAATCCGTCATCAGAAGCTCCGCCAGCATGGAGAACACCATGAGAGAAAGAAATGTGAAAGCAAATCTGTTTTTCTTCTCCGTATCCCACCCCCTGCCCAGTACTGTAAATAAAACCAGACACAGCACCGCCGCGCAGGCCATAAGAATCCAGATCATATTTCCCTGCGGATGGAAAAACAATTCTACCACCCAGCAGTTTTTCAGCAGCATATACACCCCATAGGGTCCCAGGAGCAGCGCCGTCACATAAAACAGCGGTTTCCACTTTTTCTTTTTCCCCTGCTTTTCCCCCAGAAAATGCATGGTAGCCATGCTCAGTAAGCCAAGTAGCAGGGTGAAGAACACATTCTGATAGCTTGGATCCAATAGCTTGCTGGAGAAGCCCAGATTAAAGGGCAGCTCGGAGATGAGTGCAAATATCCCCAGCTTGATCGCATAATTCTTCACACTTCTGGTGTGGGTAAAGCCCTCCACCAGCAAAAAAGCAAAGAGCGGAAAGCCAAACCGCCCAATGAGTCTCATGCAACCCATGACCATCTCCAGAACCGCGACATACATATGGGTCTGAAACCATGCCTGTAGCTCTTCGCCTTGCAGATCCGGGGTAACATTCATCAGATAATCCGTGACCAGGATCGCCGCAAAATGATCGATGAACATGGCGATGATCGCAATGATCTTCAACGCATTCCCCGTTAACCCCTTTTTCCCGCCGACTGTGACTGTTGTATCCATATCTCTATACCATCTTTCCCCTGTCCCGGGAGTCATAGCCTACCCGGCCAAGCCTTGTGTAATTTCCTTTTCGATCGTAGGAATCCATCAGATAACTCTTATCCTGTTTTTTATGATCCTTCTCACCCTCTTCTTCCGGTGAGCGCTGATTTTCCAATTCATTTTTTTGATCTTCGGAGCCATGCTTCACATCAGTCTGAAGAGACGGATCTCCACCGAATCTCTTTGCCAAATGACCCGTGGCTTTATAGACCTTAAGCTTAAAGCGCTGCCATAGGCTGTCCGCACCCTTTTCCTGTTCCTTTGGTGCGGCCACCGGACCGGCCTCCGCACCGGTACCGTTCCACAGCTTGCGCAAAAAATCCCTGGTCTTTGTCAAAAGCTCCAAAGCAGGTGCTCCCAGCCTGCGAAGCTCCTCCCCGACACCCCTGTCTATGTCGGGTTCCTTTGTGCTTTCCGCTTCCTGTCCGGCTTTCCTGGCATATCTGGACGAAAGGATCACACTGTCCCCATCCACATTTCGCTGCCCGGGCGTTCCTCTCTCTGTACTTCCCAAGCCGCCGCTGTGAGAAGCCTCAGTCCCCTGAGCAGTTCCCACCACCGCGGCATGCTCCGACGGGCGATGATCACTTCCGCCCGCGACGCCGCGGGAATCCCCGATCCGGCCGGTATCGACACTATGTATGTTCCCGGAATTTACTCCGCCCACCTGCATAAGCACCCTCCCCGCCGATACGCCTATTGCTTCCGTTCCATTATCTCCACAAAGCTTCTGGTATGCCCCTCCGGGTCAGCCCCGAATACCGCGGATCCAGCCACGATCACATTGGCTCCAGCCTCCAGAACCACCTCCAGATTGCTCGCCTTGACGCCGCCATCCACCTCGATATCCAGCTCCATCCCCCGATCCAGGGTCAGCTTTCTCAGTTCCCTGACCTTTTCAATGCAATGTGGGATGATGGACTGCCCGCCAAACCCGGGCTCCACCGTCATGATCAGAATCATATCCGCCTGCTCCAGATAGGGCTCCAGAGCAGAGATCGGTGTTGCCGGCTTAATGGTGATCCCCACCTTTTTTCCATTCTGCCGGATCCTGCGGATCACTTCATCGGGATCCTTTGTCGCCTCCAGATGGAAGGTTATGATATCCGCCCCCAGACTTGCCACTGTTTCCACATACCGCTCCGGCTCCACGATCATCAAGTGAACATCCAAAAGGAGCGTGGTTTTCCGCTTTAAAGCCTCCAGAATGGGAAATCCAAAGGAGATGGAGGGCACAAAGACCCCGTCCATCACATCCACATGAAGATATGAGGCTCCGCCCCTCTCCACGGCCCTGATCTGTTCGCCCAGATCCCAGAAATCTGCTGCAAGAATCGATGGGGACAAATAATTTTTCATTTCTTCCTCCATACAGCAGAGACCGTCCAATCTCTCAGACGGTCTCCTATGATCTTTCCTTTTCGTTCTTTTTTCAAAGCTGTATTTCTTTGTCGTTTCGCACCGGGTCATTGCTTACAGGAAAGCCTTTACAGACTTATAAACGCCCTCAGCGTCCAGACCATACTTTGCCACCAGAGCTGCAGCGGAACCGGACTCGCCAAACACATCCTGCATGCCGATCTTCTTCACAGGGGTGGGGAGCTTTTCGGAGAGACAATCACATACTGCACTGCCAAGCCCACCGATCACGGAATGCTCTTCCACAGTCACCACCTTGCCGGTCTTCTTTGCGCTCTGAATGATGATCTCCTCATCCAGGGGCTTAATGGTGCAGATATTTACCACCTCTGCCTCGATTCCATCCGCTGCCAGCTTCTCGGCAGCGCCCAGAGCGGAATCCACACAGATACCGGTTGCAACGATGGTCACATCCTTGCCCTCGCGCACCACGGTTCCCTTACCGATCTCAAACTTATAATCCGGCTTATCATTGATCACAGGAACAGCCGCACGACCAAAACGGATATAAACAGGTCCCTGATACTCCAGTGCTGCACGAACAGCCGCCTTCGCCTCCACATCATCGGAGGGACACATCACCACCATGCCGGGGATTGTTCTCATCAGAGCAATATCCTCATTGCACTGATGGGAAGCGCCGTCCTCACCGACAGTGATACCTGCGTGAGTGGCACCGATCTTCACATTCAAATGAGGATATCCGATGGAGTTGCGCACCTGCTCATAAGCGCGTCCTGCCGCAAACATAGCAAAGGAGCTCACAAAGGGAATCTTGCCCACCAGGGAGAGGCCTGCTGCCACGCCCATCATATTACACTCAGCGATACCACAGTCAATATGACGATCGGGATAAGCCTTTCTGAAAATGCCGGTCTTGGTTGCCGCAGCAAGATCCGCATCCAATACTACCAGATCGGGGAATTCTTCCGCCAGATCCTTCAAAGCGTTCCCGTAGCTTTCACGGGTCGCGATCTTCTTAACATCAGCCATTCTTCTATACCCTATCCTTTCTTATCTACGATTCCGGTTTTTATTCCATTCTAGCCAAAGCTCCGAATTCTTCCTTCAGCCTTACTGAATCACATAATGCCTTGTCCGAATCACTTCAGGCTCTCACCGATCTTTTCCAGATCAGCCATTGCCACTGCATATTCCTCATCATTGGGAGCCTTGCCGTGCCAGTCGACGCTGTTCTCCATAAAGGATACGCCTTTACCCTTTAAGCTGTGTGCTACGATGCAGGTGGGCATTCCCTTTGTCTCACGAGCCTCCTTAAATGCAGCTCTGAGCTCGTCAAAATCATGCGCGTTACAATTGATCACATGGAAATTAAATGCCTCAAACTTCTTATCAATGGGATAAGGGGAGCAGACCTTGTCGATGGGGCCATCGATCTGCAGATTGTTATTGTCAACGATCACCACCAGATTATCCAGCTTGCGGAAGCCTGCAAACATGGCAGCCTCCCATACCTGACCCTCTTCGATCTCGCCGTCGCCGAGCACGGTGTAAACCCTGAAATCCTTGTTGTCCAGCTTTGCGCCCAGAGCCATACCAACCGCAGCGGAGATGCCCTGCCCCAGAGATCCTGAGGACATATCAATACCCGGAATGTGAATGCAGGGATGTCCCTGAAGAAGTGCACCCAGCTTTCTGAGGCTCTTTAACTCCTCAGCGGGGAAATAGCCCTTCTGTGCCAGTGTTGCATACAGACCGGGAGCAGTATGTCCCTTGGAGAGCACGAAGCGATCCCGATCTTCCTTGTCCGGATTCTTCGGATCCACATTCATCTCCTCAAAGTAAAGAAAGGTGAACACATCTGCTGCGGACAAGGATCCGCCGGGATGACCTGCCTTTGCGCTGTGAACTGCGGTAACGATTCCCTTGCGGACTTCGTTCGCTGTCTTTTGCAGTTCTAAATTGTTCATGGTTTCCTCCATTCTGCCGTTGTGACGCGGCTGTCATATTTTTATAATTCTGCAAATAATATTCCTTTTCTGAGTGTTCTTCGACTAGCTACAATTTAACATATCACACCGGATAGTGTCTAGAAATTTATTGCCTTTACGCGGTCTATTTTTGCTCATTTCATCGCGCCGGAGATTTCCTATTGCTCCTTCTGTCCGTAATAGGCATTGGCACCGTGTTTCCGGTAATAATGCTTGTCCTGAAGCTCCTGGGGAGCGGGCTGGATCCTGGGATTGATGGTCTCTGCGCGATATGCCATCTTCGCCACCTCCTCCAGTACAACTGCGTTGTGCACGGCCTCCTTTGCGTCCTTCCCCCAGGTAAAGGGTCCGTGATTTTTGCAGAGCACAGCGGGAACCGCCACGGGATCCTTTCCCAGGCGTTTAAACTCATTCACGATCAGGTGACCCGTGTTCTCCTCATAGGCGTCCTCGATCTCTTCTTTTGTCAGACACCTCACGCAGGGTACTTCCCCATAGATATAATCCGCATGGGTGGTTCCGTAGCAGGGAATGTTCCGCCCCGCCTGCGCCCAGCTCGTGGCATAAGAGGAATGGGTATGCACCACGCCGCCGATCTCCGGAAATGCCTTGTAAAGCTCCAGATGGGTTGGGGTGTCGGAGGAAGGATTATATCTGCCCTCCACCTTATTGCCGTTCAGATCCATCACCACCATATCCTCCGGCTTCAGTTTCTCATAGGGAACGCCGCTGGGCTTGATCACAAAAAGCCCAGACTCCCTGTCAATCTGACTCACATTGCCCCAGGTAAAGGTCACCAGACCATACTTGGGCAACTCCATATTTGCCTCATATACCAATTTTTTCAGTTCTTCCAGCATCTCTTTTTCCTCTTCCTTATCTTACTTTAACCCTTCCACGGCAGCCTTCTGGGCGGGCAGGGTATTCACATACTTTTCCAGAAAAGCATCAAAGCCGGCCACATCCTCAGCGTTCGGCGCGATGGTAGTACCTGTCTGACCGGCAAAGATCTTCTTTTCCAGATAATCTGCCAGATTCTCTCCCTGCTCCTTCTCCTGCATATAGCATGCCAATACAGCCATGCCCCAGGGGCCGCCCTCGCTGGCGGTATCCATCACAGTGACAGGTGCGTTCAGGGCTGCTGCCAGCATCTGCTGCCCCACCACCGGAGTCTTAAAGAGGCCGCCATGCCCCATCAGGCTGTCCACCTTGATCTGCTCCTTCTTAAGCAAAATATCATTTCCCACCTTCAGAGCTGCCAGAGCGCTGTAGAGATGGCTTCTCATAAAGTTTGCCAAATTGAACTTCGCATCCGGCAGGCGAAGGAACATGGGACGACCGCCCTCGTTCAGCCCGGTCACAGGCTCGCCTGAAAAATAATTATACGCCACCAGACCGCCGCAGTCCTTATCCGCCTCCAAG
Source organism: uncultured Lachnospiraceae bacterium (assembly GCA_902766425.1). Taxonomy (GTDB): domain Bacteria; phylum Bacillota; class Clostridia; order Lachnospirales; family Lachnospiraceae; genus Acetatifactor. Next base: position 7,105 of record CACXDS010000250.1, read on the forward strand.
GCCTTGCGATACAGCGTTCCGTACAGATCGTTCATAGAAATCTCAATGCCGAACTGCTCGGAGAATTCCTTGAACAGATTCACCCATGCGTTCAAGTCGGATGTACAGTTGTTGCAGTGCACCATAGCCACAGGATAGCCGTCGGGCGTAGTCACCATATCGATTTCCTCATAATACTTGGTAAGTGCCTTTTCCAACACCACCATGGAGAAAATGGAAGTCCCTGCAGATACATTACCGGTGCGAACCTTGACAGCATTGGTGGCCACCATACCCGTACCTGCGTCACCCTCGGGAGGGCAGAGGGGACACCCGGGCTCCAGTGTGCCTGTGGGATCCAGGAATCTTGCGCCCTCTGCGGTCAGCTTCCCGGCCTTTTCCCCCGCCAGTAAAACCTTGGGCAGGATCTCCCGGATGGTCCATTTATATCCCCAATCCTTGATCAGCATATCAAACTGATCCAGTCTTCTCTGGTCATAATCCATGATCTCGGAATCGATGGGAAACATACCGGAGGCCTCTCCGATCCCCATCACCTTTTCCCCGGTCAGCTTCCAGTGAATGTACCCTGCCAGGGTAGTGAGAAAAGCGATGTCCTTCACATGGGACTCCTGATTCAGAATTGCCTGATAGAGATGGGCGACACTCCATCTCTGGGGCACATTAAAGCTAAACAGAGGGGAGAGCTCCTTCACAGCCTGTCCCGTCATGGTATTTCTCCAGGTGCGGAAGGGAACCAGAAGCGTTCCGTTCTTGTCAAAGGGCATGTATCCGTGCATCATACCGGAGAATCCAATGGCTCCCAGCTTTGTAAGCGCCACGCCGTATTTTGCCTGAACATCCTTTACCAAGGATGCGTAGCAATCCTGCAAACCTGTCTCAATATCCTCTAAGCTGTAGGTCCAAATGCCGTCCTCCAGCCTGTTTTCCCAGTCATGTACCCCCATGGCGATGGGCTGATGCGTCTCATCCACCAGTACCGCCTTGATCCTGGTGGAGCCAAATTCTATCCCCAGAACCGCTTTTCCCGAAAGAATCGCATTTTTTGCAGTTTCCATACCTTTTCTCCTCTCGATTTGTACCTTCCCGGCTTGTCCGCCAGGCTACATTTCAAGTATAAACGAGGCCGATTTTTGTGTCAATACCCACTCGCACTCAAGGCCTATTGTGCAAGTTTCCAAGCCTCCCAGCATAACCATAGAGTGACCCCTTCCCTTGTGAGGTAGCCTGCCTTGAACAATGAATCCAATCCGCAAAAATTATCCCTGCGCCAGCTCCTGCTCGCTTGCGTTCTCCTGTTCGGTTTCGGTCTGGCCCTGTGCCTGATCCTCAGCCCCGGCCGGGACCAGCGTCGTTTCCGGGTGTTTGGAAATGAACTTCTCCGGGAGGAGCTGACCTCCAATACGCTCAGTCTTCATTACACCCTTGTAAATCCAAAGCGCTTTGGCATTGACGAATATCCGGTGAGACTCCCCTGCTATGTGGCAGGCAGCGCTTCCTCCGCAGCTTCCTCGCTGGAAAAGACTCTCAAGGAGCTTCGTTGCATTCGCTCCGATTGTTTGGACCGGGAAGCCCGCTACTCCTTTATCTGTCTGGAAAGCAGCCTGCTCTCCTCTCTGGAGCTGTCCCGTTTTCCCTACTACGATGAGCCCTTTTCCCCGGCCCACGGAATCCAGAGTCAGCTCCCCATTCTCTTAAGCGAATACGATTTTCGTACCAAAAAGGACGTGGAGGAATACCTCACTCTTTTGTCGCAGACAGGTGAGTTTCTGGATTCCTTCCTGCTATACGAATCCGAAAAAGCCTGCCGTGGTCTCCTAATGTCTATGAGGAGTCTGCGCACGGCGGAGGAACAATGTGACACAATTGTCACATTGGAAGCCCTCACAGATAAATCACATTTTCTGCAAACAGGCTTTCAGGAGCGCCTCACAGAGCTGGGGCATCTCCTTCCTTTGCAGGAGTCAGAGCTGCGGGCCTGGACGGAGCAAAACGACCGCCTTCTGATCAGCGTCCTTTATCCCGCCTATCAGAGGCTTAAAGAAGGACTGCTGGAATTAGAAGCTCTTGCCCCATCAGAGACTGCAGGGCTCTCCTCCCTCCCGCTGGGAAAGGAATACTATTGCGCTCTCCTCCGCCATGAGACAGGCAGTGAGAAATCCCCCGAGGACATTCGCCTTCTTCTGGAGCAGACCCTGATCACGGAAAGCGAGACCATAAAACAACTGGCCGGGGATTATCCCGCATGTATCCCTGCCTTGGACAGCGGGAATTATATGGATCTCGGAATCTATGACACTTCCGTCATGATCGAGAACTTAAAAGAAAGGATGGTTGAGGAGTTTCCAGCTCTGACCCCGCTCCCCGATGTCATTCTGAAAAAAGTATCCCCTGATCTTCAGAGCTCCAGCGCTCCCGCCTTTTATCTCACCGCCCCGGCAGATGGAACCGACAGAAATGTCATATATATCAATCCCCAAAACGCCGCTCATGGCCTGGAGCTTTATGTCACCCTGGCTCATGAGGGCTATCCGGGACACCTTTATCAGAACGCCTATACATCAAAGCAAATTCTCTCCGATGAGAATAATCTTCTCCGTCTGCTCCTCTCCACCGGCGGCTATCTGGAGGGATGGGCTCTCTATGTGGAACAGAGAAGCTATGACTACGCCTCCAAGCTTCTCTGTGATCAGGGACGGCCGGCGGATGCCGTCTGCGTTCAGCTGGAAAAGCACAATCGCAGCTTGCAGCTCTGTCTCTACTCCCTTTTGGATCTGCTCATTCATTATGACGGGGCTACCCGGGAGGAGGTAGCAGCCTATCTTGCCCCCCTGGGCATACAGAACGCCGGAACAGCAGGCAGAATTTACGATTATATCTGCCAGGCTCCCTGTAATTATCCCAAGTATTATCTGGGCTATTTGGAGATTCTTGCACTAAAGCAGGACGCAATAAAGCTTTGGGGTAATGCCTATTCCGAGCTTTCCTTCCATGAATTCTTATTAAAATGGGGGCCGGCCGACTTTTCCAGCCTTCGAAAAATGCTGGCGGAGCACGCCGAGAATGAAATATCTCTTTGAAGAGTTGTGCAAATATTGCCCTGACAAGTCACAAATTTCCATAGGCAAAAAAGCAATTATTAAGAAGTTTTTCTTGCAGAATTCCGATTTCTGTGCTACGATGTGTCAGGAAAGCAATAAATGCAAAGCAGATATTGCCATACTCAGAAAAGAGGCCTTTAGATGAACCCGCCTGAATACTATCAACTGACTGAAGAACAAAAGCATAGATATCTGATACAGCCTGACCGGATCACCAACGGTGGCCGGGTATTGGATGGCACCCACGAGCATGTGCAGGTGATCAAGAGCTCCTCCATGCGTTTTTGGTATAATATTCAGGCTGCTGATTTTGCCAGTCACTGGCATACGGCTCTGGAGATCATCATGCCTCTGGAGGGCATTTATACCGCCCATATTCTCTCGGAAACCTATGTTCTGGAGCCCGGGGATATTTTTATCATCCCCCCCGGAACCATTCACTCCCTGCAGGCGCCTCCGGAGGGGGCAAGACTGATCTATATTCTGGAGCTGAATTTCCTGTCACAATTTCCCGGCTACCACTATATTCAGTCCCTTCTCTCTCAGCCTATGCGGATCACCTATGACGATGACCATGATTATTATGCCCAGGAATCCAAGCTGATCCTTTCCATGGCGGAATGCTATTGGGGGCAGAGCATCACCAAGGAGATGAGCCTCTACGCCTGTCTTCTCAGCTTTTTCTCTAAGATCGGTGAGAAGAATATTGACGCTTATCCCGATTCCGGTGTTACTTCTCTGAAAAACAGCTCCGTTGTCAATCAGCTTTCCATGGTAATGGATTATATCGATGAGCACTTCTCCGAGAGTATTACCCTGGAGCAGGCAGCACAGATCGCCGGTTTCTCCAAGTTTTACTTTACCAGACTGTTTAAGGACTATACCAGCCGCACCTTCTATGAGTATTTGACCGAAAAAAGAATTCGCGCCGCGGAGCAGATGCTCTTGGTGCCTAAATTTGCCGTGACCGAGGTTTCCATTCAGTCTGGGTTTTCCAGCCTGTCCTCCTTTAATCGTACCTTTAAGAGGAGCAAGGGTTGCTCCCCCACAGAATATCGCAATCTTTATACCCAGGGGGGACAGCAAAATGAGTATCTGCGCCCCAGCAGTTAAGGCAGCTTTGCCTTCTACGCCTTGCAGGATACCGAAAAATTGTATTAACGCTGCGTCATATAATAAGCCAGAAGAACACCGGTCAGTGTCCCGGCCGCTGTAGATAGTAGCGCCCCCGCCATTGTATGGCGGGTTTTTGTTACTTTTGCGGCCAGAAAATAGACACTCATTGTGTAAAAAACCGTCTCCGTGCAGCTCATGACAATGCCCGCGATCAGCCCCGGATAGGAATCCGGTCCATAGGTCTCAAAGACATCCAGCAGCAAGCCGGTGGCGGCCGAGGAGGAAAACAGCTTTACAGTAAAGAGGGTCCAGAGCTGTGCCGGGAAGCCGCAGATCTCTGCCAAGGGCTCCAATGTCTTCTCCAATATTTCAAAAAAACCGGAAGCTCTGAGAATTCCCACAGCAACGATCAGACCGATCATGGTGGGAATGATCTCCCACACCACTCTCAATCCGTCCCCCGCCCCCTTCAAAAAAGTCTCGTATACCTTTCCCTTCATTGACAATCCGTAGCCCACCACCAGAAAAAGAATAGCGGGAATGATAAAATTTGACACATGTGTCAGCATATATCTTTTTTCTCCTTGAACTTACAATAAACGACTGCCGTCAGAGTGCTGACCAGTGTGGCTAAGATGGCAGGAGCCAGGATTGCGGCAGGATTCCGGCTCCCATACTGACTGCGATATGCGATCATATTGACGGGGATCAACTGCAAGGAAGATATATTCAGGATCAAAAAGGTACACATCTCTGTGGATGCTGTTCTCCCCTGCCCACTCTTAGCGCCTCCCTTTGCCCCTTTCTTTGTGCGCTCAGGATTCCCCCTTCTTACTTCATTCTCTACTTCCGTGGCAGCTTTTTCGTCATTCTGCAGATACTCAGGATTCCCCCTTTCCCGCTCAAGCTGCGCCAGCTCTTCCATAGCCTTCAGTCCGGCCGGAGTGCAGGCCCAGCCCAGCCCAAGGATATTAGCGATCACATTCGTGGCGATATATCCCATGGCAGGGTGGTTCCTTGGCACCTTTGGAAAAAGAAAATATAAAAAAGGAGCGATGCCCTTTGTCAATCGCTCCACAAGTCCGGACTCTTTTGCAATCTCCATTATCCCCATCCAAAGCGCCATGGTTCCCGCCATGGCAATACACAGACTGACAGCACCCTCTGCACTGTCAAGCGCAGCGCTTGTCACAGCCTCCGTCTTCCCCGTGAACATACTGCTGAGGATTCCGATCAAGATCATCAAAGCCCATATTTTATTTAACATACCCATCCCTTCGGTGGCCTAATTAGTTTATTTTATGCAGTGTCCGCATTTTTATACCACAAAGGGAAGAGACATTATCAGTCCTCAACCCCCATTTTCTTCATCAGATCCATAATATCCTTCACCGTGGATACATTTTCCAGCTCCTCGGTGGGCAGCTCAATGTCATACTCCGCCTCAAAGGTCATGATCAGTTCCATGATATCAATGGAATCTGCGCCGAGATCATCCGTCAAAACAGTATCTTCCGTGATCTCATCCTCACTCACATTTAATTTTTCCGAAATCATCTGCTTAATCTTCTCTAACATATAAATCCTCCTGCCAAGCATTCAAAAAACATATTGATTACCTTCATTCAGACAAAGTATATTGGGGAATTCTCTGTTTGTCAAGCCCGTTTTAGAAGAAAACTCAAGTAATAAATCCAATACCACTTTCCCTTGGTCACTCTGAGCAGATCCATCAGATTTTTCTGCGTACTCTCAGCATGCAGGCACATCTCTCCGTCCGGTGCGGCACCTCCATAGATCACGCACTCATAATCCTCCAGAAAAGTCAGCATTTTTGCAGCATCCTGTTGTTCCACCCGACTCTTTTTTTTCTCCGCCCCCTTCCCGGCTCCTTCCCGTTCCGGAGTCCTCACCAAATCCCTTGCTCCTTCCAGCTCCCTGATTCTCTCCGGATCCCTCCCGGAGTCATCCCGTTCCCGAAGCCTTTCCGTCAATTCCTCCGTCACTCTCACTCGATATTCCTCCAGAGTCTCACCCTCCGCCCGCTCAAAGCCAAGCCAGCCAAGGAGCCTCCAATTGCGCCGGAATATCACTGCGAAACGCTCCGCGGCATCAAGCCCCTCATACCATTTTCGGGCAAGCCTCCGCTCCAGAATAAAGAATCCTCCAAGAAACAAAAGACTCAAGCCAAGGGGTAAAAGAATCACATACAAATGTATCCCGTTCTTTTCCTTTTTTTGAATCTCCTCCGGCAAAAGGAGCTCTTCCTCCTCTTCCGGTTCCTCCTCTTCCTCAGGCAGGCTTTGCGCAACGACACCGGGCACTTCCTTTCGTCTGAAGGTCCAGCGGGCTGTCTGCTTTTTCCCGGGAGTCGGCTCAAAAGCAACCCATCCATAGCCCTCCAGATAGGCCTCCGGCCAGGCATGGGCCATGTCGGTGGTCACAGTCACTGTTTCGGAATCCCCCCTCTGAACATAGTATCCCTGACAATATCTGGCGGGTATTCCCTCACTTCTGGCCAACAGGACAAAAGCAGTGGCAAAATGACTGCAATACCCCTTTCGCAATTCCAACATAAAATAATCCAAAAACTCCGAAGGGCTCCCCACCTCCTCAGGAAGCTTTCCCGGAGAATCAGAATAAGGATAGGATGAAAGCATCCTTTCCAGACGCTCCAGCTTTTCATAATCGTTTTCCGCCCCCTCCAGAAGCTGCTCCAGATAGTCGGAAATCTCCTTTGAAACCTTAGTCTCCGGCAGATAATATTCCCGCACTCTCATTAAATACTCCTCATAGGCCTCATAAGAATGAACCGGATTTCCGCCTTCCGTGTCATATTCCATACGGACTCTGTCCCAGGTTGCCCGATCCACTGGCAGGCGATTTTGCAAGAATTTTCGCACTTCTTCGTTCCCCTGGTTTAAGCGATAATAGGTCACAGTGTATTCGGATCCATAGCCCAGTCCCTCCGGCGCCACCAGATCCCCACCCCGCTGCACAAATGGTATCTCTCCGATCTGTTCTTGTCCGATCATCGCCTTGAGTGGCACAAAAAAATACTTTGTGTTGAATTCGTCAAACCGGCATCTCACCTCCACGCGCCATAGATAGTTTTTTACATAATCCGGTTCTGTCATTGTGACAGCACACAGGGATTCCAGGGTGTCCAGGGTTCTGTCCCCGCCCGCCTCCTGATAGGCTGCGCTCCAATCCCTGCCGTCAAAGGTATCCATCACCTTTCCCGTCAGATAAATCAGGGGTCCCACATCTGACCTGCCATATAACTCCATCACATCCCGTTGTTTTTTTTGCAGATTCCCCCAAAAGCTCCCCGATTCCGGGAATCCCACCAGACCATAGTTCTCCGTATTGCGGTGAAAAAAGCGATTGGTCAGCTTGATCCGATCCACTGTCTTTTCCCAGACCTTGACAGCAAAGGCCCAGTCAAAGGGCTTTTCCGGTGCCGGCAGGGCAAAGATCAAAACTCCCGTCAGCAAAAGAAAGGGCATCAGAGCTACCAGATGCCCCCGTCTGTCCGTGTAGCCGCTCTTTGGCCAGCGCAGCTGCACCTCCTCCGCCATGCATAGAAGCAAAAAGAACAATTCCAGTGCCACCCCTCCCTTATCCGGCATCCCGCTGCGGATAAGAGCGATCATTAAATCTGCAAAAAAAGCGATGGCGATCACCCTTCTGACCCAGGGATACTCCGCCGCAAGCCTTCCCAACCAAAAACACAGCGCTGCTCCCAGTCCGATCCAGAGAACCCAGCTGTGCTGTGCCAGAAATTCTCCTCTGGACCCGGCCGGCTGAACCAAAGTGATCCCCACCAGCACCACCAGAACCAGTCCGGGCGGCAAAAGCTTCATTCTGCTCTCCCAGTATTTAAACCCAATACAGATCCCAAAAGACAAAAGAGCCACAAGCAGCGGCAGGAGCAGCTGCTGCGGTGCCCCCACCAATGCCCCTCCCGTCAGCAAGGCGATCAGGCAAAGCGGCAAGCCATAGAGCAGATCATACAAAAGCGCCGTCATCCCATCACCTCCCTAAGATCTGCATCCGTACGGATCTGAAAGAGCTTCGCTCTGGGAATGCTCCATCCCGTGTTTTTCCGTAACTCGCCGTCGTGTACGAGATACACCACAGTATAGACATGATTTTCCGACAAAAGCCTTACCATCCCCTCCGCCGCATCCGTCCAATCCTGAAGGACCAGAAAAACAGTCCGAAGCGCAAAAAGCTCCTGTCTGGCAACCGCCGCCTCCAGAAAAGCCTCCTCCCGGTATTCCTCCCGAAACTCTGCTCCGGATAAGGCCGCATAATATCCCTCAAACTGCTCCATTCCAAAAATGCATCTCTCAGTCAGTTCACCGGAAAGGTGAAGGGTACGCAACGAAATCTTCTTTTTTGCAAAGAAAAGTGCCAGCGCCAATGTCACCTCCAGCATCTTATTCTCTATCGGCAGATACTGCTTGGGCTCTTCACTGCATCGCCAGGTTCCCATGAGCAGACCGACTCCGTCCCGCTCTTCTCCCACATAGCCTCTGGAGAGAAGCTCCCCGCTTCGAGCGCTGGCCTTCCAATGAATCCTGCGAAGATCATCCCCCTGCTCATACCGCCTGACCAGCACATCCGGCTCAGTCCGATGAAACATGCTGTCCCTCGCCGGCACATCCGGGAAATCCACCCCCCGAAGCTCCTCCAGCTGCACCAGATTGGGCTTCACCACCACTCTGAGCGCCTCTCTGTTGTGGTAAGAAAGACGCAGGAGTCGGAAATAATCCTGCATCTCCACTCTTTTGATCCCCACCTCATATTCCCCCCGATACCTGCAGACCAGACTCGTCTGCTTTTGAATCCCTGTTCCGGGAAGCAATTCGTACTCTGTCCCGTCATCCAGCCCGCCGATAGAAGAAAAAGAGGAATAAAATCGCACCCGAATACTGGCAAACCCGAAAAAGAATTCGTTCATCAGATTAAAATAAAAGGGCACCACATGATCAGCCACCAGATTTTTCGAATCCAACTCCTGATAAATCCGAAAAAACAGCATGACCGCCAAAAGATAGACAAAAGAAACAATGGGAATCAGCGTTGTGAGCGCAAAAAAGCCGTAGCTCACCGGGCCGCCGTAAAAACTGATCCCCACCAGAGATAAGATCCACAACACTGCAAATACAATCCTGTTTTGCTTCATCGCATTTACTCCATTGGCACCTTTGCCCGCAACACCAGCTCTCCCAGAAGTCTGTCCGTGTTTTCCTTGCGGATCTTGGCCTCCGGCGTCAGAGTCAGTCTGTGATGCAATACAGGGATCGCCACTGCCTTGACATCGTCAGGCTTTACAAATTCCCTCCCCATGAGAAATGCTTTTGCCTGGGACGCCCGAAGAAGCGCCAGCATCGCCCTGGGACTTGCCCCCAAAAGGAACTGCTCCTCTTTTCTGGTAAGCTCCACGATCTCCTGTACATAGCGGATCACTCCGTCGCTGATCCGAAGCCTCTCAACTTGTCGTTGCATTTCCAAAACATCTTCTGCCTTGCAGATACCACTGATCTCCTCCACATTTTTCCCTGCCAGAAAATTTTTAGCCAGCCGGAACTCCTCCGCACTCTCCGGATATCCCAGAGAAAGCCGCATCATAAACCGATCCATCTGCGCCTCCGGCAGGGGATAAGTCCCCAAAAACTCCACCGGATTCTGCGTGGCGATCACCCAAAAGGGCCGTGGCAATGCATACTGCTCCCCATCCACAGTCACCTGCGCCTCCGCCATAGCCTCCAGCAGACTGGCCTGGGTCTTAGGGGAGGTCCGGTTGATCTCATCCGCCAAAAGGATCTGGTGCATCACTGCCCCTTTCCGGTAAACAAACTCCCCTGTTTTCATCTGATAAACGGAAGTTCCGATCACATCCCCCGGCAGAGTATCGGGTGTAAACTGAATCCGTCCGAAATCGCATTCCAGAAGCTTTGCCAGCGTTCTGGCCAGCGTGGTCTTTCCCACTCCCGGAACATCCTCCAGTAAGAGATGTCCTCCCGCCAGAAGGCAGATCAATACATTTTCCAGGACAGATTCCCTCCCCACAAAATATTCATGTATTTTACTCTTCAGCGCTTCAATCTCCATAACCCCTGCTCTCCTTCTTGTGTATTAGTTTACGGTCCCCCGCTCCGCCGTTTCCTCATCTACGGTTGCAAACCATCCTAAAACATAGTAAAATAAGACATCGAAGGCATAAACAAGCCCCTATCTCTGATAACTGTTGCGAGGAACACTATTTTGAAAAATATATTTGACAAAACAAATACCGAGAATTCGACATTACACCGCCCCGGCAAGCTCTATGCCGATCTGGTCGCTCTTCTGATGCTTGTCCTTCTGATCATTAGTCTGATTCCCCTCCTGCACCTCGGCTTATACAACCATCCCACGGGGGACGATTATTATTACGGCGTAGAAGCAATGCACACCTGGCAAAATACACACAATCCCTTTCTTGTCATCATCGAAGCTGCCAAAGGTGTGGCAGAGCAATACAGGATCTGGCAGGGCACCTACTCCGCCCTGTTTTTGATGTATCTGCCCCCCAATATCTGGGGACCGAATGCCTACCACCTGGTGACCCCTTTGATCCTTACCTTGCTTGTGAGCGGCATTTTCTTTCTGGCCCATGAACTGCTCTGTCGCCTTTGCCATTCCACCGGAGGTGAATGGCTGGCAGTCTCTTCCGTTTTGTCCCTGCTCTGCATACAGACAGTCCCTTTTGCACCGGAATCCTATTTTTGGTACAACGGCTCCATTTATTACACAGGTTATTTTGCCGTAAGCCTTATTTATTTCGGTGTTCTCTGCCGGATCATCCGGGAGAATCGCCCCTCCATGAGTATATTGGCGTGCCTGCTCGCTTTTTTTCTGGCGGGCGGAAATTATGTTTCTCTTCTGCCCACTATGATTTTGTCCTTCTTCCTTGTACTGGAAAGCTTCCTGCGGCACAGAAAAAAAAGCCTGCTGCTTTTCCCGCCCTTTTTCTTCCTCTGCATCGGTTTTCTGATCAGTGCTCTTGCCCCCGGAAACCGGGTGCGTCAGGACGGCATGTGGAAAATTCCGGCTATAAAAGCCGTTTTAAAATCCCTCCGCCAAGGCCTGTTCTTCTTACGCGGTTGGACCGGTCCCTGGCTTTTGATCGCTCTGCTTGTCCTCACCCCTGTTTTTTGGAACCTATATAGCAGGACCAAATTATCCTTCCGCCTTCCTGCAATAGTGATCGGATTTTTCTATGGAATTATGTGCTCCTTTACCTGTCCCACCTTCTACACCATGAATTCCACAGGGCCTGCGAGAGCTGCAGCCCTTATGTACTACGCCTATCTCTTCTTTATCATCTTTGCCTGGTTTTACCTTCTGGGATATTTATACCGCAGAGAGCTTCCCTTTCTGACGAAGCTTCTCTCCGATCAGCTTCCCCACTGGTCCGCCGCCCTGCTCGTGCTGATCCTCCTGGGTATATTCCTTGGAACCCCCTCTTCCTTTAACGGGATCCGGGCGCTGAAATGCCTTCAAAGCGGCGACGCCGCTGCTTACGAGGCCCAGTACAGGGATCGCCTTCTTATACTGTCCGACACCAATGTCACCGATGTAATCTTCCTTCCGTATCAGAACCAGGCCGACCTTCTCTATGTGGGGGATCTAAGCAGTGATCCTAATGATCCCACAAATAAAAGGGTTGCAGAATATTTTGGTAAGCATAGCGTTATTGTTTCCGCTCATCCGGGATCGAATTAATCGTTGGCTTTAACACTTCATAGTGAAACCCATTAGAGCTGGCAAACTCATCCACCACCTTTAGTTCAGTTCCGGGATAATGTTCATCAAAATAATCATCCAGAAAATCCCTGGTGTCAAAATCCACTTGCTGATACAGAATGAACACATGCTCATTGGTCAACAGTGCCTCGGCCACATCCGTGATCCCGAAGTGCTCCATTTTCTCCCGATACCAGGGACTGTTCGGCATCCAGCTTCCCATATAGACATAGTTTTCATATTCAGCCGGAACAAAAGCCAATGCATCTTCCATGTAATATAAATGCGACATATCAAAATAATAAAAGTTATCGGAATGATTTTCCAGATATTTTTCCAATTCCGTGAAACAGACGCTCATCCTTCGAATCCCTGAAACATGCTGATACATGCCACGCATTACAGGCATGCCAAAACGAATTCCCGAAAAAATGATCCCCGAAATCATAATGGCAAAAATCGGGTGAACCAGCTTTTTTGCACCCTGAAATTCCCAAAGCCCTTTAAATTCCCAAAGCTTATGTTCTATAATGATCGCGACCAAGAGAACCAGCTCTGCCATATAAATGATCTGTGTCACTCGAAAGGGATCTCGCGCAACCCATTCCAGATAAATCCAATCAAACATTCTGGCAATACCCAGAAAAAACAACTGCAGATATACCCAGCTTTTCTTCTCCAGAATCGCCAATACAAAAACAAATAAGTAGAGTAGATATACAAGAATGTTCATCGGCCTGTCGGTGTAATCAAAAATATTTCGTTTTACAATGTTGTGAAATACTACACCGATTTTTTTAACGAGCGCTAAATCCCGCTCTGTTCCCTCCGCCCTTGCAGCTTGGGCCAGCTTAACCATGGAATCCCGATTCACTGCCGGATCCAGGATCAGGTTATAATGTCCAGTAATCGCATGATAGGATGATTCCGTTATGCCCAATTCGTGATATAATTCTTCATGTGTAGCATACTCCGGGAATCCATAATAATCAAAGATGGTCTCCCTTGCTTTGTTGTATTCGCGAAAGGACTTCCATTCTTCCCCTCTGTAAGCAATGAGATTCATACCAAAAATGAAAAGAAGCCCAAATATGAACGCCAACCCGGATTTTATAATATTCAATACATTTTCTCTTCCTTTTGCCTTCAACAGTTTATAAAGAAAAACCATGCCGGCAAAGGGCATCAGCATAAGAAAGGCTTTCTCACGCATTCCAAAAGCCAACCAGGACAATACATAAAAGCATAAAATTCTTCTGCGGAATAATCCCTTGTTATTCTCAAAAGAATGAAGCGCCAAAGCAAATAAGGCGGCAGTTCCCAGCATCCCGGTTGCAATTGTATATTGCATCCCGGCAAAATAATGGTAAAAAAAACATCCAAAGACAATCAAATATAATAAGTACACAATCCCATATGCCAACCGGGATTTGCAGGCTTTCAGCGAATCATTCAATAGCATTACCATGGGCATCCCCATTGAAGCGCACAAAAGCAATCCGAACCACGGAATACCATTTCCGGTGATACGATAGAGTATTGCTAATATTTCTCCGGACAGTATCCCCATATATAGCATATGCGGTTCCGGTGTCCCTGTCATTTCCCCCGACGCTATGGTTTTCAAATAAATATTGTCATTGTCGATCAGAAAAGGAGTCATCCTATTCCAAATCACCACTAACACCAAAACTGTGAAAAAAGAGATTGCCCAAGTCAAAGTACTTTTGATGAACTGTTTTCTATCCAATGCCAATCCGTGCCCTACCTCTCCTGCATGTGCAACGATATTTTTATATTATCCCATTCTTCATGCCAATGCAATCCCTTCTTTTGACTGCAGGGTGCCATCAGGCAGGCTACTTACCCAGGTTAACCTTGAAAAAAAAAGATGGTATGGTAGACTGAATTGATGGTTTTCTCCAAACTATTGTCAAGGGAATGAAATGGCATGCAAAAATATGCTTTGAGATCATGACAGAGGGAAACCCGGCTGACTTTGTAAATTATATGAAAGAAAAAGATATTGCCTGCGACAGACACTATCCCGTGCCCTGCCATCTTCAAAAGGCCTACGCACATCTTGGCTATGAAAGAGGCGCCTGTCCCAATGCGGAGGCCCTGGCAGATCACTGTGTCACCCTCCCCCTCTTCCCGGAGATGACGGAGACGGAGGTCTCTCTGGTGATCGAGGCCGTAAATTCTTATCAAGCTTAAGAAAAAACCTGACCAGGTATTCACCGCCGGGTCAGGCTTCTTTTTATTCTGTTGGATACTCCACAATATTACTCACTCTCGCATAAACCTTACCGGAATACGCCACCAGCCAGATCCTGCAGTCTGATCCACGGGGGATCCTTTGTCCTATGATCTCCATGGGGTTGAAGGAGGTTTCGTTTTCAGCCGACCGCTGTAATACCTGTACTCCATCCACCTCCACATGCCACATCAGATTCTGATACTGCTCCTCATTTCCCGTGCTCCTCGTGACCTTTCCGCCCTCTTCCACTGTCAGAGTAAAGTCCTCCGTGGCGGGCGTTTCCTCCAGCCACTCCAGTCTCTGTGAGAAATACTCCAGCTTTTTTTCGGTACCGCCTCTTTCTGCGATCACATCTGCACTACAATCCTTGAAGGTTGTACCGGCCTCCCTGCCGATGATGCTCCCCACCTCGCCATAGCTATCCGTGATCCTCCCCGTCACATGAACATTCGTCCAGACAGGTGAAATATAAATCTCCGCTCCCACAATCCCCGCATAATAGCCACCGGTGATATGCGCATTCTCGAAGGTGATATTTTTTACTTCCACTCCCGTGGAATGACCTATGAAGGCGCAATGATTATCGTAGGGAATATGAATGTCCATATTGGATATAGTGTGTCCCTGCCCGTCTATGACTCCGTCAAATCGGATATCCATGGGCCCAAGCCACCCCATGGGCACCCAGTCATAGCCCGCCAGATCAATGTCATCCTCCAGATAGAGAGCAATCCGTTCCAGCCCCAGATCATTATAGGCATTTACATACCATACCACGCTCGCCAGCTGCCAGGGCGTACTCACATGAAAATTCGGGCCGTTTTCCAATGCCCAGGTCACATCAGCAAGCTCCATAATGGATCCGGTATCACATTCCCGCTCCCAATCGGATTCATATTCCTCGGGATCGACTGTATAGGCATAGTCCGACACATCCACTCCCCAGACCGTATACCATTGATAGCGATCCGCCAGCAGATAAACCCCCGGCTCATCAATGGAAACAGAAACTGTTTTCTCCACCGTATCGATCTCTTCTATCCCCACCTGATCATAGGTGCCATCCTCCGTCTCATGAAGGATGATAAAGTTCCTCTCGGGCATCCCCCGAAGCTCCTCCGGATCATAATAAAAGGTCAGAAGCAAATCGTTGAAATCCTCACTGTAATACACCTGAACGGGGGCTCCCACAAGCCCCACCACGCCGCTCGCCATATAGTCAACTCTATAGATATCCTGAATATAGGCACCACCCAGCTTTCCGGTCTCGTTCGGATCCTCCAAGGTAACCGTTATAACCTCAGGCTTTGCATCATTCCGGATATCTCTTCCAATCTTATTGACCCCATGCTGTTGAAGCTGCCCCTCCGCCACACCTTCCTCCCGGGCTTGTTGCTCCCTGGCCTCTTGGACCCGCTCCATATAGGTATGCCTTACTGCTTGCATCTGTGTAAAAGTAAGCAAGAAAAAAATCATAAATACCCGAAACATATTTTCCCTCCTCAGACCTGCATACTCCCAAAAGGCGCACCGGATAGCGGATCGGTCGCACCGTTAACGATCCAGCACCATCAGTGCGATCGCCTCTGTTCCCACTCCCACATGGGTTGCGATACTGCAGGATAAAGCACCGTAATAAACCTCAAAGCCGGGAAAGGCTTCCCCCACTTGATTTCTCCATACCTTGATATCTGCCGGATCCTCAATGGTGCCGGCAGTTGCCAACCTAATTCTATCCCTGGGCACATCCTTAAATCTGGTATCCAGATCCTTTTGGATTGCCTCGATCATCCGCTTCTCCGCGGATTTCATTCCCCTGATCTTAGCAAAGGCATCCAGCTTTTCGCCCTGAATGGTCAAAATAGGCTTTAGATTCATGACCGTAGCGATCATAGCCCCCGCCGCAGTCACCCGCCCGCTCTTTTTCAGGTTCTCCAATGTATTTACAGTTATGTAAATGCTGGACTCGTAGGCGTTTTTCTCCAGCCTTTCTCTGATTTCCTTAGCGCAAAGTCCCTTCTGCACAAGGGCCAGCGCATCCAGCACAGATTCCCGCAGGCTTACGGAGATACGATGATTATCCGCCACCTCAACCCTGCCCTCATATTCCTTTGCAAACTGCGCCGCCGTGGCATAGGAGCCGCTAAGGCCGCTGGACATAGGAAGGTAAATGATCTCATCATATGTCTCCAGAATCTCATCCCACATCTCCATCAGGCTTCCGATTGCCGGCTGTGAGGAATGCACCTCCTTCCCGGCCTTCATGGCACGGAACAGCTCATCCTGGGTGATATCCACTCCCTCCATGCAATCTCTTCCATCCACAATGACAGGCATAGGAAGAACAGCCACCCCTAACGAGTTTCCTTCCTCCACAGTCAGTCCACTATTAGTATCCGTCATTACTTTTATCTTTCCGGCACTCATATATTCTCCCTCAAAACAATAATCATGGTACAAACATGAAAACATTGTATCATTAAGAATCTATTTTCACAACTGGGAATCTGTTATATTTCTCAATATTAAACGAAGCCTTCACCACTCCCCCAACAGAATCCCCGCTTTTCGGGATTATCTTGTCAAGCTCTTACCTGTTACCCTTTCCCTCTCCTTATTGGCCGTCATATCCATGGACAGTCCGATGGAGACACCGATGACAACTCCGATGATCATCCCCACCACCAGATGGGAAAAGACCAATCCAATAATAAATCCCAGAAAAATACCGATAAAGAGATACGCTCCCGTCCAGGCTGTCTTGGGCTTTACAATGGAATAGAATTCCCGTCGCCCTTCATTTGTCCGAAAGACAAAGCCCGAATTCTTAAGTGCCTTTAAGCCAAAGTCATCCTCATGGTCAGCCTCCGTCTTCACCTCATAAATATTTCTGAAATGAAAGGCCCACTTTACCATCATGGAAAGCACCTCTGTCTCATACTCCTCACGGTATTCCTTAGATAACTCAACGGAAAGAGGCACCGTCCCCATTTCCTTCTCCCCGACAAAGGAAGCCGTCCCGATCCTAATCTCCGGATCCGCTGTAAGCGTAATATTCCACGGTGCATTCCAGAGCTCATTCTCAATGGATGGAGCAATTGTTATCTTTGGGGATTTTACCTCTATTTTTTGTTCTGCCATACTTTCCCGCCTTTCTGAATTGAATCAATTCGACCACTGCTACAAGTTCTGCTACATTTTTTGCTACAAGCTGCTTTCCAAATCACGGAGCAATTTATCGCACCCGGAATACCTTAGAAAAGGCCACCTGGCCGTACACTTACCTACTATTTTTTCCAGGGCCGGAGAGAGCTTCCGATTCCAGTCTCTGAGGCGCCCCTTTTCGTAAGGAGGTTCCCCCGGATCATGCCCTGTCAGCATATAATAAAGCGTGACCCCCAGACTATATATATCCGATCTTACATCGCTCCTTGCATGTTTACCATACTGCTCCGGCGCCGCATAGCCTCTGGTCCCCTGAGGGACCTGATCCCGGGAGTTCTTTCTGTTCAGCTGTCTGACAGCGCCAAAATCCACCAGCTTTACCCTGCCATCCTCCTGCAGGATCACATTGGCCGGCTTCATATCGCGATAGATCACCGGCGGCTGAAACCCATGCAGATAGATCAGAGCCCTGCAAAGCTGCTTTGCAATATCCACAGCCCGCTCCTGAGAGAGCGCTCCTCCCTCACGCAGGATCACCTCCAGATTTCTACCCTCGACATAATCCATCACCACATAAAAGCTACCCTTTTCTTCCCATGCCCTCCAGATATGTGGCAGGGCCGGATGATAGATTTTCTGATTAACCAGTCGTTCCGCCATGACAGCCGCAGAACGCTCCTTCATCTCCTTGAGTGCATATTTTTCCCCATTTTTCAGATTTGTTACCAAGTAAACCCTGGCAGCGCCGCCCTCCCCCAAGGGCTTCTCCACCCGGTATTTACCTCCCAATACCTCCCCGTATTCCGCCATATACCTCCTCCCCTTTTTCAGTTCTTTTCGTTCCTTCTGATCTTTCTGTTCTTCCGTTCTTTCTGTTTTATCCGTTCTTATCTTTCTCCTTATCGTATTTTATTTTCCTGCTTTTTCCTTCAGTTTCATCCTTTCGGTTAAATCTTCTGTCCTTGTTCCTTATCTTTTCTTTTGGTGTCCGATGCACCACACGATAGCCAGTGCAACGATCGCCACAAGGATCGCGATTCCCAAGGTGGCACCCCTGCCAATCTCAGGCGCTGTCCAGATTTTTTTCTCTTCCGCTAAAGCAGTGCTCTGTGCTGTTCCATCCTCCCCGGCTCCAAAGCTGTTCCAAGCTTCTGCACCATCCTGTGTAATCTGCCCGGGCTCAGCCAACTCTCCCGCGCTTTCCGTCTCCTCGGGCTCCGGGATCACTTTAGGAATTGCTTCCACAGTCTGTACTCCACAGTCCTTGCACACACCCTGCCTTTCTCCCTCTGCCTCCTCTGTAGCCTCCCGCAGAACCGTCCAGACATAGTCATGATTTTTCAGCGTATAATGGTCCGTTTCACGATACCCACAGGTTTCACAGACATAAGTAGTGAAGCCGAATTCGCAGCCGGGGGCGGTGACCTCCTCCCTCATGACCGGAGCATCACAGGAGTGGGGCAATAAATCTGTGTCATACTGAAACACTTCATCACGGACAAATTCATCCTTATTCCTTCCGTTTTCGAAATCCCAGTTCATGATCTCGCCGATGAAACCATTACAATAAGCACGCCTGTTCTTATTATCCTCAAAAAAGGTGATCTTACCCGTAACGCGATTATCCGTTATTGTCCCCCTGTACTTCGTCCCCTTGGGATAAAACATGTACATTCCCACCAATCCGCCATCGTGAACATATCCATGGTCGGAGTCATAACCGGCGATCTGAACACTGCAGCCCTTGATATCCGGATATCCCGCCGCGCAGACGCCTCCCATAAACTGTTCATCCCTCGTGGCGGCATCCGTATCGATACAGACAAGTGTCACATCCGCCGTTGTCTCCAAAATGCTCCCGCAGCCGTACCCGATCATGCCTCCCACGCCAAACATCCTGTCATGCGCTCTCAGCTCCAGACATCCCTGCACACTGCAATTCTCAATGGAGCTGTTTTCCATGTAGCCGGCTATGCCGCCCAGAAAGCAGGGATGATCCGTCTCCACCTTCACCCTGAGATTCACCAGCTGCAGATCCGAAACCCATCCTCCCTCCAAGGTGTCAAAGAGGCCGCCAAAATAGGTATCATATACCTTCATATTGCCGTCATAGGTCTCCCGGATCTCTTCTCCTGCGTCCACTACAGTCAGATTTAAGATAGAAAAGCCATTCCCCTTCAGTTTTCCGCGAAAGCTGAAGGGAAACCAATCCACCCCTGCCATATCAATGTCATCTGTCAGAATATAATTCCCCTCCGGATCCGATTCCATCCCAAGTAACCCAGCTTGATCGGAGATTTCCCTCCAGACAACGCTCTCTTCTAGCTGTCCTTCGTTTCCCGTCGGCTGCGCGGCATCGGCCTTCAACGGCAGCAGCATGACCACCATCAGAATCCCGATCCACAGTCCTATCTTAACAAATACTTTTTCCAAAACAATTCCCTCGCTTTATTTCTCCTTGCGTTTTATCCCCAGCCTTCCCACATCCGCCGCTCCCGCCCGAAACACGGCATCTCTTCCAAATCTTCCTCTGATCTGGTCCATGGCGGCATCCAGCTTTTTCGCCCTCTCCCGCCTCTCATCCCGGAACAGGGAAACCTGCTCATACTCCTCCCGGGTCACATCCGAAAGAGCGATTCCCAAAAGCCGCAGTGGTTCCCCTCTCCACACTTCGCGGAAGAGCTCCACCGCCGTTTCATAAATCTCATCCGTCACATCCGTGGGGCTATCCAGCCTCCGCTGATGGGATTTATTGGTAAATCTCGTGGAGGGAGTATTCCCCCTGGCATTCTGCAGCTTGCTAAATCGGATATCCACTGCGATACAGCTGCATTTCGCCCCGTCCGCCCTCATCCGGCCGGCCACATGATCCGCCAGCATCAGCAAAATATGCCTGGCCTGATCCACAGTCCGCACATCCTCCTCCAATGTAGTGGAAACACTATAGCCCTTGGGATCCTCCCGTTCCTGTGAGACAGGGGATTCGTCGATTCCGTTAGCATACTCCCAAGCCTGCTGCCCACCCCTTTCGCCCAGAATCCTCTGCACCTTTTCTGTTTCTGCACAGGCCAGCTCTCCAATGGTCCTGATCCCCGCATCCTCCAGTCTAGCCGTCGACATCTTTCCCACAAAGAGCAGATCCCCCACAGGCAGGGGCCACATTTTCTCCTTGATCTCATGCCGAAACAAGGTGTGAACCTTGTCCGGTTTTTCAAAATCGCTGGCCATCTTAGCCAGAAGCCGGTTTGGCCCAATCCCAACATTCACGGTAAAGCCAAGGCAATCCCGGATCTCATCCTTGATCTGATGTGCCAAGGCAATGGGATCGGGATACAAAAGGCCGGTTCCCGTCATATCCAAAAAGCATTCATCCACAGAAAACTTTTGCAGGACAGGCGCATACCTTTGGCAGATTTCCATAAAAGCTTTGGAATTCTTTTGATAGAGCTGAAAATCCGGCGGCACCAGAACCAGCCCCGGGCACTTTCGCAGTGCCATGGACACCGGTTCCCCCGTGGTCACTCCGTATTTCTTGGCCGGAATGGACTTGGCCAAAATGATCCCCGTTCGTTTTCCCGGGTCTCCGCCGACGGCGGAAGGGATCAAGCGCAGATCCTCCTGTCCCAGCGCTACTCTCTCTGCCGACTCCCAGGACAGAAAGGCACTATTGACATCAATATGAAAGATCAATCTCTCCGGGCCATTTTCTTCCGTCATGATCCTTTCCCCCTAAGCCTCCTCTCCCACCAGATGCACGGACTGAAATCCATGCCCTGTGGATGGCAAAAACTTTTCAAGGATATCCTGCGTCCTGATCTTCAGACTGGAGGTACATACACAGGGATGGCAACCCACATACTCATCCTTCAAAAGCTCCTCGTCGATCAAAAGCTGCACATGTTTTTCCTTGTCATTCATCAGTCCCATGACGGATACCGCCCCGGGCTCTATATCCAGATACTCCAGCATATATTCCGGCTCCGCAAAGGAAAGTCGGGCGGAGCCGATCTGAGCCGATAGCTCCTTCGTCTTAAATTTCTTGTCCCCCGGCATCATCAAAAGATAAAAATTAGTCTTCTGCCGATTGCACAGGAACAGATTCTTGCACAGAAATACCCCCAACATATCATCAATGGCATTGCAGGCCTCCATACAGCTGGCCGGGGCATGGTCCGCTCGCTGATAGGAAATCCCCAGACCATCCAGATAATCATAGGTCCGCAGCTCCCGAGGCAGCCTCCCCTCCGTATTTTCCGGCCTGCCGTCAAAAAACTCCATTTTCTCACCCTCCCGCTTTATCCGCTTTATTCTCCGAATTCACAGCCCACATGGCCCACGCGGAACTTATCCACCAGAATACGATTTTTACCCGCCTTGCGATAGAGCTTGATCCAACCCTTTCCCGTGCCGCCGTTCCATAGCCTCTTATGAACGACGCTGCCGTCCGGCGCCTCATAATTCATAAAGAGCATCTCTTCCTTGGGGCAGTGAATATTAGTCTGCATCACATAATCCCAATTTTCCTGCTCCACATGCCAGATCACTTCCCTCTCTGTCTCCCTACAGCGGAACTTAGTCCTTGCCCCCGTCCATGGCTTGGAAAAATTAAACTCGATGGGCACGCCCTCCAGATAAAAAGCTCCCAATAGAATGCGATCCAATCCGATCCCGAACACCTTCGGTCTTCCGCCGCCAATGTCAAATACCGTATTTTTCAACCTCTTCCCATCCCGCACCCGAACAATGTCATTGGAGGACAGCCAGATCCAGGGCGTGGTGAAATTGGAACCCCAATTCTTGTCCGCATAGCCGTAACAGCTCTCCGGCCGCACATCATAAACCTCTCCGTCCAGAGTTACCTCTCCCCGATAAAGGGTCTTCATTCCTTCCGCATGCCAGTACATCTCAAAGGCATTCAGATCCCTCATCAGCTTTCCTGCACCATAGCCCACATTGAAGGGAATCTGCTTTTTCACCTCCAGATCCCATTTCATCTCACCGGCCTGACACATGAGCTCCGGTCTCTCCTCCGACTCCTCCCGGGATACGCTGACACTCCCCCGGATCAGGGTTTCACTGGCCCTGCAGTCATCCGCGATGATCCGATAGCTCTGCATCCCATAGATCCTGGCCTCCTCCACACCAAAAAACCTGTGAAGCTGTTTGGCATCCTTTCCCCAACACCCGGCCTTCACCATAAGATAGGAGGGCCAAAATTCATTCTCCAGATTTTCCGGAGCCTGTCCCAATACTACATCCTCGCCTCCCAGAGCCGGATTGCAGACAAAGTATTCCACAAAAAAGGCTTTCTCCTCCCCCGTCCGACGGTTGGTTCCCGTAAAGGAATGCCACCACCAGTCATACCCTTTCCAGGCAAGACTTCCCTGTAAACGATATGCATTTCTCTCTTTATCCGATCTTGCAAAGCTGCCCATGCTTCCGCTCCTTTCTTCCTTCTTCCGAATCCGTTCTCTCAAGCTCCGGGCTTCCTCTTCCATTGCCCGTAATTTTTTATTCTTTTCTTTGCGCCAGGAAGACCCCGGCCTCCTTGGTCACATAAAATCCCTTTCCGATCCTGCCTTCCACAAACTGTTTGAAGGCCTTATAGTCATTCACGATATACCTGTTCTGATTGCCATGGCAGGAAATGATATAATCGATGAGATCCTCCGCATCCGTCACCAGGAGATGATCCTCATACTCCCTCCACTCCACCTGTCCAAAATAATGCTTCAGGAGCTCCCCGCCGTTTTCTTTCCCGAAAACGCCATATAAGCTATGGGCTGACAGAAGGATCCGATCGTCAAAGCCCGCCACCAGCGCACTGATCTCCTTCATATGTCGACTCCCGTAGGTGCTGCAGACCAGACGCCCCCCGGGCTTTAACACCCTTCGGATCTCCCCGAGAACCTTTCCCAGATCCTGTGCATAGAAGAGCACATGATTTGCAAGCACAAGATCGTAGCTCTCATCCTCCTTTGGAATCTCGTGAAAATCGATCACTTCAAACTCAAAATTGCTGCTGGGCAATGCTTTTTTTGCCTCCCTCAGCATTCCCTCGGATTGATCCGACAAGGTCACCTGCATCCCTTTCGAAATCCTGTCCCAATTCTCCAGCCAAAAGCTCCCATTGCCACAGCCCAGCTCCAACACCCGAAAAGCTTCGGCCCTTCCCTTTTTTTGTCCCCCGCCTGTCCCCTTTTTCGCCGGAAGTCCGCACTGATCATAGATCCACGGAAACCATCCCTGCGGATTGACGGCATACTTTGCATGGAGACTGATCCTGGCTCCTATGTTGGAATTGTTTAAGTACTGCTGCTTCATACTCTGCTCCAGGTCGGATACATTGGTGGTTTCCATGAGCTTTCCCCAATCCACGCTCTCTCCCTGCTGGAGCAGCCTTGTGGTCTGCTGGAGACTTTCCAGTACCAGCTTCATCTGCTCGATCCTCTCCTCCAGGAGCTCTGACTGAAAAACCAGCGTTGGCACCAGAGATTCCTCCCTGGCCTCCTTCATGGTCATTTCCCTAATGTCCTCCAGGGAAAAACCCAGATATTTCAGCATCTGGATCTGCTGCATTTTCTGGAAATCCTGATCCGTATAAAATCTGGCTCCGTTTTCATTCACATAGGATGGTTTCAAAAAGTCGTGTTCATCATAATAGCGCAGCGTCTTTTTGGTCACATGCGCCTTGGCGGCAAAGCTGCCGCTGGAATAATACCCTTCCTTCTTCACTGCCTAAATCCTCGCCAAGGAACAAACCGATATCCTCCGGTTACTCAATTTTCACCCTGAGACCCACCAATTTATGACTCAAATGGATATACCACTTTACCGCCGCAGATGGTGTATTTTACTTTACCCTTCAAATGCCAGCCCGTGAAAGGTGTATTGCCGGCCTTGGAAGCATATTCTCCGGGTATCAATTCTCCCTTCGGATCAAAGATTACCAGATCAGCAGGTCCCCCCTCTGTCAGGTATCCCGCATCCAAATGATATACCCGGGCAGGCCCCGTACTCATTCTCTCCATCAGCTCTGCCATGGACAGATAGCCCTTCTCAACCAGCTCTGTGATCCCCAGAGCCAGAGCAGTCTCCAGCCCAATGATACCGCTGGGGGCCTGAGTGATCGGCTTGTCCTTTTCCTCCTTAGAGTGAGGAGCGTGATCCGTAGCGATCATCTCAATGGTCCCATCCTTTAAGCCCTGAATGATGGCAAGCCTGTCCGCCTCCTCCCGGAGGGGTGGATTCATTTTGGCGTTCGTGCCATACCGGATCGCCGCTTCCTCTGTCAAAGTAAAGTGATGTGGGGTAGCCTCCGCATGCACATTGGTATAGCCCGCCTGTCTGGCCTGCCTCACCAGCTCCACCGCTTCCTTCGTGCTGATATGCTGAATGTCGATGTCCGCACCTGTCTCCTTCGCCAGCTCGATATCCCGACCCGAGAGAGTGTATTCCGCCTCCCTCGGCGATCCTCCGATCCCATAATGAGCGCTGGCTTTCCCCCGGTTAATGCCATTGTTCTCAATATATTGGGGATCCTCCTCATGAAAGCTGATGGGCTTTCCCAGCTTTTTCGCCCTGTTCATTGCCTCCCGCACGATTTCCTCCCGCAGGATCGGCACTCCGTCGTCTGTAAAGCCCACTGCCCCGGCGGCTGAGAGTTCCTCCATTTCCACCAGCTCCTGTCCCCTCATCCCCTTTGTCACATTCACGCAAGAAATGACATTAATGTCAGTATTTTTACCCTTCTCCAGAACCTCCGCGAGCGTCTGCTTATTGTCGATGGACGGCTTGGTGTTGGCCATCATCACCACCGTGGTAAAGCCCCCCTTTGCCGCCGCTCTGGCGCCGGTCTGAATATCCTCCTTATAGGTAAAGCCCGGCTCCCTGAAATGTACATGCACATCCACCAGTCCCGGTGCCACTACAAGACCGGTAGCGTCGATCTCTCCGCAGAGTTCTCCCTTGCATTGACTGCTCTCAACAATTTTGACAATTCTGTCATTTTCTATGCCAATATCATAATATCCTTCCCGTCCCGATGCCGGGTCGATCATATAGCCATTTCGTATCCACATCACTTTCATTCGCCCTTTCCGACTCTTCCGGATTATCTTCTCCGTTCATATTCCAACACTGCAATCCTACTGATCACGCCATCACAGCCTTCTATCGCTGTGAGTGTTCGGTTTCCTGTTTTCTCCTACCATTCCAAAATTTCCATCACGCAAATCATACCATGATTTTAGCCTTTTCACAAGTTTATCGGGATTCAATGCAAAAAAAATGCAAATCCCTGCCGAATCAAAAGATTTCCACGTACAATTTCCGGATTTTATGATATACTTTTCTCAATACGGCATTAATGCTGATATGGGAGGCTGACATGATACGCTTTATACTGACAATAATCTTTGTGGTTATGTTTTTGGTGTGTTCCATTCCGCTGTTCTTCATCGAATGGATCATCGGAAAGATCAGTCCCAACGCCAAAAGCCGCTCCTCCCTTGCCATTGTCAACTGGGCCTTCCGCGTAGTCATCCTGATCGCCGGGACCAAAGTTCTGGCCGTCGGCGAAGAGAATGTTCCGAAGGACACTCCTGTTTTATATGTAGCTAATCACAGAAGCTATTTTGACATTATCCTGACCTATGTCAGAGTTCCCAGACCCACCGGATACATCTCCAAAAAAGAAATGCTGAAATGGCCCCTGCTTCGCCAATGGATGAAGAATCTGCACTGCCTCTTTCTGGACCGTGAAAATGTGAAGGAAGGCATTAAGACCATACTGGCCGCAGTCGAAAAAGAGCGAAACGGTATCTCCATTTGCATTTTCCCGGAAGGCACCAGGAACAAACGAAACGACACCTTCCTCCCTTTTCACGACGGCAGCTTTAAGATTGCCTCCAAGGCGAATGTCCCCGTGATTCCGGTTACCTTGATCAATACCGCCGCTATTTTTGAGGATCATCTGCCCAAAATAAAAAAGGCCACCGTAGTGATCCACTACGGCGAGCCTGTTTATCTGAAGGATCTTGATAAGGAAACCCAGAAAAATGTGGGCGATTATTTCCAAAAGATCATCTCCGATACCTACTTTGCGGACAAGGAACGCTTCAAGGACAGGTTCTAGTTCCCGTCCTCTCCATTCTTACCGAAAGATCACCGGCTGCTCTACCAGCTCTGTCTGAATGACAATGAAGGGGTAGGTAGCCGTTTTCTTTTCCCGGTCAGCCACGCTCGGACCCAGTAATGTTGTGCTGACCACAACATCCGAATCTGTCAGGTATAATTCATCCAGAGTGATGCTGTAGCCCCCGGTCTCCTGTTTCCCATATCCGATACAGATATAGAGCTTTTGCCTGTCAGAATAGGTGAACTGAAAAGGCTTTGCCTTCTTCTCGTCTATGATCTCTTTCAGCTCCGCCGGCAAAACCTCTTCGGAAAGGATCACCGCATCCAGATCCCTCACCTTTTCACTCTTTTCCCTTGTGCATCCGGCCATACAGACCAGTGTCACCATCAGCACCGTCCAGATAAGTGACCCCCAGATTCCTATTGTACTTCTTTGCTCTCTCATATCCACCAACCGTTTCTGTGATTGCTTTATTCATCCTATGCGCCAGAGAAAGAGCTTATACATCTTTACTTAAAATAGTTGCCCGGATCGATACTCTCCCCATCCCTGGTCAACTTAAAATACAGATTGCTTCCCTCCGCGCTGTAATACTTAGTGGGTGCGGCCACCGTTCCCAGCTTTGTCCCGGCACTGACCGTACTGCCGATGGGTGCTTCAATATTCTCCAGCTGACCATAGGTTGCCTGATAGCCATCCCCTAAATCCATAACAAGCACATGCCCCAGCTCAGCGTCATTGTGAACATTGATCACGCGACCGGTGGTACAAGCCACTGCTGCCTCTCCCTGCACTGCGGAATAAATAACGGCAGGGTTGTACTTATACTGATCCAGCGTAGCAAAATAGACGCTGTGATCCATACTATATTCAATGATCGGCTCACCGCTTACAGGTTTCACCATGGTATCAGCCGCAAAGTGCAGCTCGTCCAAAATAATGGGATTTTGAGCCGCCGTAGCTACAATGGGCAATTCCTCCCCCGACTCCGGGTCCGTATTTTCTGCCACCAGACCATTGCTCTCCTGCTCGAATTCATCTGCTTTTGCGATCTGCTCCGTTTGCTCTGCAGGAGCTGCCGTAGCAGATTGCCCGTTATTTTCTGCGGAACCTCTTTCCGCACTTGACTGATTCGTCTTCCCCGCAGCTCCGTTGTCCGTCTTTGTCTGACCACTCTTCCCGGTCACTGAAGCTTCTGACTTTGTCTGACCGCCCTTTCCCGCAGCTCCGCTTTCCGTTTTCGATTGCTCGGTTCTGCCAACGCTTCCCGTGCCCTCGCTCATCCCCTTGCTTGTGCTCTGATCCACCACTGTGCCACTTTTTTGTCCATCTGTCAGGCCCGGTATCTTTACCTCGCCGGAACCGGCCTCCAGGTTGGGATCAAAAAGCTCCTCATCCTCTTTAACCAGCGCTTCCGTCCGATCCCGGTTAGAACTCTTTGCAATTTCCTTCAGCTTATCATCCGCCCTGTCCTCCAACGCCGAAAAATCAATGGTATATCCATTATCCAGCGATCTCTGGGAGTGATTTCTCATATAGACCCCCGATACGGTAAGCGCTGTGAGCACTAAGGCCGATGATGTCATCATAATAAAACGCTCCCGTCTGATATTATTTCTGTTATCCTTTTTCATTTTGCTATTCCTTTCTTGATCAGTCTAATGTATCCATCCTTAGCAAATTCTCACAATTGATTCCTTAACTTCTTTTTC
This sequence comes from uncultured Lachnospiraceae bacterium, assembly GCA_902766425.1. Classification (GTDB taxonomy): domain Bacteria; phylum Bacillota; class Clostridia; order Lachnospirales; family Lachnospiraceae; genus Acetatifactor. The sequence continues at coordinate 35,398 of CACXDS010000250.1, forward strand.
CTACGCAATATACCTCATGCATATATGATCTTGTCTTTGTCCTCTAGTATCACCCTAAAAATCGGAATTATACAAAAAAGGCTCAGGATTTAAAATCCCAAGCCTTTCGCACTAAGCCTCTTTTCGATATGTAGCAAGATCTAAATGCTGGATGGTACCGGCCAGACCGTTCTCATACAGAAACACTCCCGTTTTCCGAATGATCCCCTCTGTTTCTCCTGTATTTCCGACGAGAGAAAAATCCGTACTCACATTGCCCAGATATATGGCCCCCACATTCTTATCCGCAAGGCGATACAGAATATCCCGACCTAATTCATCCTTTGTCCAGATCTTCAGCTTAGACCACACCGGATCATTTTCATCGATCCACCCATTCCCATCCTCATCATATGCCGCCAGATCCCGGAAGCCATCACCGCTTCCCGTTCCAAACAGTTCACTCCCGTCCCCGATCCTTCCATCATCGTTTTTGTCAAGAGCCAGGAATCCGCTCCCTTTCTCTAAGACTGAGATTTCCTCCTGAGTGCCATCGCTGTCCAGATCAAAGAAAAACTTCTGATCCCGAACCTGAGCCGCCGGTGCGTCAAAATTGATCACCAAAGGATCCTTCAATACCTTCTGAACCTTTGTCAGCTCTTTTTGAAAGGTCATTTCAAAGGTCCTGCTCATGGCAACATCAATCTTAAAATCGATACTTTTCCCGTCGGAGGTTTTCACTTTCCCCACAGCGGAAAAACCGGCATACTCTTCCTCCCTGTAGGTACTCTCCTGTAGCACACTCCGCACCATCAGCCGTCCGGGTGCTGTCCTCCCGATCTGTCCTGCTTGCCCGGAGCCGACTACTCCCGCATAAGCTCCTCTTTGCGCAGAATCGATCTGCTCACCGGAAGCTCCGCTTTGCGCTGAACTGATCTGCCCACCGGAAGCTCCGCCTTGCACGGAACTGATCTCTCCACCGGAAACTCCGCCTTGCACGGAACTGACCTCCTCATTTATATCCTCCGTCACCGTGTGTTCCTTTAGCCAGCGTTCCCGCTGACCGCGCCTTGTGGCAAACAAGAGCTCAAATATATACCGCATTGTGATCTGGCGCAGATCCTCCGTCACATTCCGGCTCTCCCTGTCTAAGCCGTTCACATCATTTCGCACCTTCATACCGCCGCGTATTCCGCGCAGTGTGCTGATCCCGCTCAGGGGAACCTCCCCTCGGATCATATTCTTTCCTTTCTCCTGACCTTCTTCACTTTCTAGATTCTGTCCATTTTGCTGCTGTGCAAACTGCTGATAATCCATTATCAACTCGTGGCGAACGGCTGTCCCGCTGGCCCTGTACTTTCTGGCGGATTCCATTCCTATTGTACTGGAATCAATTCTCAAACATTATTCTCCTTTTCCTGTTATTTTATGATCCGCCTTCCACAAAAAAAGATGGTATCCGACAGCGTAATCCTTTACCTGTCCAAATACCATCCGTGGTGTCGCTTATCATTCCGTAAGAACTCATTGGCCATTGACTTCCCTACAGTAACTATATCGACACGAATTTTAATTTCCTTAGTCCAAAGTAGAATCCGGCTCAGCTTCGGCATTCCGCGCATTCTGCGCCTTCTGTGCCTGCCGAAGCTGCTCTTCTCTCTCCGCCATCTGCATTCGCCGGATCACAAGATTTGCCACCATATCCCGGTTCATCACAAGATTTGCCCCGAAGGGATCGATTACGATTCCCTCCGCCGGGCCATAGCCGCCCTCCGGCAGGGGACGGAGCATCAGATTGATATACTCCGAGAACTCCATGACCACCTCATAAACCTCGGTAACTGCGGTACGACGCTCCTTCCACTTATCCAGTTGTTCCTGATCCGTAAAGGCCAGAAGAAAAGGCTTACCCTTGGAATTCTGCACCATCTGGTACTGTACATCACAGTCCTCTGCAAAATACGGTTCCCCATTCTTATCCAAAAGCGGAGCCTTCGACAAGACCACGGGACACAGAAATTTAGCCTTCAGAACCTCCTCCAGCACCAAGGTATGATTCTCGGGCGTGGGATTAAGCTTCATGGTCTCAATGGCGCCATGCAGCATTGAATTGTTGATTACTCCATTATATATCATTCTGCCACATCCTTTATCCGTTTTTTAAGCAATATACTGGGATTTGCTTCGCAAATCCGGAATTTTTTTGCGTACCCTTCGTGTGCCCTTCGGCACATCCCGCGCTTCGCTTGGGATCGCAGGCTTAGCCTGCGACTCCGGTACGCCCTCCGCTTCGCTCCGGGTTTTGCGTACCCTTCGGTACGCCCTCCGCTTCGCTCCGGGTTCCAGATTTGCTTCGCAAATCTGGAACTTACACTCGGTTGTAGTTGATGAGGCAGCCCTTCAGGATGATCTGGCGCTCCTCATCGGTGAGCTCTCCAAGACGAAGATCAAATGCCTCGCCAAGGGTGCCTGCTGCCGCGTCAACCTTGTACGCCTTGATCACCTCTGTCTTCTCCTCCACAGCCTTCTTGATACCGGGAATAAAGAGGTAATCCAAATTCTTGAAGGGAAGCTCGCCCTCTTCGATCAGGAAGGGAAGCATGCCCCAGTTGATCAGGTTGGAACGATATCTCTTTGTCGCATACTCATTTGCGATGTTTGCCCATCCGCCAAGCACCTTCTGGCAGGAAGCAGCCTGCTCTCTCGCAGAACCATCACCGGGCTTAACCGCAAAGATGGTAGAGCCAAAGCCTGTATTCTCATGATTAGCGTCAGTAAATACTGTCTTTACCGCATGCATCACAGGCTTCACATCCGGATGAGCCTGACATGGATGCTCCCCGGCCATTCTGGCCTTCTCTGCCTTCTGAATATCCTTTGCCAGACCCACATAATTAGGATCCTTACGGCTTAAAGTAAACTCAGCCAGGCCCAAAGGATTAGAACGGTAAGAAGAAGTTTCTCCAGAGGGGATCAACTCATCCGTAGTTGTAACCGGATCATGAATCTCGCTTACCACTCTGAGTACTAAATTCTCAGGCAATGCCCCCATTGCGGGCCAATCCTTAATGTTGGGACCAAAGTGGATCTCGGCATTGGGATCCGCCACGCCCTTGGAATCGAATACGCGGTTTGCGTAAATCTTGGAATCAAAGTGATACTTATACTTGCCAAACTCACCGTCAAAGTCAGTTGCAGGGGTAAGAACG
>CACXDS010000251.1 GCA_902766425.1 uncultured Lachnospiraceae bacterium
ACCGTGATCCGAAGCGCCAGTCCCAGGCCGATGGCCAATCCACATAATATTCCCACTAAGCTTGCCATTATCTATCCTGCCTTTCTCTCACAAATCGACTGGTGGTGCCGGACCTGGTGAGCCCGATACTCACAAGCATGGCCTTATACTTCTTGATCGCCGTGAACCAAGTGTGATAGATGGCCAGTCCGATGAGACCGAAATAAACAAATATATCCTTTCCCTCATCCGCATAGGTGATGACAGCGGGGGTCAGATACGCGCCGATCAGGGAAAAGACAATACAAAAGATCGTTGCCAATATCCCGAACATGGCATAGGCCTTTTTCTTCACATAGGGCACAGCTCCCACCATCTTCCCGGTCTGCCCGTTCACCAGTATGGTATAGGGCATATTCTCATAGCGAAAGGTCAAAAACCAGACCGGAAGAAGCGCATATTCCCGCTTTGTCACCTGATGTACCGGGGAGGTATAAACCATTTTAGCCCCGCTATGATGGATGGTCTTCTCCACATTTTCGTCAAAGAGCTCCTTCGCCCTGCGGTAAGCCAGATCCTCCAGATCATCGGTGCCCACATCAAAACGATCCGAATAAAAACCGGACAAATAAGCGGCATCAAAGCTTAAGAGGTCATGCATATCATAGGGCTCCAGCCTCTGTGAGGAGTCATCATTAAAGTTCTTGGAGGCGTCCAGCGTCATCCGCTGAAAATGACAATCTCCCAGGCGGTGCGAATATCTGGTCACACTGGACTTTCCTCGTTTCACCGTGTATTTCCAGTACTGGTCATCCCCGTAATACAGATCAAACAGCCAGAAAGGAATGTAAATGCCGCGAAGCTTTTCCACCTCAAAATTCTTAATTCCCTCGGGGATAAAATAGCCGTCCGAAATTTTCCTCCGGATAATGCTCTCCGCCTGATCCTTTGTGATCCGGAAGGGCATAATGTACTCCGGCTGAAGATAATCCTCCACTCTGTCCATCACCACGGCGGCTTGCCCGCAATAGGCGCAAAATGAGGAGGACTCCACTCCGTTTACTGCCAGCTCCGCTCCGCAGGCATTACAATGCAGGATCTGCATTTGAATGGTGGCATGCCGCCTTTGCTGCTCCTTTTCCTTCTGCGCATCGACGGAGGCAGCGATTGCCTCCCCCGCAGCAGGCCATGGACCATGCGTTTTTTCTTTTTCACCCAGCAATTCGTTTAATTCCTCCACGGAATAAGTGGAACCGCAGTAGGCACAGTACATTTTTTGTGACTCCGGAAAGAACTCCATGGAGTTGCCGCAGCCCGGACATCTGAAATTCTTTTGCATTTCTCCCCCCTTTTACCAAATGCAACAGCCCGTTTTATCAAGTCGGTTTTCTTATCTTTTTCTTCTATTGCTCCAGCTTTTCGTATGAAATGGACAATACATTCATCCGAAAAATATCATCTGTCAATTTCACAAAATAATCGTCATTATGAGCGGTTCCCAGCTTCACACTGATTCTGAATTTATCCGGCGTAATGCTGTTCACCGAAATGGAATTGACCAGATTTCCGTCCTCTGTTGCCTTCCCATAGATTGCTTCCTTAATGCGGTTGACATCCTCCTTCAGGCATACCACATTGATCAGATAGGAATTGCTGTCATTATCCACCAAAAAGCGGATCGGTTTGATCTTCTTTGCAGTAATGTTTAAAATCATATTGAGCAGGATCATGGCGATGGTAATAATAAAGGCATACTTAAAATATCCGTATGCGACCAGAATGCTGATCCCCGAGGTGGACCAAAGGGTCGCACTGGTATTTAAGCCGTTCACCGTGAGCCCGTTCTTAAATATCACGCCACTGCACAAAAAACCGATCCCGGTAACGATATTTGCGGACATCCTGATATCCGGGTAGCCCAGAAGGATCTCGATCATACAAAAGGCAAAGGTACCGACAGCGATCAGGAAGGTGGTCTTGATCTCAATGTGATGGCCGCCGATCTGTCTCTCGATCCCTATGATCAGTCCGATCACCACAACCACAAGCAATCGAATTATAAATTCCTGTGTCCCCATAAATCACCTCGTTAAAAACTATATAGGGGCGCTTCGCGCAAATCGGGCCCCTCCTTCTGCTTTTTTCGCGAAGGTTTCTTCCCTCACCGCCTTTGCGAAGGTATCCCCCACTTCGTGGGTCCCCCTTCCGCTGGGCGGTGAGGGCCCCTCCTTCTGCTTTTTATGCGAAGGCATCTTCCCAATTTGCGCTTCGCGCAAATCGGGCCCCTCCTTCTGCTTATTATATAGCATTTGGGGAAAATCTGCATTATTTAATTCCGGAATCCTTAAAGAGTTCCAAATCATACAGGTGACCGTAGTAGTCCGTATTAAGCACGGACTTACAATAATCATATTTTCCGGCGACCATAGCCTTAATGTTTTTGACATAATCCTCGGGTAGCTCCGTCTCCTCAGAGTAGGGCTTGAATTTTCCTCTGCTGCAAATGCCAAGCTCTGTCTTCCAGTTATTTTTATCCAGAATGGCGATGGGCATGGCATCGGAAAATACATCCCTTCCCGGCAAAAGTCTGGAATCCCACTCCGTACCGAAGAGATTTGACAGCGTGGGAAGAATGTCAATACTTCCCACGGGATCGCTGACCACGATGGGATCGTACTCCTCCAGGCAGCCGCACCAAATGATCAGTCGGTTATGGTCCCTTTGAAAGACATTTTCCACCTTCTCCCCATATAGCTCTGAGAGATACTTCATCTGGCTGAAATCCGAGGAGCCTCCGCTGTCAAGGCCATAGGGATAATGATCGGCGCTGATGACGATCACCGTATCCCGGGCGATCCCCTTCTCCTCCAGCTGCTCCACAAGATAGGCCATCGCATCCTCCAGCTCAAGATTGGCTGCCTTATAGGCTCTGATTGCCTCCGATCCCTCTAAATCCGCCACGCGGTTCTTATGCTTTTTGGACATGGCATTGTTGTTAAACCTGTAATTGCAGTGCCCGCTCACGGTCATGTAATAGATATTAAAACGATCCTGATCAATATAGTCCGGAATCGTCCCCACCAGCATGTCATAGTCACTCTCCGGCCAGGTCGGCGTGATGAATTCCTCCATACCGTTCCCGTAGGCCATAAAGCCCTCAGAATATCCGAGGTTATTGTGTGTCCTGTCACGGTCATACATGGTATAATTGCCGTTATGATATGCCTTGCCAAAATACCCGAGGCGATTTAACTGATTTCCCATGGTGAAATAATTGTTTTGCTCCGCTGTCCTCTTTACGGAGCTGCCACCCAGCACGGGGAAGAATCCAAATATATTCTGGCATTCTCCCCCCGTTGTTCCGGCCCCCGCCGGTTGATAAAAATCAGTGAACTGAATTCCCTTCGTGGACAACCGATAGAGCGTCGGTGTCAGACCTTCGTCTATGACCTCCGCAGTGAAAGCCTCCGCAGTGATAAAGATCAGGTTCTTTCCGGCGAATATCCCCGTCATTCCGTTCTTTTTGGAAGGGGTGAGTGAGCCGACATAGGCATCGATTTTCTTGTAGGCCGCAGTATCCGTTTCCGCCAGCGCCGCAAAATCAATCCCCAAGCTGCTTTCTTCCTCCAACAGAGTTTGAGAGAGCTGGATCATGTAATCAGAAGGAATGGGCGTGGGAGTAGGCTCGGGGGTCGGCTGCGGCGTGGGCTGCTGCGTTGGATCGAGGGTCGGCTGCGGCATGGGCTGCTGCGTTAGCTCGGAGTTTGGTTGAACCGTTGCCTGTGCATCAAGCATTGCTCCTCTGCTCTCCTGCAGTGCTGTTTCTCCCCCGTTGTTATATGCATTTTCATCCTTCCTTTGACAGCCGGATACTATGGCAAGCAGTACCATGAACGCCGTCACCGTCAAAGCTCTGATTCTTCTCATTCCAATCAACTCTTTTCTATTTCTCTTTTCTGTTTTCCAATCATTAGCATACCACATATCCACCATTTGTAAAAGCCTAAAGGCAAGGAATGGCCCCATTGGCAAGTGATTGAACCACCGGTTAACTGACATTTCCCAAGGGCTGTGCTATAGTGATCTCACGGTAAGCCCCTACAGCAATAAAACCTTTATAATGCTATCGTAAATGAGGATGGGGCTTAGTGACATCTGCCGCCGGGTCAAAGCACATACAGCAATTCAAAAAGTGGGTTTATTGGGCTCAAGCAAGGAGCGATTCTTTAGAGAGCGATTCATTATGAATCTATTCATATTCAGTGCTTCGTGGTGGCAGATCTTTTAGAAAAACGGTATTATTTCGCAGGAAGGCTTATTTGAGATGGAAGGCTTTTGATACACAGAAAAAGAATTTTTTGAAAAAAACTTTTTTAAAGAAATCTTTTTAGGCAGAAACATTACAGGACTATACGGGAAAGGAAGAAAACGAGATGAGCCAGAGAAATATACGCGTAGCCGAAAATCCGGAGATGAACATTTCCGAAATCAATCAGGCCATTTGCGGCTATGGGTATGATAGTACAGCGGCCGAGACTGACAGTGAAGCCCGCCTGAACAAATTTTTACGCACTCTTTCCGCCAAATCAGACCGCATGAATAACCTGACCTTCACGGAAAACGGTGCCCTCGCATATAAAAGCTCCGGCTCTGCTCTGGTGGATTTTAACGCCCGTGCAACGGAGCTTCGTCATGCGGATCATGACGCACTGCTTCGGAGTGCCCAAATTGCATATGCGGAAAATCCCCTTCTGTCCGTAAAACTGTTTTTCCAGACGGGAGACATCCGTTCCGGCAAGGGAGAGAGGAACATCTTTAATGCCTGCATGGACTTTCTGGCAGACAGTCACCCCGCCGTTGCCCTGGAGGTGCTTCCCCTGATTCCGGAGTACACGAGATGGGATTACCTTATCCGTCTTGCCACCTCCGAGAACAGCGGCATTGCCAAGGCTGCAACCAGATTGGTCTGTGATCAGTTTCATGCAGACTCAAAGGCCGTTCATTCCGCCAAAGAGGGGGAGTCCGTCCATATCTCCCTCCTTGCTAAGTGGATGCCCTCCCTGCAGACGAAAAAGGCAGAACACAGAGCCTTAGTGCGTCATTTCTTAAAGGCCCTCCACATGAACGAGCGTGACTACCGCCATGTCCTTTCCAAGCTCCGCGCTTGTCTCAATATCATCGAGAAATCCATGTCCGCAAAGAACTGTGATGCCATTGACATGGAGAAAATGACCGCAAAGCAGCAGCTCCGTTACTCCGCATTTCTGCAAAGGGTGATGGCTGAAAAGCGTCATGCCTATATTCAAGCTGTTCTGCGCGGCGAAGCAAAGATGAATGCTTCCGTCTTAAATCCCGTTGACATTATGCACGAATACGCCCAAAACAGATGGGAAAGCTTCACATATAACGAGGACATGGAGGCTCTCTGGTCTCTTCTCCCCGACCACATGACCGGAAACGGAAGCACTCTTGTGGTCCGGGATGGATCCGGTTCCATGACATCCCCCATTGGGGCATCCTCCACAGCCACCATGCTGGAGGCAGCGACCGCCATGACCGTTTACTGTGCCGAAAGGCTTTCCGGACCCTTTCAGGATAAGTTTATCACCTTTTCCAGAAGCCCCCGCCTCCTTGACCTGAGCGGGTGCAAGAACCTGCTGGAAAAAATAACGCTCATCTATGCTCAGGATGAGTGCTCCAATACGGACATCGAGGCAACCTTTGACCTGATTCTTGATACAGCCGTATCCGGGAACATGAAGCAGGAAGATCTCCCCTCTTATCTGCTAATCCTCTCTGATATGGAGTTTGATACGGCAAGGGGAGCCTACAGCTGGGACAAGGGCGGATATGTATCCGGTGCCACGCTCTTTGAAACCATTCGAAAGAAGTGGATAGATGCAGGTTATCAGGTTCCTACGCTCGTCTTCTGGAACTTAAACGGCCACCGCACCACCTTTCCGGAAATCTCCTCCGAGAACGGCGTGATCTATCTGAGTGGATTCAGTACCAATGAGCTCTCGATGGTGATGGCAGGAGAATACGAAAAGCTCTGCGAGATTGTGACGGAAGAAACCGTAACCGACGAAGAAACCGGCGAAGAAATCACCGTCCGGAAAGCAACGCAGGAAAAGGTCATCCTTTCTCCCTGGGAACAGCTCCTTGCCAAGCTTTCCAAGGAACGGTATGACGCAGTTGAGGCTGCAGTAAAGCGGGGACTAGCCAAGGAGCAGAAGGGTAAGCAAACCGCATCCTGACGGATGCTCAAAAAAAGGGAGCTGATCCCAGCTCCCTTTAGCAGCGCTACAAGGATTCGAACCTTGAAATGACGGAGTCAGAGTCCGTTGCCTTACCGTTTGGCGATAGCGCTATATGATTCATCAAGCAGCCCTTTGAACGGCTACTTGATGAATTATACACTAATCGTGTTTAAAATGCAATACCTAATTTTAAAAATTTCAATAGAATTTGCGAAAAACCATGCTTTATACCTCAAATATCAGGTCACCATAGGTGGGCATGGGCCATACGGACTTATCTACCAGCATTTCCAGTGCATCCACCGGCGCGCGCAATGCGGCCATGGCAACGAAGACTTCATCCTTGAAGTAGAAGGCTCTTTCCTTTTCGGTCTTGCAGGAAGAAGCATTTGCCAGCTTTTTCTCCAGAGTCAGCTCAGCTGCTCTGGCCTCCGCAAGCTTCTCGGAAACCTCCTTCAGCATGTCAACCTGAACGGCGGCATCCGTGACGCCTGCAGCCTTAACGCTGGTCACGGCGTCTGCCAGAATCTTAACATACTTGTTTACAGCGGGCAGGATCTGCTTCTTTGCCATGTCGATCATGGTCAGCGCCTCAATGTTTATGGTCTTAATATAAGTCTCATAGAGAATCTCCTCACGGGACTCCAGCTCGGCCTTGGTAAAGATACCAAACTTTTCAAATAAAGCAATGGATTTCTCCGTTGTCAGCGCACAGGATGCCTCCACCATGGACTTAATGTTGGGAAGGCCGCGTCTTGCCGCCTCCTCCACCCAGGCCTCGGAATAACCGTCCCCGTTAAATATAATGCGCTGATGTGCCGTCATGTATTCCTTGATCAGGTCATGCACTGCCATGTCAAAATCTTCCGCCTTCTCCAAACGATCCGCCGCATCACAGAAGGCCTCCGCCACAATGGCGTTCAGTACCACATTGGCATCTGCCACGGAATCGGAGCTGCCGACGCTTCGGAATTCAAATTTGTTACCTGTAAAGGCAAAGGGTGAGGTACGGTTTCTGTCGGTGGCGTCTCTCTCCATGTTGGGGAGAGTGGATACACCGGTCTCCAGCTTGCCCCCCTGCAGGGCTCTTGCGGCGACGCCGGTCTCCACCAGCTGCTGCACCACATCCTCCAGCTGTTCCCCCAGGAACATGGAAATGATAGCGGGAGGTGCCTCGTTGGCGCCGAGTCTGTGGTCATTTCCCACATCCGCAGCACTCTGGCGAAGCAGATCCGCATGCGTATCTACCGCCTTCATGACACAGGCCAGCACCAAAAGGAACTGGATGTTTTCATTGGGCGTGTCCCCGGGATCCAGCATGTTTACGCCGTTATCCGTGGTCAGGGACCAGTTGTTGTGCTTACCGGAGCCATTGACACCGGCAAAGGGCTTCTCGTGAAGCAGGCAGTTCAGGCCATGGCGAACGGCAACCCGCTTCATGGTCTCCATGATGATCTGGTTGTGATCCACCGCAATGTTTGCAGTTTCATAAATGGGCGCCAGCTCATGCTGGGCAGGAGCCACCTCGTTGTGCTGGGTCTTTGCGGTTACGCCCAGCTTCCAAAGCTCCACATTGAGGTCCTTCATGAATGCGCCGATGCGCTCGCGGATCGTGCCGAAGTAATGATCCTCCAGCTCCTGACCCTTGGGGGCAGGGGCTCCGAACAGCGTGCGTCCCGCAAAGATCAGATCCTCGCGCTTTAAGTAATTCTCATGGTCCACCAGGAAGTATTCCTGCTCCGGACCCACACTGGGCGTCACCTTGGTGGCCTGGGTATTTCCAAACAACCGAACAATTCTGAGCGCCTGCTGACTGATAGCTTCCATGGAACGCAGCAGTGGCGTCTTTTTATCCAGCGCTTCTCCCTTATAAGAACAGAATGCGGTGGGAATGCAAAGGATGATGCCGGCGGCACTCTCCTTTAAGAAGGCAGGGGAGGTAATATCCCAGGTTGTATAGCCCCTGGCCTCAAAGGTGGAGCGTAGTCCACCGGATGGGAAGGAGGAGGCATCGGGCTCGCCCTTGATCAGTTCTTTTCCCGAAAACTCCAGGAGCATTTTTCCGTCCGCATCGGGATGGGTCACAAAAGCATCGTGCTTCTCCGCCGTAATACCTGTCAGGGGCTGGAACCAGTGAGTGTAATGGGTTGCGCCGTGTTCTACGGCCCAATCCTTCATTGCCTTCGCCACCACATCGGCTGCCGCAGGAGACAGTTCGCCGCCCTGCTCCATCACTTTTTTCACTTCCTTGAAAATATTCTTCGGAAGCCTCTCCCTCATCTTGTTCAGGGTGAATACCCTGCTGCCAAAAAGCTCTTCCACATTCACCACTTCACTCATGCCTGTTTTCCTTTCTATCATTCTACTCGGAGAATCCGTATTCCCCGAATTTTCGTACTGCCGATACGCAGCGCTCATCCTGTCCATTATATTCGAAGCTCATCCTGCCAATTATATCCGAAGTTCATCCTGCCAATTCTCTTCGGAGCTCATCCTGCCAATTCTCTTCGAAGTTCATCCTGCCAGATGGTCTCCGGAATTTGCCCCGTCTGTTATCGCATGACTTGAATGATCGCCAATGACCACAGTGCGCTACCTGGTATTTCTACACGAGCGTATTTTACAATATATGTGCCCCATCGGTCAATTGTTATTTTTCATCTCATCCAATAGCCCTCTCCCAGGACCAGTCTCACAAAAAACAAAAGACCGCAGTACAAATGCCATCCATATAGCACTGCGAGAATTCCCTTTGCGATGCAAAGGAGCTTTGTGCCCCCCAGTTTCAGACATTTCACGCTGCAGACTGTGAACAAAAAGAAGAGGCATATGCTATATCCCCAGAGAAAATTGCCGTCCACCGACCTGCTTCCGCTCTCCACAAGGCATAGGGCCTCCAGAAAGCCCAGTGCGGTCATGCAGATCACAAAGAGATATCGAAAGTCCCGCCATTCCTTCCGGATTGTCACTCCTATGACGCCGATACAGAAAAGCAGGGAGCAGATCACCGCCAGCTTAGCCTTATTGGCGTGAAGCGCAAAGGAAAACCAGGGCTTTATGGTAATTCCGTTACCCGTATCCTGTCCAAAGAGCACAGCGTTCTGCCACAGCACCACGATCCCGCTGGGCAAAAGAGCGGAGCCAAAAAGGAGGATTTTCCCAAGGGGTACTTTGCGGAACAGATCCACCAGCAAAAATATACCCACAATGGGGGAATATGCCACGAGAAAACTGGGCTTGATCCCGGTGCAGATCACATTGAGCAGCATAAAGAGGATCCATTCCTTCAGCGTGATCCCATCCGCATAATGCTCCCGAAGGCGGAAATAGCAGGAGAGCGTCAGGATCGCTAATAATTTCATACAAAGATAGGTGGAATTATGCCAGATATTTGCGGACTGATAGCTCACATAGCGATATTCCCCCACAAATCTGAGATAAACCGGCATGACAAAATTCAGACTGAGTGCCAGTGCCAGAGTGCGCCAGGTCCTTTCCTTTGTATCGTCCAAAAGGCAGACCAGCTTCTCCGTACAATAGATCGTTGCCCAGCTCACCAGCGCCAAAAAGAGTGCAATACCGATGGTATTGCCGCCGCAGATATGGTAGAGCAGCTGATAGACATAGGCTGTAAAGCTGTAATACCAGTGATCCTCCACCACCATACTGATATGCAGGGGCAGATCCGACTGGTAGGGGATAGGGCCGGAAAGAGTCAGATCCGCCACGGACTGCATTTTGTAAAGATACAGACATGCCAGGCCATACAGCGCAATGACGCCATGCAATATCATCCTGGGCAGATCCCTTTTCTTCTCCATGACCGACCTCCAAATCCTTCTTTTCCCCACATCCGCAACTATACCCACACCCTCAGAAGTTCTCATTGCTCCGTGCGGACAGCGTTTTCCGAAAGCATTTATGCCAACATCCGCAGAATTCCTCTGTATTCCATGCGGACATCGTTTTCCGAAAGCATTTACGCCCGCACTCTCAGGATATCTCCCTCGCAGGGAATATACTCTTCCTGTCTTTCTTCATTTCTGAGGCTGATCCATAGCTTTTGCTTGGC
>CACXDS010000252.1 GCA_902766425.1 uncultured Lachnospiraceae bacterium
AGTGAAAGAGGAAGGAAACCAAGTGCTGGAACAGAAAAAAGGAGGAGCTGTATGAGCAGAGAACTGGCAAAAACCTACGATCCTCAGGGTATTGAGGACAAGCTGTATCAGAAATGGCTGGAAAAGAAGTATTTCCATGCGGAAGTGGATCATTCCAAGAAACCCTTCACCATCGTGATCCCGCCCCCAAATATCACGGGCCAGCTTCATATGGGACATGCACTGGATAATACCATGCAGGATATTTTGATCCGCTTTAAGAGAATGCAGGGATATAATGCACTCTGGCAGCCCGGCACGGATCATGCTTCCATTGCGACAGAGGTCAAGATCATTGAGAAGCTGAAGGAGGAAGGCATTGACAAGCATGATCTGGGAAGAGAGAAATTCCTGGAGCGTGCGTGGGCCTGGAAGAAGGAATACGGCGGACGGATCATCTCGCAGCTAAAAAAGCTGGGATCCTCCTGCGACTGGGACAGAGAGCGCTTCACTATGGATGAGGGCTGTAATAAGGCCGTTACCGAAGTGTTTGTGAAGATGCATGAGAAAGGCTATATCTATAAGGGCTCCAGGATCATTAACTGGTGTCCTGTTTGTAATACCTCCATCTCCGATGCTGAGGTGGAATACCAGGAGCAGGCCGGGCATTTCTGGCACATCAAGTATCCCATTATGAATGAGGACGGCACTCCTTCCACGACAGAGTTTTTGACCTTTGCCACCACCAGACCCGAGACCATGCTGGGCGATACCGCAGTGGCAATTCATCCGGAGGATGAGAGATATCAGCATCTGATCGGAAAGAGCGTGATGCTGCCGCTGATGAATCGTGTGATCCCTATTGTAACGGACACTTATGTTGACAGAGAATTTGGTACGGGCGTGGTAAAGATCACTCCTGCCCATGACCCCAACGACTTTGAGGTTGGAAAGCGCCACAATCTGCCTGTGATCAATGTGATGAATGACGATGCCACCATCAATAAGAATGGCGGAAAGTTCGAGGGAATGGACCGTTATGAGGCAAGGGCTGCCATTGTGAAGGAGCTTGACGAGATGGGACTTCTCGTTAAGATCGAGGATCATGTTCACAATGTGGGAACCCATGACAGATGTAAGACCACCATTGAACCCATGGTAAAGGAACAGTGGTTTGTGAAGATGGACGAGTTGATTAAGCCCGCTGTGGAAGCGGTAAAGAAGGGCGACATCAAGCTGATCCCCGAGCGCATGGAGAAGACCTATTTTAACTGGACGGACAATATCCGCGACTGGTGTATCAGCCGTCAGCTCTGGTGGGGGCACAGAATCCCGGCTTATTACTGTGACAAGTGCGGTGAGGTTGTTGTGGCAAAGGAAATGCCGAAGATCTGTCCGAAGTGCGGCGGAGCACATTTCACCCAGGACCCCGATACCCTGGATACCTGGTTCTCCTCCGCACTCTGGCCCTTTGAGACCCTGGGCTGGCCCGAAAAGACGGAGGATCTGAAGTATTTCTATCCCACGGATGTACTGGTGACAGGCTATGATATCATTTTCTTCTGGGTAATCAGAATGATCTTCTCCGGCTTTGAGCAGATGGGGGAGAAGCCCTTCCACACCGTATTGTTCCACGGTCTGGTTCGTGACAGTCAGGGGCGTAAGATGAGTAAATCCCTTGGAAATGGTATCGATCCTCTGGAGATTATTGATCAGTATGGTGCGGATGCACTGAGGCTGACGCTGATCACCGGAAATGCACCCGGAAATGACATGAGATTCTATTATGAGAGAGTGGAGAACTCCCGCAATTTTGCCAATAAGGTTTGGAATGCGTCCCGTTTCATCATGATGAACATGGACGGGAAGACCGTGACAAAGCCGGAGGAAAAGAGCCTGCAGCCCGTTGACAAATGGATCCTTTCCAAGCTCAACACCCTGGTGAAGGATGTAACGGACAATATGGAGAGCTATGAGCTGGGAATCGCTGTGCAGAAGGTTTATGACTTCATCTGGGATGAATTCTGTGACTGGTACATTGAGATGGTGAAGCCCAGACTCTACAATACGGATGATGCGGAGAACCAGAACGCTGCACTGTGGACATTAAAAAGTGTGCTGATCGATGCACTAAAGCTTTTGCATCCCTATATGCCTTTTATTACGGAGGAAATCTTCTGCAGTCTGCAGAGCGAGGAAGAGTCCATTATGATCAGCTCCTGGCCTGTATATGACGAGGCGAAGAACTATGCCCGGGAAGAAAAGGCCATTGAAGCGATCAAGGAGGCAGTCCGGGGTATCCGAAATGTGCGGAGCGAGATGAATGTGGCGCCTTCCAGAAAGGCAAGCGTTCATCTGGTGAGCGAGGATGCGGAGATCAGAAGAATCTTTACGGAGGGCAGGCTTTTCTTTGCCTCTCTGGCCTATGCCAGCGAGGTGTTGATCCAGGAGGATAAAGCGGGCATCGCCGATGACGCGGTATCCGTTGTGATCCCCGGGGCAACGCTGTATATTCCTTTCGCAGAGCTGGTTGATATCGCACAGGAGCTTCAGAGACTGGAGAAGGAGCAAAAGCGTCTGGAGGGCGAGCTGGCCAGAGTGAACGGAATGCTGAAGAATGAGAAGTTTATCTCCAAGGCGCCGAAGGCAAAGATCGCCGAGGAGAAGGAAAAGCTGGCTAAATACACAAAGATGATGGAGCAGGTGACCACAAGACTGGAGCAGCTGCGCAAGGCATAAAAGCGTAAACCGCCGGACGGGAGCGGACGGCAGATGAGAGCGCAGCTGTGTCAGTTGTAAGGGAAACAAAAGCAGGAGCGGTATGAAGAGACAGGAAATTGGGAATTACGAGGAGGCAGTGGAATATCTGCTTTCCATTCCACGCTTTACAAAGAAAAACACGATGGAGGATACCAAGGCGTTCTTAAAGCGCCTTGGCAATCCTGATCAGTCATTTCGGATCATTCATGTGGCGGGCACAAACGGGAAAGGCAGCGTTTGTGCCTATATGCGCAGAATCCTGGAGGAGGCGGGATACTCCGTCTGTGTTTTTAC
>CACXDS010000253.1 GCA_902766425.1 uncultured Lachnospiraceae bacterium
ATTATACATAACGATTTGCCATTTGTCAACCAGTTTTTTTACTTCTGCCACTTCCAGTTTCCCTATCCCCTTTTTCTGCCAGAGGGCCACAGCATCACTCCCACATTGCCTGCCCTTCATTATACTCGATCTCCAACCACTTTCCGGTCATGTCATAAGCTTTCAGTTTTGCGAGTTCCGCCTCATCCCTGGTATTTACCGTCACATGAAGTCTATCGGGATTCTCGCGGATCCCTGAGGTCGTCACAAAGGGGAGCTCATGGTTCATCATTGCCTTGCTGATCTTCTCCTGAAGCTCTTCCAGCTCTGCGTCATAGCTTCTGGCCTCGCGGTAATTATCCTCATCCACGGGGATGTCCGACATGCCATGGCCTTCCTGCTTCCCTGCTCCGGCATTGTCCTTTAACCCGACCACATTCTCACTGCCATCTATCCCCAGAAGCCCTTCCAGGCACTTTGTCTGCTCCAGGTCCAGCCCGTCATAAACAATCCCGCCATACTCATAGAATCTCCCTGAGATGCCCGTGTATTTCAGCGTATCGATCTCCATTCCATCCGCCGTCACCAAGGTCAGATATCTTCCCCTTCTGACCTGCTCCCTTAAGTTGACGGGATTTCCTTCCTCCTCAAACAGTCCCAGATCCTCCCAAGTCTTTCCACCCTCGCGACGAAGACCGCAGAGCATCTGCCAGATTTCCGAGATCACGGCTTCATCTTCAATAAACCGTGTTCCAATCTCTTCCTGAATGGTCCTTCCCTCGTCCGTGTTGTCCATGGATGCAGGTGAAACCACGACCTTGACGATATCTTCCGCTCCGTGAACATGGAAAATGGTTTCCAGCACCTCTCGATACGAATAATCCATTTCCTCAAATTTCTCAAACTTGAGAAGTCCCACCATTTCTCCATTTTCAGCTTCCCTTACGGAGACTAGATACTGCAGATCCTCATGTCCCATGAGTTTCCGAAGCTGATATCCTTCTTCAGAATCAGCCACCACCTCGCCTGCATGCTCCAGAAGGGTCGCTTTTGCCTTATCCGATGTAGCAATGCCCACATAATCAGCCCTATGCCCCCCAACGCTTACGGTATATGCTTTCGTCGCCATCTCCAGGTTTGCCCCATCCAAAGCCAGGAGCGTCCTTAAATCTTCCGAATTGAGGGGTCTCGCCAATTCCTTTTCCACCTCCGTGAAAATAGCCTCCTTTTCTTCCCGGCCTCCCGTGGCATTCGTATTCTCCAAAGTTTCCCCCAGGGCATTTAGCGGGTGTTCGCCATCCTTAACGGTTGCATCGCTTTCCTGCGCCTCTTGCCCCCACCGGGGCTCTCTCCCACCCCTGAATGTAACTGCCACACCCATAAGAATCATGAGACAAGCCGCCATACCCCCATATTTCCAAAGTATTTGAGATTGGCCTTCCAATCTCCCTTTTTTTCTACTCCGGATCAGCAGGTCATCCTCCAATCCCCCAAATCCCTCAAAAAGATCAGCTCCAGTCATATCACATAGCCCTCCTTTTCCAATTCTTTTTTCAGCTTTGCCCGCATTCGGCTAAGCCTCACCCTGACATTGTTTTCCGCAAGGAAATGATGCTTTGCGATCTCCCTTATGGACTCGGCATAGAAATACCGAGCTACAAAGAGATTCGCATCCTTTGCCGGCAGTGCACGTACAAAGACATTGATCGTCTTTTGCAGCTGCGAGGCGTCAATCAGGGCTTCCACGTCCGCCTGTCCCGCCACGCATTCCTCCAATTCCTCCAGGACCAGCGCCACTTCGCCCTGCCCCCTCTTCTTTGCAAATTTTGTACGATATTTGCTGACAGCCAGATTGCGCACGATTCTCACCAAGTAACACTTCAGATGCTCCGGCCTTGCAGGCGGGATGGAATTCCAAGCCTTCAGCCATGCATCGTTCAGACACTCCGAAGCATCCTCTTCATCGTGCAAAATCCCCTGGGCGACCTGCAAACAATAAGCGCCATATTTTTTCTCCGTCTCCCGGATTGCCTCTTCCCTGCGCTCCCAAAAAGAATCTATGATTTTTTCATCCGTCATCTCACGCCTCTCCTCCGCGGAAAAATGAACTTCGAAGTTAACCTCACCCTATATGACGCAAGCCTTCATTCAGCGTTACATTTATTCGTAAAATTTTTTATGGACAAAGGGAAAGAGGGTTGCCCTGCAAAGGCAACCCTCCTTTTCTGTGCGAACAGTGTCTTTTCCCCTGCCCGATCGTATCATTGCTTTGGTGATAATATGAGAAAAATGCCCGTTCCCGCGGAGCTGACCTCTAAATAATAAACATCCCGATCCCCCTTATCGGTATAGAGCAAATAATCCTTTTTTTCTCCGCCCACCATGCAAGCAAAATCTTCCCTGCCGGAAGCCTTGGAATCCACCTCCAGTTTACTTGGATCATAGGTGACGCTTTTTCCATCCCATTCATATACAGAATCATCAAATGAGACAGTAACCGACTTTCCCTCAAAATGAGTGAGCAATCTCAGTCTCGTTGTATTTACTTCACATACGATTGCTCCAAATCCCGCCGTACAGAGATAGACAAAAGCCAAAATCACACCTATCAGGGCTGCCCTTTTCTTTCTGATCATGAGGATCAGGGCGATCACAAAGAAGGCTCCCAAAACGGGAAATGCAAAGCACCAGGCATATTTCATCGTATATTTTAACGGCTTCAAAGTACTGGCAATGCTCATGCCAATTCCCAGGATCAGAATGATTATCTCAAAAATCACAAAAGCGGAAATGGAACTTTTTTCATTCTCCATGGTAATGCTCTCCCCAAAAGCTAGTTTCTAAATTTCAAAGAAATAGATTCACAATCAGCCCCGTCACAAAGGAAAAGGCCATGAAAAGGGGAGATGCAATCCCCAAAAGACAAGCGGGAACAATCCCAAGGAGTCCCCACTTTTTCCCTTTCATATTGGAAAACAGTCCGTGGATCCGATCCTTTGCGAACACGGACACCAGTGAGCCGATGGCCATGCCAAGGATCCAATACCAAAAGATCTGCCGAAGCTGCACCTCCTTAACATTATAAGTCATTAGACACCTCTTTCTGCATATCTTATCATCTTTTTTTCTATCCGGCAAGTCACCCCGAAGGATGCAGCTCCACCCTGTCAAGCGTCAATCAGACGCATCCGTGACAATCAATAGCGAGGCATTCTCAAGGCAAGGCCTGCCCCCCTTTCCCCGCATCACAAAACCCTCTCCTTCGCTTTATAAAAAAGCTTATCTCCGTCCTTCTTCCAGCTAGGCCGCAACACCGCGTATTGAATCAGCCAGCTCCCCGTCAGAATCAGACATCCGCAGCCCGTTGCCTTGTGAACAAAACCGTTCGTATGTATTTTTTCCTGCTTCCGCCACTCATGATCAGTAAAAGTCCCATGAAAAGACTTATGGCATTATAATAAAGGGACACCTCATCGGTGTCCCAAAAATGTTCCGCTCTCTATTCCCCACTCACTGTTTTGCTTTGTCAAATGCGATCTGCTTAAACAGATTATAAAGACCACTCTTGATCGCATTATTGTCATGATCTGCGTCCTCGATCTCATACCAAATATGCTCTGACCCATTGGCCTCCAACAGCTCATGATAGGACTTGGGATAGGTTCCCACCACGGCATGCCCTTACTTTCTTCGTCCATTTCCCCCGTTCCCTCCGTCAGATAAAGCAACGCCTAGATAATGTAATACCATGCCTCTCCCTGTTGGATTTCCATGCTCTTCCTCTCATTCGAGGTCGTCTTATATTCCATCTCCAGATTTTTCATATTGACTCTTGTATTGGGATCAATGGACCGGGTAA
>CACXDS010000254.1 GCA_902766425.1 uncultured Lachnospiraceae bacterium
CCTACCAGACCCTCTATTTTGAGGAAACACCGGATTTTAGCCCCTCTGCTTATGCGGATGAGGGGGCGAAAAAGTTCCTTGAGGATCAATACGAGGCTTGGGTGAAAGCGGGTAAAAATGTGACCGCCGGGGCTTTGGACTCTATATGGCAAAATCAGTTTGCGGAGTTTAATCAAAGCTACGATTATTGGATCTGGGATAAGGCAGCGCCGGAGCGTGTCCTCACAAATTCCGGTGTAAAGAGCGGAGATCAGATTCCGGCCGCGGAATATGTGTTTCTTTTTCAGATCGACTATGATGCGCATGGCATGGCCTCCATTTCTGAGAGCAATTTTGCCTCAGCGGACCGGGATGGGCTCAGGAGGAGGCTGAATGCCATTTTACTTGAGAATCCGATGCGGCTGCTTGGTGGGGAAGAGTTTCTGGATGAAATGCTTTCGCAGTTGGATAGCGAGGGAACGGAGGAGCTGAAGCAGGCAGTGGAGAAGGCGCTGCAGTTTCAAAATCCTCGGGATTGCAGCTTTGTGCTGGGCATTACTCCGGAGAAATGGCAGCAGAGCATAGGCCAGGAAGGGACAGATCGCAAATGGAATATTTATGCAGGATGGTTTGGGCGGGAGGAGGTGCAGCTTTTTTGCTGCGCACTGCTTCTTCTGGCAATGCTGTGCGGTTTTCTGTGGCTGAATCCCAAATCCGCTGAAAAGCGTGAGAAACGAGTGTTGGCAAGAATGCCCTTTGAGCTGTTGCTGCTTATGCTTCTGCTCTTGGTGATTCCTTTGGCGGATTGGGACTATTGGATCCGGGAATGGGCAACCGATCTTAGCCTGGGATATCGAAGGGACTACGGGACAGCGGTTCTTTTCGGCTTCAGCTTTTTGCTGATCGCATGGTATGTGGGAGGAAATCTGGGAGAGATCAGAGCCTGCGGACTGGGGGAGTACCTCCAAAAAAGGAGTCTGTTTCTTAGACTTTTTGCTGTTTGCAAGAGGGCCGCAGAGCGGCTGTACCGGCAGTATCGGGAGACGGATCTTAGTGAGGATCTGCGCAAAAAGGTCCGGAGGCTGGTGATTTTGCAGGCTGTTTTGATGGTAGTTTGCTGCTGCGGATGGGTGGCGGGAATTCTCCTTTTGATTCCCTACTCCGTCTGGTTATATTACCGTATCATGAAAAGCGTGTTGCAGGTGCAGCAGGATTATCGTGAGCTGGCCCACATGACCCGGGAGCTGGCAAACGGAAATCTGAAATACGAGCCTGTCCGGGAGCTGGGGCTTTTTGAACCGGTGAAAAAGGAGCTGGTGCAGATTCGGAACGGCTTCGACAAGGCTGTCCAAGAAGAAGTGAAGAGTCATAAGATGCGGACGGAGCTCATCACCAATGTGTCCCATGACTTGAAGACGCCTCTCACCGCCATTATCACCTATATTAACCTTCTGAAGGATAAGAATATTTCCGAGGAGGACAGGGAGCAGTATGTGGATACCTTAGATCAGAAGGCGCTTCGCTTGAAAACGCTGATCGAGGATCTCTTTGAGGTGAGCAAGGCAAACTCCGGGAATGTGCAGCTAAAGCTCCAAAAATGCGATCTGGAGGGATTGATCAAGCAGATCTATTATGACATGGAGGAAAAGCTGAAGGAGAAAAAGCTGATCACGAGATTTTCCTTCCCGGAGGAGAAGGTGACGCTGCTTTTGGACGGCGAGAAGACCTATCGCATTTATGAGAATCTCTTTCAGAATATTGTCAAATATGCCATGGAGGGTACGCGGGTCTATGTGAGCATGGTCACGGAGCAGGAAAGGGTCGTTGTGACCCTAAAAAATATTACAAAGGCAGAGCTCTATGTGCCCGCGCAGGAGCTGAAGGAGCGATTTGTCAGGGGGGATGCCTCCCGGGGAAGCGTGGAGGGAAGCGGCCTGGGACTTGCCATCGCCACCAGCTTCACGGAGCTGCAGGGCGGAAAATTCGACATTGACATTGACGGGGACCTGTTTAAGGTGACCATGATCTGGAAAAGAAATGGGTAGAGAGCATATAGAGAATGACTTTAATTGAGTTGTCTGCCGATCATATTTGTGGTAGGATAATAAGCGGAAGG
>CACXDS010000255.1 GCA_902766425.1 uncultured Lachnospiraceae bacterium
CCTGATGATCACTGATCTGCTGCTCCAAAACGGGAAGATTGACATTTGCTTCCTTCACCTTCCCGGTGCCCTTGGTATTATTGTCCAGGGTATTCTCATATGCGATCTTCGTCCTCTCATTCTGAAGCTCCGCCTGGTGGAGCTCCTTTTCCAATTTGTCCAGATCATAGGTGACAAAGAGCGTCCCCTGCTTTACCTCATCTCCCACCCGTCCGAATACTTCCCGGATGGTGCCGGATGCGGGCGCATAAACAGTTACGGTCTCGGCTCCTGCCACAGTACCTGCCACACTGATCTCCTCCTGAAGATCACCCCTTTGGGCTGTAACGGTCTGCACGGTGGGGGTGATCTCCACGGGCTTCCCCGCATTTTTTAAGATCACTGCACCCACTATGATCACGACTGCCAAAGGGATGAGCCAGATAAGCTTCTTTCCCTTTTTCTTCTTTTTCGATTGGTTTTTCATACGAACCATCTCTCCTATCATGGATCTTTTGTTATTTTCGGTGATTCATCATCCGAATCCGTGCGCATTACATGGTCCTTCGTATCATCCTCGATGCGCCCATCCTTGATCTTGATGATCCTCTTGGCGCGCTGGGCGATCTCATTGTTGTGCGTGATGAGAATGACCGTTCTTCCCTCCTGATAGAGCTTTTCCAATACATCCATGATCTCCCAGGTGGAATGAGAATCCAGGTTACCTGTGGGCTCGTCCGCCAGAATGACAGGCGGTGCCTGGGCTATTGCTCTGGCTATGGCGACTCTCTGCTGCTGCCCGCCGGACATCTCGGAGGGCTTGTGATCCATTCTATTCCGAAGTCCCACCTTTTCCAGCGCAGCTTCGGAGAGCATCCGCCTTTTATTCTTTCCAATGCCCCGGTAGATCAGGGGAAGCTCCACATTCTCTAAGGCCGTCAGGTTTGCGATCAGGTTAAAGCCCTGAAAGATAAAACCGATCTCCTGATTCCGGATGTCGGAGAGTTCATCGTCATCCAGCTCCATCACATTGTTCCCATGGAGGTAATACTCCCCCTCCGTGGGTACATCCAGACATCCCAGCAGATTCATCAGCGTGGATTTCCCGCTTCCGGACTGCCCGATGATGGCCACATACTCCCCCTCTTCAATGGAGACGGAGACATGATCCAATGCCCGCACCTCATTTTCTCCGGGATTATACACCTTGCTCACATCCCGGATATCTACTAAAATCCCCATTCTAAAATCCCCCGCCGTCCTCCCGATGATTCTTGTGTACCTTTAGCCGATTCATTGCCCGGGCAAGATTCGCCTGCGCCACATGGTATTCCTCCAGGCTCCGCTTTTGCAGTAATTTCTCCTTAGCTTTGTCCGCCGCCAGCTTAGCCCGATTGGCATCGATATCCTCCGGGCGCTCCGCAGTATCCACAAGCACCAGAATCTTATTGTCCTCACATTTAACGATTCCCTCGGAGACCGCAGCATACCGCTTTGTTCCATCCGGCAGAGTATAATGCAAAATACCGGGCACCACGGAGCTGATCATGCGAAGATGCCCGGCCATAAAACCATACATTCCCTCCAGAGTAGGTACTACCAGGGATATACAGGGTCCTTCATAAAAGGGATGATCCGCCGCCAAAATCGATATTTGAAACTCTTCCATACGGTTCCTTTCTCCCTACTTCAGGCTTTCCGCCTTTTTGATCACATCATCTATGGTTCCCACATTGTAGAAGGCCGCCTCCGGATACTCGTCCATGCTGCCTGAGAGAATTTCCCCGAAGCCCCTAAGCGTCTCGGAAAGAGGTACATAGATTCCCGGCATTCCGGTGAACTTCTCAGCCACATGCATGGGCTGGGACAAAAACCTTTGAATCTTTCTGGCCCGAAGCACCACCTTCCTGTCCTCATCCGATAGCTCCTCCATGCCAAGGATTGCTATGATATCCTGCAATTCATTGTATTTTTGCAGGATTTCCTGCGTTTTCCTGGCAATTTCCATGTGCTTTTGCCCTACCACATCCGCCTCCAAAATGCGGGAGGTTGATTCCAACGGATCCACAGCGGGATAGATACCCTGCTCCGCGATCCTTCTGGCTAAAACGGTGGTGGCATCCAAGTGTGAAAAGGTGGTGGCCGGCGCCGGGTCCGTCAGATCGTCCGCAGGCACATACACTGCCTGAACGGATGTGACTGAACCATTTCTGGTGGATGTGATCCTCTCCTGCAAGGCCCCCATCTCTCCCGCCAGAGTCGGCTGGTAACCCACCGCAGAGGGCATTCGCCCCAACAGCGTGGAAACCTCACTGCCCGCCTGTACAAATCGAAAGATATTATCGATAAAGAGCAGCACATCCTTGTTCTCCCTATCCCTGAAATATTCCGCCATGGTAAGACCGGACAGCGCCACTCTCATGCGAACGCCGGGGGATTCATTCATCTGTCCGAAGACCAGGGCGGTCTTATCCGCCACGCCGCTCTCCTGCATCTCCAGCCAGAGATCATTTCCCTCCCTGCTTCGCTCTCCGACGCCTGTAAAAATGGAGTATCCGCCATGCTCCATCGCCACATTGTGGATCAATTCCTGGATCAGCACAGTTTTTCCCACACCTGCACCGCCAAAAAGTCCGATCTTTCCGCCCTTCGCATAGGGCTCCAAAAGATCGATCACCTTGATCCCGGTCTCCAGGATCTCCACAGCCGGACTCTGCTCTGCGAAGCTGGGCGCCTTGCGGTGGATCGACCAATGCTCTTGACCATCGGGCAACGGCCCCTTTCCGTCAATAGGCTCCCCCAACACATTAAACATCCTGCCAAGAGTACCCTTTCCCACGGGAACCTGAATACCGCTGCCAAGGCTTTCCACCTCCATGCCACGACCAAGGCCCTCGCTCTCCGCCAGCATGATGCAGCGCACCATATCCCCTCCCAGGTGCTGCGCCACTTCCATTATCTTTGTGTTTCCGGCAACGGTCACTCTCAAGGCTTCCCGAATGCCGGGAAGCTTTCCGTGTTCAAATTTCACATCCACCACAGGACCGGATATCTTTACGATCTCACCCTTATTCACCTGTCTCGCTCCTCATCTCTTCCAGCTTTTTTAGCTTTTTCTTTCTCTGTGCCTTTGCCCCTGCGGAAACCTCCGTGATCTCCCGGGTGATGGCAGCCTGTCTGGCGCGGTGATACTGCAGCCGAAGCTTATCCATGATCTTTTCCGCATTGTCACTGGCAGCGCTCATGGCCTCCATTCTGGCATTCTGCTCACTGCAAAAGCTATCCACCAGGGCGCTATAGACATATCCCGGCAAGTAATTTCTCGCCGAGGTTTCCAAGACCGTTCGCAGGTTTGGAACAAATTCAAAATCCTTCTGAAGCTTTCCCTTCCCCTTTTCCGTCTTAAAATCTGATCTGTAGAAAGGAAGTAATCTTTCCTTTATGACCTCCTCGCGGATGCTGCTCTTTAAGTCCGTATATAAAATATAGATTTCCCGGATCTCATTTTTGTCAAATTGGTCCAGCAGAACCTTCCCGATCTCCCTGGCCCTGCTGATGGTCGGGTTCTGGGCGGTGTATAAAAAGGATTTTTCCACGGCTATGTGGCGGGTATCAAAGAAGCGCCTTCCGTACTCCCCCACCACAAATAATTTCAGGTCCGTATATTCCTCCCTCATCGCCATGGCTGCCTTGAGGATATTTTGATTATAGGCGCCTGCCAGGCCCTTGTCCGCTGTGATGACAAGGCAGGCCACGGCTCCTCTTTCAACCTTCAGTCTCTTGGCTCTATCGGCGTCCGATTCTTTCTTTCCGGGAATATCTTCCTCATAGAAATACTTACTTTTGATCTTGCGATCCACCTGAAAGACACGTTCGATCTCTGTCTGAAGCGCATCAAAATAAGGCCTGGTCTTGTCCAGCTCAGCTTTTGCCCTCCTCATCTTAGTGGAGGCGATCATATACATGCAGTTGGTGATCTTTTGGGTATCGGATACGCTCTTCATCCGGCCCTTGATTTCCTTCGTGCTGGGCATTTAGACGCCTCCCGTCCCTGCTATAAACTGCCTGGCCTCTCTGAGAAGCTCTTCCCTGTCCTGCGGGGTAAATTCTCCCTCCTCCTGGATCCTTTGACAGATCTCCGGAAGCTGCTCCTCCAAGTGACGGAGCACCCTCTGATTCATCTCCTGTACTTGATCCACCGGAATCTTCATATAGCACTTATCCAGCGCCACAAGCAGGGTCAACACCTGCTGGAATTGCCTCATAGGATGGTACTGGGGCTGTCTTAGTAGCCTCATCAGGCCCTGTCCGTAAGCAATCTGGTTCTTGGTCATCTCGTCCAGATCACTGGAAAACTGATTAAAAATCTCCATCTCGCGATACTGAGCCAGATCAAGGCGAATGGAGCCGGACGCCTTTTTCATGGCCTTGGTCTGGGCGGAGCCTCCTACACGGGATACGGAGAGTCCCACATTGACTGCCGGTCTTTGGCCGGAGAAAAAGAGATCACTCTCCAAGAAGATCTGCCCATCCGTGATGGAAATGATATTAGTCGGAATATAGGCGGACACATCCCCCGCCTGCGTCTCCACAATGGGAAGCGCTGTCATACTGCCTCCGCCCTTTGCTTCGGAAAGCCTGGCTGCCCGCTCCAACAGTCTGGAATGGAGGTAGAATACATCTCCCGGAAATGCTTCACGCCCCGGAGAGCGCTCCAGCAAAAGGCTCAGCGCACGATAGGCAATGGCATGCTTGGAGAGATCATCATAGACGATCAGCACATCCCGGCCCTTTTCCATAAAGTATTCTCCCAGGGAGCACCCCGCATAGGGAGCGATATACTGGAGGGGCACCGCGTCCGAGGCAGAGGCGCTGACAATAATGCTGTATTCCATGCAGCCCCGTTTTTGCAGGGAATCTGCGATCTGTGCCACGGAGCTGTTCTTCTGTCCGATGGCAACATAAATACAGATCACGCCCTTTCCCTTTTGATTTACAATCGTATCCAGTGCAATGGCAGTCTTACCCGTCTGCCTGTCCCCGATGATCAATTCCCGCTGTCCCCGTCCGATGGGAAACATGGAATCAATGGTGAGCAGTCCCGTCTCCATGGGGCGATTCACGGGGCTGCGGTCGATAATACCGGGAGCAGGCGATTCCACAGGTCTATAGCCATCCGCAACGATCTCCCCCATCCCGTCTATGGGACTGCCCAGTGCATCCACCACACGTCCCAGGAATCCCTCCCCCACAGGGATTCCTGCTGTTCTGCCGGTGCGAAGGACCCTTGCGCCCTCATAGACTTCGTCATCTTCGCCAAACAAAATACAGCCGAGGCCATCCGGTCCCAGCTCCTGAACCATCCCCTTTACACCTCCGGGGAAGACCAGAATCTCTCCGTAGGTTGCTTTTTCCAGTCCCTTTACCATGGCAATCCCATCGCCGACACTGATCACCTCGCCCAGCTCCCGTGAAAGACTCTCGGGCATCCAGGCATTTATGGTGTTTTTCAATAGAGGGATCACAGGTGCGGAGGTCTCACTGAGCTTTTGCAATTCCTCACGGAATTGTTCAAATCTCCCCTTCACACTCCAATCATATACTTCCGCTCCCACACGAAGACAAAAGCCGTTATCCCCCGTCTCCACCTTCTCCCAGATCAATTCCACCTTGGTATGGTATTTTTTCTCCAGGAATGCTAGGAATCTCTGCTTTTGAACTTCGTCAGGGCAAACGGCGGACTGTAAAACCGCTTTCAGAGGAGCATCTGCTTTACTCATGATTCACGCTCCCCTCCGCACTGTCCAGAAAGCCGTCAAAGGCTTCGGAGGCAGATGAATACAGGATCTTTTCGGCAGCTTCTGCGGCGAGATCCGCAATCTCCCCCCGTGCCTTCGAAATGATCTTTTCCTTTTCCTGCTCCCCCCGGCTTCTGGCCTCATCCAGAATGTCCTGTGCCTGCTTTTTCGCCTGAGCGAGGGATCTCTCCCTGCTTAGCTCCATTTCCTTTGCCGCATCAGCCCTGCGCTGCGAGATCTCGCGGTCTGCCTGAGCCATTTTCCCCTCGTATTCTTCCTTCAGAAGATTAGCCTGGGTCATCTTTTCCCTGCTCTCCTGCTCCAGTCCGGCATAATAGGCCTTCCGCTTGTCCATAAAATCCTTCACCGGCTTATAAAGCAGAAAATACATGCCCCCGGTCAGGATCACAAAATTGAACATATGCAAAAACACCTGTTGTAAATCAATATTTAAAGGTAAGCTCATTGTTCTCTCCCCATAATTTATGATCCGGCACTCATCCTATTTGTTCTATAATACAAAGATGATCAAGATTGCTACGATCAACGCATAGATGATAGCGGTCTCGATGAATACAAGACCCAGGGTCAGGCTGGATCTGATGTCACCGGCTGCCTCCGGCTGGCGCGAAATCCCTTCGGAGGCTTTGGCAATTGAAATGGCCATGCCGATGGCTCCGGCTGCAGCCGTCAATCCAATAGCGATCCCCGCTGCCAGTGCCTTGGTCCCCATGGCATTGGCCTCCGCCGCCTCAGCAGAAACCTGCTGCTCATCCTCCGCAGCCGCCCGCACATTCTGCGGTACAGCAATGGCTAAGAAAAATACTGCCAGTGCAGCAACTAACCAACTACCTTTTCTGAAATTCAAATTCATTTTTCTATTCCCCCTTTTTTCTAAATGAGTATTCATTCCGGTTTCCATCCTTTTTCTTTTACTGACAAGCCCGGCAAGCTTGTACAACGGAGCGTTCACTTTATTGCTTTCATTATTTTTTTATTTTATTACTTTCCATATGTCGCTTTCTCTAGGCTGTTTTCACTTTGCGAGTCTTCCCCGCTTTCTTCTCCTTGCTCTTCTTCTGAACCTTCTCACTCACTTCCCCATAGAACAGAGCTGTGAGCATCGTGAGGACATAGGTCTGCACGATGGCATGGAGCACAGTGAACATCAATCCGACCGCTACAGGCAAGACAAAGCTAAGATGAATATAATGATAGACCAGATCTGTGACCAGCAGTCCGCTGAGCAGCGCTCCGAAAAGACGAAAGCTCATGGAGATCGGAAGCGAAAAATCCTTCAGTGTGAGAAAAACACCTTTGATCCCGTTTCCCGCTATTCCCCCCGACATGATTACCCCATAGGACATCACTCCCATGGCAATGGCTGCATTGATATCCGTAATCGGCGCCGGAAGTGAAATGGACATTCCACTCGTTGTCACCCATTGCACTCCGAAAAGTTCAAACATAGTACTGATAAAGACATAGGATCCGGCTGCAAATACATAAGCTCCCAAGAAGCCGTTTCTATGAGGGCTGTTCTTCTTGGCCAGATCATCCGCCCAGCCGACCCATAACTCCAACAGCATTTGAAACTTCCCCGGGATATACCGGAATCCGGGGATGACAAATATTCTGATGATCAACAGGATTGTCAGTATAACAACCGTTATTGTCACAGCGGAGAGAAAAGCGGGATTCACCTCTAATGGACCAAACATTACCTTATTCTCTTCATGCAGGACGGCATCCTTCATAGCCTCCTTAATGGATTCCTTCTCCCCGCCCGGGGGCCCTGTCAGGAATGCCCCCACAATACATACCAGTGCCAAGCCTATGAACAAAAGCGCACTGATCAGCTTTCTTTTTTTGCTCATGCTGTTATCCTCTCTTATTATTGTTTGCTGATTATGCATCGGCCCCTCCTTCTGCTTATTATATCATACTATCGTGGAAAACCAAAATAACATAACATCTGTATTTAAACATTTTTGAGACAGGAGTGGGGAAAAGAATGTCGGTGGAAAAACTGTCAGTTTTAAATGTCAGTTCTTTGAAATATCCACAATATCCACATAGTTATCCACTGTGACACTCTTGTCATTTTGTATTTTTAATGTCCGTTTCGCAGATTGCGGAAAAGCAGTTTATTCTTTAAATCTACAGCTGTCATTTTATTTAAGGTTATATTACATCATTTCATTTTGGGATGCAAGTTTTACGGCAGAAGAAAACCGTTCAGCCAAAGTCCACATAATATATCACTCATATTTTCCCCAGGAATCCCAAAATCTTTCCAGCTTTCGCTCCAGCATATCCAGGTTTACCACTTCGTAATTTGTCCACTCCCGCGGGAAAAGCCTGCGATAGGACAACTGCATAAATCTTTCGTCCAAAAGGGCAATGACGCCCACATCCTCCTGGGTACGGATCACTCGCCCCGCAGCCTGCAATACCTTATTCATTCCCGGATATCGATAGGCATAATCAAATCCGTTCTGATCCCGTTTATCAAAATATTCCTTAAACAGCTCTCTTTCAAAGCAAACCTGGGGGAAACCGGTACCCACAATGATTGCGCCGATCAGGGAATCCTTTTTCAGATCGATTCCCTCACTGAAAATGCCCCCAAGTACGCAAAAGCCCACGAGGGTAGTCTCCTCCGCCGCCTCCACCTCCATTTGGATCAAGCCCTGAAGATTCAGCTCCTCATTCCCCTGAAACCTTCCCAGAAACTCCTCCTTCTCATTCTCCGACATTTCCTCCCTCTGAATCACACACTCCACATTATCCGCGGCAAATTCGTCTTCAAAGATTTCATAAACAGCCTGCTGAAATGAATAGGAGGGACAAAATACCATGTAATTTCCCACTCTGCTGTTTACAATGCTTGCAATATAAGCCGCAATATGAAAATACTCCTCCCGGGATCTGCGCGTATATTTTGAAGTCACATCGTTTGCAATAAATAGCGCCCGTTTTTCATTATCAAATATGGATTTTGCATATACCTCATAGTCCTCCTCTTCCCCTCCCAGCAGTTCCTTATAGTATTGAATGGGCAGGAGTGTAGCCGAAAACAGGATGGTACTGCGCCCCCGGAGCATGCATTCCTTCAGATTCTCTTTTGGATTGATGCATAACAGTTTTAAGCGAAAGGTGCCATTCTCTTCTAACTGAGTGTATTTTACATAATGCTCATCCACCCGCTCATAGATCTCCAAAAAGTGAGCGCTCTCAAAAAAGAAATCCAAGAGCTTCTCTTTGACAGGAAGAGACTCTTCCTCCTGCTCCCCGAGATAATCCGAGAGGATCCCGTATAGTTTCGTCAGTAAATTTACAAAATCATCGATCTCCTCCACCACTCTTCCGGTCTCGCATTCCCGTTTTAATAGCAGTAGTTCTTTGTTACAGCGCTCCAAATAATAAATTATTTTTTCAGCGTATCCTTCTCTCACAAAAATACTTTTTGCTGTTTGCTTTTTCCTTTGTTTTTTGGGCTTTTTCGGTGTTGACAAGGGCATCGACATTCCCGTCAGCTCTAAAGTCATTTGAGTATTTTCCTCCATTTTTATGGATTCATTTTCCTCATTTTCGTCATTATTTCTATTTTTTGAATTTTCTTGCATTTCTAATAGCATGTGATGTTTTATATCGTTTTTTAATTCCAAGAACATCTCCTTGGTGAGCTCTGCCGAGTACATCTTCCGCCCCCTATCCAGAAGATTGTGTGCCTCATCGATGAGAAACAAATAGTCCCCTCCCCCGCTCTCAAAGAATCTCCTGAGATATACATGAGGATCAAAGACATAATTATAATCACATATGATACCGTCAGCAAAAAGACTCATATCAAGTGTCATTTCAAAAGGACACACCCGATATTTTATTGCATACTCTTCTATTATCTCCCTGTTGAACCGATCCTCATGAGTAAGAAGATCATATATGGCGTCATTGATTCTATCATAATGCCCCTTGGCATAGGGACAATTCTCAGGATTACACAGTGTCTCCTCCATGAAGCAGATTTTCTCCTTGGCTGTCAGAACCACGCTCTTAAAACGCAGCCCTCCCTCTCTCAGAAGCTCGATCGTGTCATCCGCAACTGTCCTGGCAATGGTTTTTGCAGTCAGATAAAACAATTTCTCCCCCATTCCCCGGCTCATGGCCTTCAAGGAAGGAAAAATCGTAGAAATCGTCTTTCCCACGCCTGTGGGTGCTTCAAGAAACAGCTTTCTCCTATGATAGATTGTCTGATAGACATAAGTCACCAGATCCTTCTGTCCCTCCCGATACGGAAAGGGGAATTCCATTCTTCCCAAAGACTCCTGCCTTGTCCCCTTCCAGTTCCAGATAAAGTCGGACCATCTGCGATACTCCCCGACCAATCCCATAAACCATCTCTCCAGCTCTTCCAAGAGCAGTGTCTCATAAAAATAACGGATGTCTTCCGTCTCTATATTGCAATAAGTAATGCGCACCTGGACCTCTTTATGTCCTTTCTGTACGCAATATAAATAGGCATAACATTTCGCCTGCGCTATGTGTAAAGCATCCGGCTTTCTCAGATGATTCAGATCCCGATAAGTCCCCTTGATCTCATCGATCATCACTTTGCCAGGAATATCCACGATACCGTCCGCTCTGCCTTCCACTACAAGATGATACCCCACCGCCGGAAAACTGCCCTTCAAAGGAACTTCGGCATGATAATCCGCCCCCATGCGTTTCTGGAGCATCCTGTGGATGCGGCTGCCCTCCTGCATGGCGTTTTCAGAGCCTCCCTGGCGTCTGTTATCAATATCCCCTTCCCGCAAAATAAATTCCACGAGCCGCCTCACCGATACCCGTATTTCGCCTTCCGCTTGCTCTATTTGCTGTGCTGAACCATTATCAGAAGCTTTTATCGCCAAATCATTCGCCATTATACGACCCTCTCGCTTTTCTTCTCTCGCTTTTATCCCCTTGCTTTTATTGCTTTTATTCCAACGCAATAAAATACACTCTCACAAAGATGTTAACCCATCTTTATGAGAGTGTCAATTTAGCTTTTTTCGTACTTGGCCTTACTGAATCTATGTTCTCGTACCTTATCCATTTATTTCGTTAACATGCTACCGCATGAGCCTTTAATACTTCCTCGAAAGCGGCGTTAAAGCCATCATAGGAAACACGCAGTGGACGACTGAAATCCAATCCAAACACACCAAGAAATGATTTTGCATCCACCACATAACGGTTGTAACTGATATCAATGTCAAAATCACATTTGGAAGCTACATCCACAAAACTTTTCACTGCATCCGGGGTCAATCGAATTGTCTTTACCATAATCATTACCATCCTTTCTTACGACAAACACAACCAACTACGAATTATTTATATTTTATACAAAAGGGTTGAATTGTAAACCACCCATTTCCACAAATAAATCCTTTCCCGGCTTTTGATTTTTCTGCGATTTTCATAAAAAAATGTCATCAGCCAATCATTTTTCTTGAATTTTGCAATAAAACTCTTGCAATCCTGCTCCAAAAGCAGTTAAATAGAAATGGTATGTAATTCTGACCAGAAAGGACAAACTCATGAGTACATCGATGATTCCAAAGGGCTATCATTCGGACCTGAACCTGTATGATACCCAGATTGCTATTAAAACCGTAAAAGACTTTTTCCAGACTCTGCTGGCCGAGCGTCTCAATCTGTTGCGCGTATCCGCTCCTCTGTTTGTAGATCCGGCTTCCGGGCTGAATGACAATCTAAACGGCGTAGAACGCCCCGTATCCTTTGACATGAAGTGTCAGGACGGTAAGCAGGGAGAGATTGTGCAGTCTCTGGCAAAATGGAAGAGATTCGCTTTGAAAAAATATGGTTTTTCTGTGGGAGAAGGCCTTTACACTGATATGAGTGCCATCCGCCGCGATGAAGAGACAGACAATATCCATTCGATCTATGTGGATCAATGGGACTGGGAAAAGATCATCTCCAAGGAAGATCGCAATATAGAGACCTTAAAGAGCACTGTCCGCATCGTATATAAGGTGCTTCGCAAGACTGAGAAATATATGTCCATTCATTACGATTATATAGAAGAGATCCTGCCCCACGATATCTTTTTCATTACCACCAGTGAGCTGGCAGAAATGTTTCCGGACAATACTCCCAAGGAAAGGGAATACTATATTGCCAAGGCGAAGGGTGCCGTCTGCATCATGCAGATCGGGGACGATCTGGAAAATGGCGAACCCCATGACGGAAGAGCACCGGACTATGATGACTGGGCACTGAACGCAGATATTGTGGTGTATTATCCTGTTTTGGACATTGCTCTGGAACTCTCCAGCATGGGTATCCGTGTGGATGAGAATTCGCTGATGGAGCAGCTGAAGAAGGCCGGCTGTCCGGAGCGTGCAGAGCTGCCTTTCCACAAGGCAGTCCTGAACTGCGAGTTGCCCTACACCATTGGCGGAGGCATTGGTCAGTCCAGAATTTGTATGTTCTTTTTAAGAAAAGCACACATCGGCGAGGTGCAATGCTCCCTTTGGCCGGATGATGTGATGAAGGAAGCGAAGGAAAAAGGGTTACAGCTACTGTAAAAAATCTTGTATGAATCAATCCGTCGGCAGCATCAACTGACCGACGGATTGTTTTTTCTCTCTGACTCTATGCAAAAAGCTTTGATCCCATGCCAATCGGGACCCCCTTACTCCCAGATCACAAATTTCTCGTTCTCGAAGGTTCTTTTGTACTGATATCTTCCCATGAAGTCAAGGATCATTTCCCACTTTTCGTCCTCCTGCCCTTCCTCCAAGCAGCTTTGATCCGCGATGATCACAGGCTTCTCCCCACCCTTGTCAATCTCTGTCATCAAGTCCGCCAGTGTCTGCTTCATCGTCTCCGGTTGAAAGGATTTCAGATCGTTCCAGGAATGAAAAGCAGGCGGCATCTCAAGATAGAAGGACAGGGCCGGAATTTTCCCGTGCAGGATCACCCTCCTGCCTGTCAGCTGTGCTTCCCTAGCATACTGCGAAATCTCCTCCAGCCATTTTGCTCTCTCCGCGCCCATTCCTATCCCTCTTAGAGGTATACTGCTCTCCACCTTGCTACTCTTTTCCTGCATTCCGGTCCCTTCACAGAAAGAAAAAAACGCCCCAAACACTCCAAATTGTATACTGCATACCAGCAGGAATACCCACAGCAATACAGAAATGGGCAGAAAAGAAATTTTTGTTGCTTTTATCGTTGTTTTTTTCAGGCTCCATATTGTAAAACAATAAACTCTCCACAATACATAGGGTGCTGCCAGAAAAAGATGATTATAACTTGGGAAAAGTCCGTTATTGCTGCCCAGAGAGGTTAAAATAACAATCAATATCATTGTCATTCCCCAAAAGCGTTCTTCCCGATGTGCATTCCTTCGCACCACATCTATGGCCCCCACGCCCAAAACCATCATTAGGAACAAAGCGCCCGGCCAATAAATCGGTGAGTAGCTTGTATAATAAAAATCCGTGAGATTAGGAGCCGGATCCTTTCTCTGCAAAAATAGCCAAAAGGCAAAGGCCACTGCCAGACCAAAACAACTAAGCAGCCTTAGCACACTTCCTGTCTTCTTATTTTTTCCCACAACGCTTATAACAAAATCCATCCCCGCATATACCGCCACTGCCGCCACCGCAAAGATCAGGATTCTTTTTACCCAGTACAGGCCTTCCTTAAAGGGCCAGATCAGACCATAAAGCATGGAGGCCGGCTTGTAATCCGTAGCAAGATCCGTCATGGCAAATAAAAGTCTGATTCCCTCTGCATATTGGGAAAGACCATACCTCACACCGATCCACCCCAGAAAAACGATTGCTGCCATCAGATATCCCGCCAGACAAAGCATTGTATCCCACAGCATCTTTAGCAGTGCGTTCTTAAGCCAATGTGCTCCCTCCGATTGCTTCTCCTCCCATCCCTGTAACAGATCATAGAACCAAACTGCAAGGATCAGCCCCATCTCCGGAAGATTGGAAAACCTTACAAATACATTGCTTCCCAGGCATACTCCAGCCAAAACCAGCCGCAATTTATTGCCTTTTGTTAAACCATGATATAACAATATGGCGCATAATGTAAATAAAACATATGTTATGTAATTATATAACAGTGCCGTGGGGCACCAGCAGAGACTCAGCGCGATCCACTCCCCCACAAAAACCAGTATTCTGGGTATGTGCAGGGTCAGGGTACAAAAGAAATATCCCATGACTGCCAGACCCCCGGCAAACAGACCCGTATATAGATTCAGCCCCAAAACGGTGTGTCCCCAGGGTAAAATAGTCAAAAAATGCCCCACCGCATTGGAAAGATAAGTGGAAAAAAACCACATTTTTCCCATACTTTGCATATTGCCAAATCGAAAATTCCCATAATTATAACCCACATCCCAGAGATCTCCCCCCCAGGCTATATGCCTCATGGGATAGCAGATCAAAAAACATACAAATAGAATCTCCAAAACTCGCCATACTTGATCCGTCCTATTTTCCCGGGACATCTGTTCTCTATCAATTGCCGTCATGAAAATACCCACCCTTTGTTACTCTCATCCAGCCTTGCCAATAAAATATAATGGCTCTTCTTTGACTTTTCATCCTTCATCTTACCCTACCGCCCAGGCTTTGTCAATGAAACGCGAAGGCTCCGGCGGTAGCGTAGGCAAGAAACCTCTTTCGCTTGTCGCGTTGGCCTTCAGATATTTACTCATGCAATCATGACATACATTTGATAATCCTACTGCGTATAAAAAAGGCAGGCGCCACCAGATCCATGTGACGCCTGCACTTTGCTTTTTATTCCTTATTTTAATTCGTTTACCATTTTCTGATTCACAAGAAATCTCATAAATTCCGTCTCACCATGCTGCGGCGTTGCGCCTTTGGAAGCAAAGCTCATACCATCCCGCCCTGCCTTCGTATAGGGAAGCCACTTAGGGAGCTCATTCCCGTCCGTCCCCATACCATTGGGATCCCCGGTTTTAATAAAATTACACCAGTAATCACACATCTGTCTCGCCAGATCATAGTGCCTGCCTGTGAAAGGTCTCCAGCATTTTGCCAGCGTCTCAAAGAAGAACCAAAGCTCTACGGAATGGAATGTACCGGGATTATCCCAACCGGGAATATCCGGTTCAAAGCGATAGTAATAAACCGGACATGCTTCCTTCTCCGCTGCGATGGCCACAGCCTTTACAGCGCACTCAATTCCGTTTACCGGAGCAAAGGCCTTCTCCCCCGCCCTCTTATGGCTCTCCGGGAAGGACAGGAAGGTCTCCGCATCGCTGCCAAAGATTGCCTCCGCCTTTTCCCGTAGCTGTTCTTCATTCTCCGCCGGAATCATATTCGGGAACTCATCCCCCGTATTGCCGGCCATCAGCCTGACTGTGACATGCTTTCCTTCCATAAACAGCTTCATGGACGGCCCGAAGCAGAACTTCATATC